>JAHDFR010000064.1 GCA_020628065.1 Acidimicrobiales bacterium
GTCGGCCGAACACTTTCGGCCACAACAACTCCGTCGACCAGCACCCGCACATGGCGAGACGAGGCCAACGCGTCAACCCGCACCTCCGGGCTACGGGGGTGAACGAACACCTCAACGTCCTCCTCGAACCAAGCGTCCAAAGCGTCCCACTCGATTCGAACCAGATCCCTCAGCTCCTCAACCGGCGAGTCCAGATGACGCCAAGCGGCGTTGGGCAGCGTCCGCTCACCGTCGACGCCGGTAAGCACCATGTCGTAGCGGGTGCCCTCGCCTCGGCTGGGTGACCGCAGCGTCTCGCCGGTTTCCACCAGCTTGGCGTCCACATCATCGACCGGGAAGTACCAGGCCGGGTAGTAAGGGATCTCCCACACAAACCGTGACCGGCGACTGTCCACCACCAGTCGGCCATCGACGACCCCCCGGATCCACTTCGGATTGTCCTCAATCCTCACTCTGCTCATAGCGCTCAAAACCAGCACCTCCCAACAGGCATTCCCATGCCGAGATGTGAGCTACAGCAGCGGATACGAACCGTCGGCGTCGTGGGTTTCGTGGCCGACCAAAGCCGGAGTGAACACGCACACGATACGCATGTCGGTCTCGGCCGTCAGCTCATGGCGGTCGTGCTTGTCCAAGGTGTACATCACGCCCGGACCGAGCGCATGTTCCTCGCCGGTGGCCACATCTTTCACCACTCCGGTGCCGTCGATGATCAGGTTGGCTTCGATGTGGTTCTTGTACTCCATCACCTGATGGGTACCGGCCGGAATCATGGTCTGGGTCATAGTGAAACCGACGTCGTCGTCCCGCATGAGATAGCGGCAGCTGACGAAGACCCCCGGCTTCTCCATGTAGCGACCCTCTTCCTTCAACTGCTCAAGCGAACGCACGATCATGAGCGAAGTCTAGGAACGTTGAGGTAGGACCAAGCCGGCAACATCAACCCAAGCAACTCGGGCTATGACGAACTAGAGTTCGAGTAGTGGTTGCCGTAGTCGAACAGTCGGCGGCGGATTCGTCACCGGCTTCACCACAACCGAGCCCCGGCGGGGTCGATCTGTCGTGGAACGTCACGTTTGTCGAGGCCGACCCCGCCCGGGAATCGTGGTTCGGTTGGTGGAACCCAAACTCACCCGGCGGGCTGTTCGATGCATCCACCGATCTCGGCCAGGCAGAGCGGGCGCTACTCCCCCGACAGGAACTGACCGTCCATCAGCCTGCCGCCCGTGGCACCACTAAGACCACCGTTTCGGCCGTCCGCCTCGACCTGGCTGAAGCCATCGACTTACTCGGCCTGCTTAGTCACCGAGACGAAGCCAGCCGATCGGCCCACGCCTGGGCTGATGTCATCCGAGCCGCTCTGTCGTTCATCGCCGACGGTCGAGTGCTGCCGTGGGTCAGCCCCGCAGGCTACGACATGTGGCGGGTCGACCCGCTAGGTGCCCGGCAAACCGAACTGGTGGCCCAACTGGCCGCCGCCCTACCACCGGAAGCGCACGCCACGCCGGTTGAAGTGTCGGGCAAGCGTGGCCTCATCAGCGACCCGACGTTCGCCGTGCGAGCAGCCTGCGACGCCGTGGCCGACCGGTTCCTGCGAACCCCGGCAGCCCACCGAGTGGGTTCGTTGCGGCTGTACGCCGACCCTCGACCGACCAAAGCCCCTCACCTGCGGCCGTGGGTCAAGGACCTGGCCGCCTCCCATTGCGCCAGCTCACGGCTCGTGCTCCAAGTTCACCCCCCGGATGACAACGCCGACATCACCGAAGGCGAAGGAGCATCAAAGGAGCCGTGGACCGTCAAGTTTCAACTGGCCAGCGTGCTGGACCCATCGCTGGTGGTTGATGCCTCCGACTACTGGCACGCCCCCGGCGAGGTCATCGACCGGCTCGGCCCTCAAGCCGAAGTCACCTTGCTGGCCGGTCTGCGGACCCTGGGCCGACTGGTCCCACCGTTGGAAGCGGTGCTCGACCAGGTGGCACCGACCACGGCCCCACTGGACGACGACGATCTCGACCTGTTGCTGGATTCGCTCGACGAGCTGGCGGACCACAAGATCGACGTTCGTTGGCCGGCCGACCTGGTGGCTCCCCGCATCGAACGACGAGTGGTGGCTTCAGCCGCCGGTGACGGGCAACCGGCCGACACCGTCGACGATCTGAGCGAAGACGGCTCTGACGGTCGACCACCGATGCTGGATTTGAAGAGTCTGCTGGCCGTCGATTGGGAGTTCCTCCTCGACGGTGTTCCTCTCACTGTGGAGGAACTGGAGGTTCTGGGCGAGGCCAAGCGGGCGGTTGTTCCTCTACGGGGCAAATGGGTGAGGCTCGACCGGGCCGACCGGGAACGCCTGCGAGCCCGGCCCCCCAACCTGACCATGGGCGACATCCTGGCCGCCGCCCTCAACTCCGGCGACCCGGGCAACGGTGGCCGGCCGGGGCTCACCATAGACATCGGAGGCAACCCAAACACGTCAGACGACTCCGACCACACCAACGACAACACCGACGCCGAGAGCGAGCAGTGCGGCCTCCGGATCGAAGGTGGATTGTCCAGCCTCATCGACCGGCTCAACAAACTGGGTGGGCGACACCTGACCGGCGACCAAGCGGAGAAGCTGCCCCAACCGGTCGGCCTACGAGCCGACCTTCGCCCCTATCAACGTCAAGGTCTGGCATGGATGGCCGAGCTGTACTCGCTGGGCGTCGGCGGCTGCCTGGCCGACGACATGGGACTGGGCAAAACCATTCAAGTGCTGGCCCTACACTCCCGCATTCACGAAACCGGAAGCGACCTGGCCATCCAATCCGACCCCGGCCCGACACTGGTGGTCTGCCCCACATCGCTGTTGACCAACTGGGCCCGGGAGGCCGAACGCTTCCTTCCCGGCGTCCCGGTTCGCATCTATCACGGCGCCTCCCGCTGCTTGACCGGGCTTAAGCCGGACGAGCTGGTCATCACCAGCTACGGCGTGGTTCGCAGCGACGTCGACGAGTTGGCGGCTACCGACTTCGGGCTGGTGGTGGCCGACGAAGCACAGCAGGCCAAGAACCCCCGCTCCTCCACCGCCCGGGCGCTACGAAAACTCAACGGCCGTATCCGACTGGCGCTTACCGGCACCCCGGTGGAGAACCGCCTCAGCGAACTGTGGGCCATCTTCGACTGGGCCGTCCCCGGGCTTCTGGGACCACTGGCCACCTTCCGTCGAACCACCGCCGTGCCCATCGAGCGGGACGGGAACGAAGACGTCACCACCCGGCTGGCTCGGCTGCTCAGCCCATTCCTGTTGCGGCGGCGCAAGAGCGACCCCGGGTTGGTCGACGACCTGCCGGACAAGATCGAACGCGACGTGGTGGTCAACCTGTCGACCGAGCAGGCCACGCTGTACAAGGCCACGGTTGAGCAAACCCTGGTCGAAGTGGCGGAAGCCGAAGGTATGCAACGTCGTGGCATGGTGTTGGCCCTGCTGACCAAACTCAAGCAGATCACCAACCACCCGGCGCTGTTCCTGAAAGAGGAGGCCCCGACCGGACAGGCGGTGGACGCCTCGGATACGTCGGCGGCATCAAGCCAGCCGGGAACCTCCGGTCGGTCGGGCAAGCTCGAAGCATTGGACGAGTTGCTGGCCACCGCTCAAGCCAACGACGAGTCAAGCCTGGTTTTCACCCAGTATGTGGGCATGGGCCGCTTGCTGGTTGAGCACCTCAAAGCCAACGGCATCGAATCCGCACTACTACATGGCGGACTGACCACCAAGGCCCGACAGCAGCTGGTCGACGCCTTCCAGGCCAAGCAGCTACCGGTCCTGGTTCTGTCGCTGAAAGCGGGCGGCACCGGGCTGAACCTGACGGCGGCCACCACCGTTGTTCACTTCGACCGATGGTGGAACCCGGCCGTCGAAGACCAAGCCACCGACCGGGCCTACCGCATCGGCCAGACACAACCGGTCACCGTCCATCGCCTCATCACCCAGGGCACGGTTGAGGATCGAGTGGCCGAACTGTTGAACCACAAACGCGACCTGGCCGACCGGGTGGTCGGCGGAGCCGGTGAGGCCTGGATCTCCGAACTTGACGATGAGGAGCTGGCCGCCCTGGTCAACCTGGACGCAGCGTCAACCGGGGAGGCAGCCTGATGACCGGTGGACCAGTGAAGCAGTTCGGCAACACCTGGTGGGGTGAAGCTTGGCTTGAAGCGTTGGAGTATCGGGCACTGGCCGATCCCAATCGTCTACCCCGAGGGCGTACCTACGCCCGCCAGGACCGGGTGCGAAACGTGGAGGTTGAACCGGGACTGATGCGGGCCGACGTTCACGGCGGCGAGGTCTACTCGGCCACGTTGGCCGTCGGCTTGTTGGACGACGAGCGTTGGGGTGAGCTGCTGGATGAGGTGGTCAGCCGAGCCAAACTGTCAGCCGCCCTACTGGCCGGTGAAGTTCCACGGGAGCTGAACGAGGTTCTTCTCCCCGGCCCCGGTGACCTGACACCGGACTGCAACTGCCCCGACGGGGCCGACCCGTGCAAACATGCCGCCGCCCTCTGCTACGTGGCCGCCGACGTGTTCGACGCCGACCCGTTCGCTCTGATGCTCCTGCGAGGACGCGGTCGAGAGCAGGTACTTTCCGAGCTGCGGGCTAGACGATCAGCCCTGCTCGGCACCTCGGTAACCGCCGAGTCGAACAAACCACGAGGTAGCGACCCCGGCATGTCGGCGGCGGCGGCGTTCCGGCAGGAACCGGACACGGTTAACCGGTCGATCGTGGCGCCGGCCATCCCTCGTACCATGCGCAAGCTGGCGGTGGCCCCACCGGCCGACTCCGGCATGGATGAGTCCGAGCTGCGAGAATTGGTGGCCGACGGTGCCCGTCGAGCCCAGGCAATGCTGGCCGGTGACGGAACCTCCATGCTGGACTTGAGTGTCGGCGCCGACGTGGCCCGCCGGGCCATCGCCGGTGACGTGGTTGCCATAGCCGAAGAAACGAATCTGCCGATCGGGGACCTGGCTGCGGCTGCCAAAGCCTTCTTCTACGGCGGGCAGGACGGCATTATCGTGTCCCGCCAACGATGGGATGCAACCGACGACGCACTGCAACCGGGCTTCGATGTCATGCAACGGTTCGTGGCCGGAGGAGCCGAACCGAAGCGACGAGCCAACACCGTGAGTGTCGGGCCGATCCAGCTTCGCCTCGATCCGGACGGTCAGTGGTGGCGGTTCGACGCCGACGACGACCTCGGCTGGTTGCTCAGCGGCCCGCCTTCGGACGACCCGACCGACCTGGTGTAGTAGACGCTGTCGGCGTTGCTCCACCGGTGGCCAGCGTCCAAGGGCGAGCGCCAATGACCGCTCCGACCACTCCGTGAAGCACCAGTTCGGGAATCACGGGAAACGACCCGTATAGTCCGGGACCCTGAAGCTTGTCGGCGGCGGCCAAGACCGCTATCGAACCAAGGGCCAGACCCAACCCTCCGGCGAAGGCGGTCACAGTGGCCGATCGGTCGAGCACACCTGCCGGCGAACCCGTTCGCTCCGCCAGACCCCACATGAGCCCAACCACGATCGGAGCGAAGTGATGAGTCGAAGTGGGCGTGCGCCACGCCAACGCAATCCAGAACACTGCGGCCAGTATCGAGATGAGCGGGCCGGAAGGAATCCGCCTGAAGTCCATAGAACCACTTAACCACACCGGCGACCGTTAACTTCCAGAAGCATCGGTGGTGGCAGTGAGTGTGGTGGCGAACTCTAGTGCCAAGGGTGACATTTTGGCCAGGGTCTTTTCGATGACCCGACTCATATGATCGGGTTCAAGTCTGTCAACCATGGTTTGGAGTTCGGTTTCGAGGAACACCAGACAGGCAGCGTCTTCGAGATGTTGTGTTTCGGGGTCTGTTCGGAGTTGGGCCCGGCTCAACAGTTCTGTTGTCCTGATGATTGATTGCCGGGGCCATCCAAACTCGGACATGATGGCCGCCAGGGACTCGGCTTGGTGCTTTTTGTTGTCTCGCCGCCACTGCAGATATCCAGCTCGGCCCTCTGAGTAGTCGATTCGGGCGAGCTCCCATCGGCGAAGGTGGTGGGCGCGGACAACGAGCTCCAACTCGAGGCTCGGCGTATCAGGGGGTCGGTGCAGGCGAGACAACCAGGTGGACGCGAGCCTTCCTTGGTGGAGAGCGCGCGGGAGCAGCGTTGTGGGGTCGAGATTCGGATCAGTACTGTTGACGTAGTCGATCTGCCGGATTGTTGCGTTGATAACTTGCCGGTCAGTTATGGCCTGGTAGCTCATGTCGCGCACTCGCTGACAGCGCCCTTGAGAGTCGTGTAGGGCTGCGTTTCGGCGTAGTCGATGTAGTAGCCCGGATCTTGAGTCGGCGACGGGAAGTGGTCCAAATCTGCGAGTTCAATCGATAGTTGGTTCGCTCCACCAATCCTTGTCAGCCACGAACGGAAGGGCTCGTGGGCGGTGCGCTCGCTTTGGTAGCGAGTGAGGATGCGAACTGCGACGGCCGGCGCGTTGCGGGCCGGTAGTCGCAGGACCTGATCACCAAAGTTGATACCTTCCTGGCCGACGTAGCCACCGACAAGTAGTTGGTAGCCGGGGGCGGATTGCCCGTGAGCTCGCCGTTCGATTCCGAAGAATCCGATATCTGCTACATGGTGTTGGCCACAGGAGTTCATGCAGCCAGAAATGTTTATCCTTACACCGCCGAGGTCCGCCAGGCCATTGTCTTCAAGCGCTTGCCCTATGGCCGCCGCCAGGCCACGGGACTGAGTGATTGCAAGACCGCAAGTGTCAGCTCCTGGGCAAGAGACGACATCGCGGGCCAGTTCAGCTGCGGGTTGAGCCATGTCGAGCTCAACGAGACGCTCGTACAACGGTTGAAGCTGGTGTTCTGTAAGGTCACGAATAACAAAGTTCTGCCGATTCGACAGTCGCACGGCCGCATCGAACTGTCGAATGATTGCAGCGATCCCTCGGAACTGGGTTGAGGTAACGTCCCCGAGCGTGCATGACGCGTAGGCGGACACGGTTCCCTTAGCCGTGCCGCGTATGACATTGGTTCGTTCCCATTGAGAGAAGGGGGATCCGGTCCCTAAGCTCACAGCTGTCCCTTGGCCAATCGGTGAGATAACGCTGTCGAGACCAACGCCGGCGGGATGATCTCCGTGTTCGGAAATGTGATCGGGTATGCCGCCCGGCCAACTGGCAGCGGCCGGAAGCAACCGCCGCTGTTGGAGGATGCGTCGTTGGACCTCCTCGAATCCAAGTTGATCGATAACCCACTTCATCCGGGCACGAAGTTTGTTGTCGCGATTTCCTGTTTGCTCGAAGACCCGAAGTGTGGCCTCGATGGTTGGGAGAAGGTCTTCTCTAGCTGTGAATGGCTCAAGGGCCAGGGCCGGGTGCGGATTCGCCCCAAGTCCACCGGCAATGAAAACCCGAAACCCCCTTTCCACGTTGCCGACGTCGCTGGTTCTGGTGGTTGCGATAACACCGACGTCGTTGAACATCGCCTGACCGCAGTCTGTTTCACATCCGGAGAAGTTGATCTTGAACTTGCGGGCCAGCCGTTGTCCCAGCGGGTTGCGGAGTAGATAGTCGTTCGTCGCCTGAGCCCACGGTGAGATGTCAAGGGCCTCATAGGGGCAGGCGCCGGCCAAGTGGCAGCCTTGAACGTTGCGGACCGTGTCTCCGCATGCCTCGCGACTGGAGAGACCGACGGAACCTAAATGTTCGAGGATCTCGGGAATCTCTGGTAGCTGGGCGAAATGGAACTGTAGGTTCTGTCTGGTGGTGATGTGACCCCACCCGCGTGAATATCGCTCAACTACCTCTGCAAGAACATCGAGTTGATCGGCGGTGACCGAGCCGTAGGGTATGCGCACCCTGACCATGTGGTTCTGGCCGCCTTGGCGTTGACCGTAGATGCCGTTGGTCAGCCGGAACACCCGGAACACATCGTCGTCGACCTCGCCGTTCTGGTATCGCTCGAGCATTGCTCTGAACCGGTCGATGTCGTGCCGGATTGCCGGATCGGAGACTGTTGGGGTGTCTACCCGAACACTAGACATGTATTCGCTCCTCATTCTGTAGGTGGTTGATGTTGACGGCGGCAACCGGTTCGAGGACGCTACGGCCCGCCATGGGTCCAATGACAATCACCGCCGGATTTGCTATTGGCGTGGAGCCAAGGTCGGCGAGCTGAGTTCGGAGTACGTGTTGCCGTGCACTGGTGGCGTCAACAACAACGGCGACCGGCATTGTCTGCGGCATCCCTCCGAGGAGCAGAGCCTCACGGATACAAGACGCCCGACGTGCACCCATGAGCACTACAAGCGTGGTGTTGAGTTTGGCTAGCGCGGTCCAGTCGACCTGATCTCTTTGGCCTGGTTGTTCGTGACCGGTGACCACGGTGAAGCAGCTGTTCATCCCGCGGTGCGTCACGGGAACTCCGGCGACGGCCGGGCCGGCAAGCGCTGATGTAATACCAGGCGTTACCTGGACATCGATACCTGCAGAGGAAAGTGCCAGCCCCTCCTCTCCGCCCCGGCCAAAGACGAACGGATCGCCGCCCTTGAGGCGAACCACGGTTTCGAAACGACGGCCTCGATCAATCAGAATCTCGTTGATATCCGCTTGCTGGACTCGTGACCCGTCCGGGTCCTTGCCGACATCAATGACTTCGGCCCACGGGCTGGCCATTCTCAAAATGTCCGGACCGACCAGACGGTCGTGAACAAGTACATCGGCCGTCGAAATCAACTTGGCGGCTCTGAGGGTCAGAAGCTCAAGATCGCCGGGACCGGCACCAACCAAGTGCACCGTCATGACCCAGCCCCCGAAGCGTTCGCTATCGACCGACAGTCGATCCCTAAAGAGTCAGACAGAAGCTTCTGAGCCTCGGTGTCTCTACCTTCGGAAACCAAGTCGAGTAGCCCACCGTCAAGCGCCTCCATCCAACCTGGCACCTCGCTGGTTCCAATGGTCTGACGAACCGATTGCCTCACCTGGGACAGTAGGTCGAGAAGGCGGACATAAGACTGGTCGAACTCGACCTCAAACCGCTTCCTCAGCCACGAGGCCAAGGCAGGGCTACGACCGTTGGTGGAGACACTGATAGCGAGATCACCTTGACGGGCAACGGACGGAAGCGTGAACCGGCAGTTGGCTGGATCATCTGCGCTGTTGACCCACACGTTAAGCCGTTCACCGTCGGAGAACACCTGCTGGTTCACGGCGCTGTCATCAGTACACGTGATTACCAATCGATACGTCTTGACGTCACCTGGAAGGTAACTACGCCGTTCCAGTCGAAGACGACCGGCCTCCAGTCCTGCCATCTCTTGAACTCGTGGATCGAAGCAGGGTGCTATAACCGTCACCGAAGCCCCGGCGGCCAGTAGGCCGGAGATCTTGTGAAAACCCACCCGGCCACCGCCCACGACCAAGCACCGCTGACCCCTCAGCAAGAGATTCACCGGATACGAAGCGTGACCGAAATCAGCGCTGTCAACTACGTCACTCACGAGAACTCAGAGCCCCTCTCCTGCCGACCCTGGGTGGGTACGGAGTGGGTGACGACCGACGCGCCGAGATGATGCAGACCACACTCGGTACGGCCCGAACCAGCCCACCGACCCGACCGGAGATCGCCACCAAGCGCAGGTTGTGTACACGGCTGGCACCCGATCGACCCATAACCAAGGGCTCGCAACGGGTGCTCAATCAGATTGTTGACTTCGACGTACGCATCCACGTCCATGTCCGACCACTGCACCAGTGGGTTAATTTTTGCCAGTCCTCTGGCATCGCGCTCGATGATGTCTGCGCTCGCTCGCTCGACTGAATCCAGACGACGAACGCCACTAATCCAGGCGTCACGGCCAACCAAGGCACGATCCAGCAAACCCGGCTTCACCGCACAGCATGCAAATGGATCCGAGTGGAAGTCGGCATCTCCTTCGAACCGAACAACCTCCACCGAGATGTTGTAACGCTGCTCGACGCTCTGAACCACCGCCAGTGTTTCGGGAAAGTGGCACCCGTTGTCCAGAAACACCACAGGCACAGTCCTGTCGATACTCATCGTGATATCGATCAGAACCGTGTCCTGCATTGAAGACAACAAACAGATACTGCCCCCAAAGTGCTGCAGACCCCAACAAACCGCCGCAGCTGCGGTAGCAGTCTTGACCGGCACGCCGACCATGGCGGGCGCCTCTGTTAGGGAGGTGATCGAACTCATATCCGCACCCTAACCTAAATATGACTAATCCGATCAACAATTACAAGAATCGGACTAGTGATGGGATTTTCTGACCGAGCAGTCATCGTTCTGGCCGTAGTTGGCGCCCCAATACCCGTCAGTTCGACCAGTTCGGGTCTCGACCGCAGAAGCACAGCAGTTGCTCGAACACTGACGCGTCGGCCGCCGGCTGCACCTCGTCAGCGAAGAAGCCGCTGTCGGGGCCCCGGTATTCGGGGGCGACCGTGGCCCGCAGGAATTCGAGAGCCGGTTCGGCCGCCGCCTCACTCGGCGACCACGATGCCCCGGTTGAAACACTAAAGTCCCAGCCGTGAGTCAGGTACTCGCCCAACGCCATGGCCAGCACCGCCTCTTTCGGCATACGAGCTTGAACCATGGAGATCAGCTCGCCGTCGGGCACCCGGCTGATGGCCTGCTGGAATTGCCCGGCCGCTCGATGGACGATGGCTACGGGATCGTCACCCTCACTGAGGCTCCACTGATCCGGGTCGATCCGGCCGGTTTCACCGTTCGGATCGTTGAGCGCTTGGGCGAAGAACTGGAGCCAGGCCAAAACGTGTCGTTGCAGCTCAACAACGGTGAACTTGTCGCATGGAGTGGGGCTCGACGCCACCGCGGGTGGAACATCGACGACAGTTGCCAACTGCTCGAATACGTCGGCAAAGAGTTTGGCGGCCGCTTCGCGGTCGGACAGAACAGCCGGCGATGGGGCCGGGAAGATCGGCAGGTCATCGTCGCAGCGTTCCGAAGTGTTCGGTTGTGTCTGTGGAGTAGTCATGGAAGCACCGTACGAAACCTCGGCCAGGCCGTGCTTGAAGATCCACGCCAGACAGTCAGCGACTACGCTGCGTTCGGTGGCTTCGGAGAATCCGGACACTCAACCATCGGGCGGAGACATGCGGGGCATTGTCGACCCCGACCGCATGCTTCGCCACGTGGATTTCGATCGCAGCGCCCCCGGCGACATCCTCGACGGGCTGGTTGAGTGGTTCTGGTCGGTGAAGTGGGATCTTCCCGCCGGGGAGGAGTTCACCCAAGAGGTGCTCAACCACCCGGCGGGCAATATCAGCGTTGGGACACTGGACGACGCCGGTGTCCCACTCGACCCGGCTCAGGGTCGGGTGTACGGGGTACTCGAAGGGGTGAGTCAACGCCGTTTGACCGGGGCCGGGTGGACGGTCGCCGCCCGCACCACGGTAGGAGGCCTGGGTGTCTTTCTCGATCGGCCGGCCCGTGAAGGCCGGAATCAACAACTCACCTTGACCGAGGGTTTGCCCGGATCTGATACCGATCTCCTAGTGGCTCAGGTAGCGGCCGAGCCCTCCAACCACCGGCGGGTCGCCCGCCTTCGACAACAGCTCGAAACAATCGTCGCCCAGCGTCACCCTAATCAGGTGGCCGAAGCGAAATGGGTGGCCCAAGTGGCCCGGACCGCTGAAAGCGACCGCACAATCTGCCAAACCGAACAGCTGGCCGAAGTGGCGAACGTCAGTGTCAGATCGCTGCAACGCCTCTTCGATCGACATGTCGGTCAGACTCCGGCGTTCATCATTCGCCGTTGGAGGATCATCGAGGCGGCCGAGTCCGCTCGAGAAGCCTTTGCCGACGATGGAAGCTGGCGGGGTTGGTCTACCGTGGCGGCCGAGCTCCGGTACGCCGACCAGTCACATCTGGTGCGCGACTTCAGTCGCCATTTGGGAGTAACCCCATCGGCCTACGTTCAACGCAATCAACGACGCCAGATCTAGGTTGCGGAAGCGACCAACGGGACGGCCGACTTGCTATGTGGCAGCAGCCGCCGGTCGACGCTGGTTGGTCCCAGCAGCCGGCACTGTCTGACCCACCGAAGCTTTTCGACTGGAACCAATATCGGCCAGGTTGTCGGCGAACTTGGTGATCAACGGTCCGGCGACTGCGGTGATCAGCACGTACCCGGCGGCCACCGCCCCAAGCTCGGAGCCGTCAGCCAGGCCGGCGCCCAGAGCGGCGATGACGATGGAAAACTCGCCGCGGGCGATAAGCATGGTTCCGGCTCGAACTCGGCCCTTGCGGCCAACCCCCAGGCGCCCGGCGGCGTACCAACCGGTGACGAACTTGGTGACGATGCCGACAACGGCCAGCGCCAACGCCGGCAGAATCACCGGCGGCATATCAGCCGGGTTGATGTTGAAGGTGAAGAACAGGAAGAACGTTCCGGCGAACAGGTCCCGCAGCGGGCTGATGAGCTGCTCGGCCCGTTTCTCCACCTTGCCCGACAGGGCCAGCCCGATCAGGAACGCCCCGATAGCGCCGGACACGTCGAACAGCTGAGCGATACCGGCCACCAGCAACGTAACCCCGAAAACCCCCAGCAGCAGCGCTTCGTCGGAGTCGGTCAACAACAATCGGCTCAGACGGCGACCAAAACGCAGCGCCGCCAGCAGAATCAGCGTGACCGTCAACAATGCCACGCCAACACTGGTGAGGGTGGCCAACAGCGTGCCACCAACAATGAGGGCGGCCACCACCGGCAGGTACACCGCCATGGCGAGATCCTCAAACACCAAAAGATTGAGCACACTCGGTGTTTCCCGGTTGCCAAGACGAGACAGGTCACCCAACGACTTGGAGATAATGCCGGAGGATGAAATCCAGGTCACCCCGCCCAGCAGCACGGCGGCCAGCCAGTGCCACCCCAACAGAAGTCCGGCGGCCACACCTGGGAGGGCGTTGAGAGCCATGTCGGTAAGCCCCGGCGGAACCCCGGTTTGAAGGCCGTTGCGGAGCTCAACGTCGGAATACTCCAGACCCAGAGTGAACAGCAGGAGCAGCACACCAATCTCGGCGGCCAGAGCAGCAAAATCCTCGCTCACGTCCAGCCGAGCCAAGCCCCCCTCGCCAAAGGCCAAACCGGCAATGAGGTAGAGGGGGACAGCCGTAATCCCCAACCGGCCGGCGAGGCGACTCAACAGCGCCAAGCCCAAAGCCAGCGCTCCAATTTCAACAAAGGCAAGGGCAGTTTCGGTACTGCCGGCGGCGAACATCATGCTGCGGTGGGCCCTCTCATCGCAGAAGTGCGGGTGATCAACGTCCGGCGGCCATCAAGGCTGCTCCAACAGACCTTGGAGCTCACGCAAGGCCGACGACGAACCGACGGCTACCACCAGGTCGCCTCCTTCCAGGCGGAACTCGGGACCGGGGGCGGGAACCGGCTTCTCGCTGCGAATCACCGTAACAATGCTGGCACCGGTGCGGGAGCGATAGTTACCGTCGCCGATAGTGGTACCGGCGGCCGAACTGTCGGGGGCAACCGTGATCCACTCGATGGCTTGGCCCTCGATGTCATGGATGATGTCGTGGACCTCTTCACTCACCCTGGTGGCGCCCAAAAGCTCCGCCAACGTGCGAGTCTCCTCATAGTCGAGGCTCACCACCGACGAGCAGGCGTCAGGATCGGCCACGTCGTATACCAGGAGTTCCCGCCGGCCGTTGTGGTGAACCAGCACCCCAATTCGTTGCCCGGCGGCGGTCACGATCTCATGCCGAACGCCAACGCCGGGAAGCATGGTTTCGGTTACCTCGGTCATACCCCATTCTCTCCGGGATCATGACCCAATGGCTACCCCGGGTAACAGTCGACGTTGTGACCCATGGCTACCCCGGGCGCTACCGGCCCGGAGTCTGATGGGAGTCGGCTATCCGATCACCGGGTGCCGGACCTTTGGCGTGCGATCTGGCCTGGTTGGCTTTGCCCTGGCGCTTCTCTTCGTACATGTTCTGATCGGCCCGGCGAAGCACCCGGTCGAACGCTTCGTTGTTTGCAGCGGCAGCCAAACCAACGCTGGCTCCGATGGACAACTGAAGACCGGCCACAGCAATCGGCTCGTCGATGGCGGCTAGAACGTCCGATCGAAGCTGTTCAAGTTCCTCCCAGTTGACGTCGTAGGTCACCGCCACAAACTCGTCACCACCAACGCGGGCCAGCAGAACGTCATCGTTTGATGCTGACTGAAGGCGGCGGGCCACAATCTGCAAAAGGGCGTCGCCGACGTCATGTCCGTGATCATCATTGACCGGCTTGAACCCGTCAAGATCGATGAACAGCACCGACTCGCCGCCGCCGTCTCGAAGACTGCTTCGCAGGCCGTGCCGGTTCAACAGACCGGTCAGGGTGTCGTGCTTCACTCGATAGTCGAGCTCTTCGGACCAGGCGGTCAGCCGCTTCACCTCGTTGGCATTGAGGTACGAGCGACGCATGGCGTTGGCCAACAGTTCAGCCGCCTGGACCCGTTCGCTCTCCACCGTCAACCCGTCGAACCACAACCTAAGAATGGCCTTTCTAGGTTTGAGCCTCAGCGCCATGGCCGATCCGTAGCCGGCGTTGTTCAACTCAACGCGGTCACTCCGGCAGGAGACGGTCAACTCGGCCGACGTATCAAGAAACAGATCGGTGGCGTTGCTCAACGGTCGCCCGGCAGCGAGGATCAACCGAGGCTGGCGAACGCTGACATCCCACAGCTCGGCTCTACTCGAATCAATTACGCCGTCGACCGCCACCGCCAATCGATCTATCTCATCGACATCACCGGCGGTGGAAAGCTGCTGCACGTGTGAGCCGACCCGTTGAAGCCAAGTGGCCTGCGTGTTGGCTCGCCGTTTCTCCTCGACGAGTCGCGACAGCTGGCCGTGCAGCTGCTGGGACCAACGGGCAACCGGGAATCCGATGAGAGCCACCGCCAGCAACTGCTGTAACCCGACCGACAGCGAAGACTCAGCGGCGGTCGGCAGGAGCAATTGAACGCTGGTGTAGAGCACCACCATGGCCAACCAGGTTCCGACCGCAAACGTGGACGACACCGTCACCGCACCCACCACCGGCACCAGCAGGGCAACCCAAACCAGGGGTGTGGCCTGCACGTTGGCCAACATCAGGACGGCAAGAGCCATCATGGCGTCCATAGACAGCTGGGCGACAACGTGACGCCGCTCGCTGGCGATCGACTTGACAACCAGAATCATGTTGCCAAGAGCCGCTAACCCGAGGAGCGCTCTCGTGTCGACAGGAAAACGGTCCGCCCCACCGTCGACCGTCACCAAGACCAGAACCACCAGGGACAGCACAACGCGAGGTATACGCAGACCGCTCCACAGACGACGCGAAGACGACGGCATGGCCGACTCGGTTACTGGGTCAGGCTTCGTCTCGACGGTCAATCCTCAACATCCATAAATTTGTCCCTAGTTCACGTCGTCCCCGCCGCAGCAAATATGACCGAGCGGTGTGAATCTCAACGAGATCCGGCCGATAGGACCTCAGTGATTCAGACGGATGGCCTTGAAGACCTGCCCGAGGTAGACAACACGGCCAGGCGGCATTCGATGGCCGTTGCCGTTGTCGTTGCCGTATGCGCCACCCTGGTGGTGGCCATGGTGTTCGCTATGGCCGACCGAACCCAGGCGGTGGCCAACGACGCCAACGTCGTGCATGGAATCGATCTGGCGTCCTCGCACGTTGATCGGGTCAGCCACGGGATCGGGGCCGCCGCCATTCTCTCAACCACCGATCCGACCGAAGCGGCCACACGACTGGTTCGGGTGGAAGAAGACCTGGCCACGGCTGAAGCCATCGTCGGCTCAGCCACCGCCGCCGATGTCGAGGAGTTGGCCGACTTCGTCGTGACCGCCCGGCAGACGGTCGACGGCATCAAGGCCGATCCACCACCGGCCGACATCGACAGTCGGCTTGATCTCCTGGTGGATCAATCGGCCGCCGTCACCGACCGATACGCCGAGATGTCGACCGAAAGACTCGAAGCCATCGGGCGAGCCGAACGTCTCCTGTCGCGCTTCGGGGCGCTCGGCGGTGGCGCAGTGGCCTTCGTCATTCCAGTGCTGGCCATCTACCTTCATCTGCGTCTGCGCGATGGAGAGCAGCAGGCTAGAAACGCCACGATCGCCTACCGATGGCGTCTGAGCACAACCGAACAACGATTCCGCCGCGTCCTGAATCGCTTGGCCACCGGACTCGAGCTGCTTGACATCGACGAGCTGGCCGGCCGACGTCTGCTGCGAACAACCCTGGCCGAAGGCGACGTTGACCAAGGCCGACTGGTGTTGAAGCCGGAACCGACCGACCTGGAGGATCTGCTTGACCGGGAACCCGAGCTGCCCGGTCTGCAACGGCGGGCGGCCGGCCTGGCTGCGATCCGCTGCATCGTGGATCCGGCGACCTTCGCTGCAGCGTTGACGTCCATCGAGTCCGCCATGGTGGATGCCGGGGCCGACGCTGTTGACATCACGCTGGCCCCGTCTTCCCAAAGTGACGCCGCCGAGCTGCGCATCTCAGCCCAGGGAATCCAAGCCACCGTGGTCAGTGACCCTCGCACGACCGGCTCCATACCGACCATCCGCACATTGCTGGCTTCAGGCGGCCTGGATCACACCATCGACGAGTCGGGTTCCACCTGGACGCTCTATCTCCCGGTTGAACCGGACCCGCCGGGTGACACACCTGAGGGTGAGCAGTCCAGCGATGATGAGCCGGCCTGGGCGGACCTGGATCAGCAATGACCGCTGCTGTCTTCAGTCGGTCGGCCAGGCGTCGACTTTTGGCCGTAACCAGTATCACTCTTTTGCTTCACACGCTGCTGAACGTGACACTGAATGTGGCTGCCGCCTCCGAGCTCCTGGTGGTAACGACGGTGGCCGATACCCCCGATGCCAGCCCGGGCGACGGTCTTTGTGCCGATGCCGGTGGGGCCTGCTCGTTGCGGGCCGCTGTCGAGGAGGCCGAAGGCCTTGCCGGGGCCGACACCATCACCTTCAACGTTTCCGACGGGTCGATCATCATGATCGACCCGGGACATGGTCCGCTGCCCGACATCACCGAGCAGGTGACGATCGACGGCACCACCGACCCGACGTTCATCGCCGCCGGGCACCCGGTGCTGACAGTTGATGCCGACGCCGTCGCCGCATCTCCTGTCATAACGGTGGACGCCGCCGGCTCAGTCCTGCAGGGGTTGGTTCTCCTTGGCGGCCAGGGTGTTGCCGTCACCGCCGATGATGTGGCGTTGAGCAGTATGGTCGTCGGCTCCTCCGGGGCCAGCGGCGTGCTGGTTGATCGAGGGGCCAGGCCGACAATCGCCGACTCCTGGATCGGGGTCGGACCGGACGGGTCACCATTGGCCAACGTCGGCGACGGTATTCGACTCGGTAAGTTTGTGGCCGACGGATCGATCACCGGCAACGTCATCGCCGGCAACGGTACGGCCGGCGTTGCCCTCGTACCCAACACCGCCGCAGGCAACACCATTGTCGGCAACATCATCATGGACAACGGCACCCAGGCCATCGATCTCAACGCCAACGATCGAGCCGACACCGGTGGTGACGGAACCGCCAGTGGGCCAAACGATCTGCAGAGCTTTCCGGTCTTCACGGTCGCCGACCACAGTCCAGGTTCACTTGCGGTGACGTTCACGGTGGACAGCCCGCCCGGGGTCTACCTGGTCGACATCTACTCGACGGCAACGCCTGATCCCGGTACCGGCAACGGCGAACTCGAGGTGTTCCTCGGATCGGTCGAAGTAGCCCTCGATGGCAGCAACTCTCCGGTGGAAGCGGCGCTGTCGCTACCAGACGACGTCGTCGTCAACTGGGTGACCGGCACCGCAACCGTGTGTTTGAGCGGCTGCACCACGCTGGGCTCGACCAGCGAAGCCGGGCCGACGTTTGCCGCCACACCGATCATCCCGCCAAGCACCACATCCACTACGAGGCCCACAACCACCAGCACGTCTTCGACCAATCCGACCTCGACATCAACGACCGAGCCGACCTCCACGTCAACATCTCTTGCGTCGTCGACAACGGTGACGCCATCGACCACCTCGACCACGGTTGCCTCCACTGTCTCGGTCACAACAGCTGCGCCCACAACCACCGGTACCTCCACCACAATCACAAGCACCTCAAGTTCAAGCACCTCAAGTTCAAGCACTTCAAGTTCGCAGCCGGACAACCCAGACGACACGGCAGACGACATCGACTCGCTCGGCCAGCCACCGGACAACTTGGCCATGACCGATGACAACGGCACCAATGATGGAACCGGCGCCGGAGGAACCGGCGACGAAGCGGCTGCGTCGAACCCGAACCCTTCGGCCGTTCAGGAAGCCGCAGCCGCTCTGTTGGCATCCGGAGAGAACTCGTCGACGTCACGACCACCGGGAGACAAGTCGGGAGAAAGCGGACTGTTGGCCCTCTTGTTGGCTATAGCCGAGATGGTTCAGAACGCTCGACCACCCCTATGGCCGTACTACATGGCAGCCATGCTGTTGGTGGGTCTCGAGTTGTTGGCATGGTTCGTCGTGCCCCGCCAGGCCTACTACATCGCCGACCACGCATTCGGTGTTACTCTCGGCGGCGAATGGCTCCGGCCGGGGTCGGGGCCATACTGGGGTCGAGCCCATCGACGCAACAGCTCAACCGTTGACATCGAAGGACCGTCGGGCGGAGTCAATGCAGTGCTAAGAACGGATGTCACCTCCCGGCGCTTCTAGGAAATCCACCCGCAGGAAATCAACAAGCAGGTGGACTAGCGTTGAAGCTGCGGGCGCTGAGGAGCCACCACCAATGCTTGTTCAGTCCATGAGTCGGATGATGGAAACCATCGGTCCGATGTCCATAAACGGCGTGCAGCCGGACCGACCGGTTCGAGCCGAAGGCCGGGCCAAAGACGTATACGACCAGATGCGGGACCAGTTCTTCGTGGCCGGTCCATTTGTGCTGCACGGTGAAGTACCGGAGCTGTTGGCCGCCGCCTGGACGATTGTGCGCGAAACCCTCTTCGTCGGCGACGCCGACCGGGGCCGGAAAGAAGCCATTGCCTGGGCCGTCTCCCAGGGCAACCAGTGCCCGTTCTGCGTCGACGCCCACGGGGCGGCCAGGGCCGCGGCCAAGACAAACGATTCCGCTCTTGAGAGTTGGGCCAGATCGTCCGCCTCGGCCGAAGAGGCCGCTTCGGTGACCGCGCCTCAGGACCTCGACCGACACCGGGCTGAATACCTGGGGACGTTGACGGCTTTCCACTACCTCAACCGCATGGTGAGCGTATTCCTGGACGACAAGATGATGCCGGTTCCCTCTGCGCTTGGAACCATGACCAGGTCGATGGCCAAGGTGATGATGGGCGGCATGATCGACAAAGCCCAAACGTTGACCCCCGGCGAATCGCTTGCTCTGCTCCCCAAGCACGACACACTATTCGCCTGGCGGCCGGGGTGGGCGGCCGACGCTCCCAACGTTCTTTCGGCTATGGCCGGATGGTCGGCCGTCATCGAGGCCGAAGCGGCGGAGCGGTTCGCTCCCACGTTGCTGGCAGTGCTGGACGAACGCTTCAGCCGCTGGCAGGGCGGGATTCAGCTCAAGACGTTCACCGACATGGAACCCCTGGCCCGACTGGCGATACTCACCGTGGAAGCGCCCTACCGGGTTTCGGACGCCGACGTGGCGGCGGCCGTCGCCGCCAGTTCATCGGCCGACACCTTGGCTATGGTTGCCTGGGCGGCCCAAAAAGCATCTCGTCGATGCGCCGGATGGGCCAACCTCGACTCGTAGCTCCAAAACCCGACCTGTGCTGGGTGTTGACGTGATCCACGGGTTGGCGGCCGACCTTTCCGCCGAGTACACGTTTATCCATGGACGTGACGGAGGCGTTGACCAGTCGCTACTCGGTTCGGGGTTACCTACCCGACCAGGTGCCCGACGAGCTGATTCGCGAAGTGTTCGATCTGGCCCGCCTGGCCCAGTCGGGCACCAACTCCCAGCCATGGCATATCGCGGTGGTCAGCGGCGAGCCGTTGGACGAGCTGCGACGGCTGCTGTGTGAACGATTCGACTCCGGCGACCAGGGAGGAAGAGACTTTCCTCGACCAGCCGATCCGCTACCCGACGAGCTGATGGATCGACGCCGGGCCTGCGGATATTCCTACTACGCCACCATGGGCGTCGAGCGTGCCGACCGGGAGGGTCGGGCCCGCATCGCCCGCAAGAACTACGAGATGTTCGGCGCACCCCACGCCGCCTTCTTCTCCATGCCCAGAGTTCTTGGCCTTTCAAGTGCGGTCGACATGGGCATCCTGCTGCAGACCGTAACCCTGCTGATGGTTGAGCGGGGTATCGGATCGATCGCCCAAGGGGCGCTGGCCCAGTACCCGGACACCGTACGGGAGGTGGCCGACATCCCCGAAACAAACGGCATCATGTACGGCATGTCGTTCGGTTACATCGACACCGAAGCCCACATCAACACCGTGCGCATGCCACGCGAACCGTTGGAAACCATTACCAGCTTCGTGTCCTAGGTTGGCTTTGTCCCACCGGAGGCTCACTCGGAGGGCCCGCCACCGCCTCGAGGGCCGATCATCAGGCTGAGGATCGCTTCGGCGGTGGCCCGCCACTGTTCGTCCGGAGTGATGGCGGCTTCGTTGTCACCACCCTGATCGCCGTAGTCGCCGAACTGGGCGTGGTTGCCGCCTTCGACCGGAACGAATCTCGCCCGCTCCGGCAATCGGGTTCGGCTGTCTTCGACTTCTTCGTCCGATACCAGGCCGTCGTTGGTGCCGTACACCGATACCACGTTCATGTTCGAATCGGAGAGGTCGGTGCCGCCGGCCGGGAACGCTGCCAACAGGACGAGGCCGGCCACGTCGTCACGATTGTCGTTGGCATAGGCGGCCGACATGGCTCCCCCCAACGAGTGGCCGCCGACGAACCACTGCTGAATATCAGGATGGGCTGCCATCACGTCGTCGGCAGCGCTCGGTTCAAGTACAGCCAGGTTCAGTCGGACGCTGGGTACCACCACCACAAACCCGGCCTCAGCGATCGGTCGGGCCAGAACCGCATAGCTGGCCGGATCGACCCGACCACCGGGATACAAGATGAGCCCGGTACTGGCCGGCTCCGACGGGGTGAACACCCATCCATCGTCCTCGGCCACCGCTACCACCGAGTCGCTGACCAGCGCCCGTTCGGCCACCAAGCCGACGTCGGGGGTGGACGACGCCCACACGACAAAGGCCCCGATAGCCAAGACCAACAAAGTCAGGAGCGACAGGAACGCTACGCCGAGACGGCGTCTCCAACGGCCGGGACGGTTGCTCGACGGTGCCCCTGTTGCGCCGCCGGTTGAAGAATCGGTCTGCGGCTCGGCGTCGTCAGTCACGACGTGACGCTACCCGACAGGGAGGCCCGGGTTGCAGCCACCGATAGCGAAGTCCGGACCGACATTGGGGTAGCCCAACCGTGGACGCAGCAACGCCCGGTCATTGGTGATCAAAGGCGAAGTGTAGGCGTCATTGAACAACCGGTTAGGGTCGCCACCCTGGCCGTCCCAGTTGGTGCACCACACACCGTCGGCCACATCCAAACCGACGTAGAACGAACTGGCCGGGTCGGTGGTGGAGTAAAGGGCGGCCAGATCATCGTCGGAGGCGTTGAGCAATCGGGTCACGTCGGCCGTGAACCCGCCAACCCCACCCAGGCGATTTACGGTGATCACGGTGCGGGCACCGGCGGCCTCCAGCGGCATGACCCGAAGCGGGTCGGCCCAACCACCAACCGAGACCAGGCCGCTGCTCAACCGAATGCCGGGAGCGAACCCGGGCTCGGCCGGGGACGAACCCAAAATCTCACGCCACGCCGGGGCGCCCAGCGGCTCAAACTGTTCGCTCACCAAATCGGTGTATGACCGGTCAAGGCCACGCTGCATCCGGGCCAGCTCGGACTCTTGGCCCCAGTAGCCGACACCGATGTCGTCGAAGTCCGGTTCGAACTCAATCGGGTCAGCGGCGATCCAGGCAGCTCGAGCCTGCTCCCACAGGTTGATGGCGTCGCCGGTGAGCACGCCGGTCACGCCGAAGGCCGGCAGGTAGACGCCGATCTCATCGTCAGCCCGGTTGGGTCCACCGGTGACAGCGAAGGCTTCCCGGTAGTGGTTGAACAGCTCGGTGAACGTGTCACCACAACTCGAACCGCCGTTGGTTGAATCGGCTGATAGCGCCGCCGTGTCCGACCAGTTCAGTCCCACCGCCGGCTCGGCGCAGGCGTCGAGCCAGGAGGAGAAGCCGGCCCGGTCGGCCGGGCCGTAAGCGGCGTAAAACGAACCGTAGGATCCCAACAGCGAGGCGAAGGCATCGAAGTTCACCACCGAGGTTCGGAGGAAGACCCTGGGGTCGTCAACCTGGAAGTTGACGCCCTTTGTCAGACCGTCGACGATGTCGGTGGCGTGAAACACCGGATCGGGTGAGGTGGCCAGCAGCTCGATCAACTCGGGGTTGATCAGCGGTCCGAGATCACGCAGGATGCGCTGCAGTGCCGCCACCCCCTCAAGCGGGTCGTCTCCCTGCAACAAAGCCGGTATCCCGTCGACTTGCACTCGGGCCACCAGAGCGGCAACGGTCTCGACATCCTGGAACAGTCCGGCATCGGTCAGACCGATGACCGACTTCAACATCAACGACAGTCGGGCGTCACGTTCTGTAGGCATGCACCGTCGAACACCGCAACGGTGCAGATCAGGGTTGGCCCACATGCTTTCCAGCAGGAACGTAGTGATACTGCCCGAACTCCCACCGGCGGCGCAGGTGATGGCGCCGTACTCCTCGACGTGACGGGCCAAAACCCCGTAGTGAGCGAACAGGTTCTGCCCGTTACCCCGGATACCGGCGCAGGTCGATGACGAGATTGGGGGGCGGGCCACCCGTTCGACCCTCGGATTGTCCGGAGGCATGGCCTGTACTGCCTGGGCTGTCGCAGGGACAGCGACGACAACGGAGACCACCATCAACACTGCGGCCACTGTCGCCGCGAAGCGTCCGCCTCGCCGCAGACCTCTCACCGCTGTTCCCTCTCGTGTCATGCTCCGCCCTTCGCTCCTTGGTTCTCGCCAGTATTGGCGCTGCCACCAATCAGGTCAAGCGGAGCGAAACACCCAACTGTCGACTGAGTGGATGCAGTGTTTAGTGATTGTTGATGTGAAAAGTGGCGCAGCTATCCATGCATCTCTAGACCGCATCCGGTCGTTAAGCTCAGTGTCCCGGAACAGCTCCGGACCACGTTCAGAGCACTTGGGAGAGTGAATCCAATGAACAACCTGAAGACCACATCAAAGTACGGTGCGCCACTGCTGGCGCTGGCCCTCGCCCTAGCAGCTTGTGGCGATGCCTCGGAGGAAGCCTCAGAGGCTGTAGACGCAGCCACCGAGACGGCCGAAGAGGTCGCCGAAGACGCCATGGAAGATGAAGAGGCCATGGAAGACGACGCTATGGAGGAAGAGGACCACAGCGAAGACGCCATGGACGACGAAGAGGCCATGGAAGACGAAGAAGCCATGGAAGAAGAGGATGCGATGGAAGACGACGCCATGGCCGACCTTCCCGCCACCGTGGTTGACATCGCCGCTTCCAGCGACGACTTCTCCACCCTGGTTGCCGCAGTGACCGAGGCCGGCCTGGTTGAAACCCTCCAGGGTGAGGGCCCGTTCACCGTCTTCGCCCCGACCAACGCCGCCTTCGAGCAGGCTCTGGCCGACCTGGGCATCACCGCCGAGGAACTGCTGGCCCGCGAAGACCTGGCCGACATCCTCACCTACCACGTCGTGCCCGGCAAAATCCTGGCCGCTGACGCCATCGCCGCCGACGGCACCGAAATCGCCTCGGTTCAGGGCGACACCATCGCCGTGAGCGTTGTCGACGGCAACGTAATGGTTGACGGTGCCACCGTGACCGCCGCCGACCTGGAAGCCCAGAACGGCGTGGTCCACGTCATCGACTCCGTCATCCTCCCCGGCTAACGAGTCTCCCCGGCTACATCAGCCTCCTCCCTCCCCCGGGCTGATCAAAGCCATCACAAACAGAAGAGGTGTCGGCTGGCCGTTCAGGTCACGCCGGCACCTCTTTCGTTTACCCGATCATGCGGTCGTCAATAGAGTTGAATGTTGACGGGTAGTGAAGTTTCTGGCCGATGGTTGATCTGATCCGGCGTTTCGCACGAAATACAAGTCATGCCCAGGACAAGTCGCCAAACATCGCGAGCGTCGCTGGTGGCCGCACTGGGTCTCAGCGCAGTACCAATTGCCGGAGCCATCATGCAGTACACCGGTGACAGCGCCCCGGCAATCGTGGCCGAAGCCAGCGCCCAGGTTTCAACCGGTCGGTCAAGCGGCGGTTTCATGAGCGCCGTCAACGCCGCCGACACCGTTGCCGACGCCGCGATCGCCCAAGCCGCCATGGAAGCGGCCGAGGCGTTTGCCAGCGCCGGCCCCTCGGCCACCGAGTTCGTTCAAGTCGGCACCTCGGAGTCTACCCGAAACGACACGTCTCCGGTCGACGACTCGTAGGGCAAAGCTGGCCGTTCACAAACGCTGAAGCGCGGGCGTACACACCGAGCGGGCCATTGGCGAGCGTAGTACCGCGG
>JAHDFR010000065.1:0-22742 GCA_020628065.1 Acidimicrobiales bacterium
AGACGGCTTCGTCCAAGGCCGAGCACTGGGCGTTGATGGTGAACACCATGGTCGTGCCGGTATCAGCCGGAGAAGCCGACGTGCGAGACACCGTCATGTCCCAAGCGGCAGCGGCCGAGGCCGGAGGCGCCCCGACAATCAGCATCGATGCCAGCAGCGCCAGTGTGGCCAGGACAGCGGCCAATGGCTTCACCGTCCTCCTTCGAACACTGGAATCCGGTAAAGATGTGGTGGTCAACACGACTACGTTTACTCCATCCTCAGCCCTAGATGGGCGCGTCTGCTTCTGGAGCTATCGGCGCAAGGCTGGACAGGGTTGAGCCACTGGGTAGATTCCACCGGACGCATGAGCCATCGGCCTCAGTGGAGGCGTCGGCAGCGATACTGGTGGCGTGAGTACCGGTTCCGACTACGACGATGGTGGTTGGATTGCGCCGATGAAAGCGGCGTCGTCCCAGACCGTCCCGACGGGCGACGGGTGGGTGGCCGAAATCAAATGGGACGGAATTCGCGTGATGGTCGATGTTCGCGACGGCGAGCTCGCCTTGTGGTCCTCCAATGGCCGACTCGTTACCTCGTCGTTCCCCGATCTCGCCCCTCTGACCAAGGCCGTCCCGCTAAATGCAACCTTGGATGGGGAGATCGTGGCGTTCGACGGGGACCGCCCGTCATTCGGCAAGCTGCAGCGTCGCATCCATGTGGAACAACCGTCGGCCGCCCTGCTGGCCGAGGTGCCGGTGGCCTTGGTGTTGTTCGATCTGCTTCGTCTTGACGGCCAGCCACTACTCGAACTCGGCTACGCCGACCGTCGGCGCCTACTGGATGATCTGTTGGAGACAGGCGACCGATGGATGATCTCCCCCTACACCGTCGACGGAGGCCAAGAGCTGCTGGCGGTGGCGGAACAACGCGACCTGGAAGGCGTCGTGGTGAAGCGGGTCGACAGCCGCTACCACCCCGGCACCCGGTCCAAAAGCTGGCTCAAGATTAAGGTTCGCCGGCGGCAGGAGTTCGTGGTCGGCGGGTGGCTTGAGGGCCAGGGCGGGCTGGCCGGAAGATTGGGCTCTCTAATCGTCGGTGTTTGGGACGGCGAAGACTTTGTCATGGCCGGAAGAGTTGGCTCCGGTTTGACCGATGCCGAACGACGCCGTCTCGACGCCATCCTGACCGAATGCCCGGAGCCACCGTTCACCGAGGTTCCGCCGCTGGACAAAATCCCCCACTGGGTTGAGCCGACTGCGGTCGTGGAGGTTGAGTTCTCGGAGTGGCCGCCCGATGGGATGTTGCGACATCCCGTCTACTGCGGGATCCGTGTCGACCGGGATCCGGCCGATGTGATCAGGGAGTAACGCCAATCGAACACCCGAGCCGATTCGATTAGCAACAGATTCGATTAGAAGGCGAATCAGCAATAATCTCTCGATACCATCAGCCGAACGCAATTCGGTAAGGCCTGCGTCCGGCCCGAGCCACTGAAACGGATCCTCCCTCGATGACCCAAGGAACACAGGACCAGCTGAAGGTCTCGTTCCCAGCCTCTGCGACCTTCACCCGTATCGGTCGGGTGGCGGTAGCCGGCCTTGCCCTACGTCTGGGCATCGAAGTGGCGATCGTCGAGAAACTTCGATTGGCCGTCGACCGAGCGGTGGCCGAACTCCACGGTCCGGGGCGGATTCATGTCGAAGCTGATTGGAAAGCCACCAACCTGACGGTTGTTCTGCGAAACCCGGACGTTGAGATTGCCGATCCGGTTGCTCTGTCCGAGGAGCTGACCGAGATGGTCGGCAAGTCATCCGTTGACGGCGGAACGGTGATTCTGGAGTTGGCTTCCCAAACCGACGCCTGACAAGCGCAACTCGACGATGCGGCTTATCCGGAGCTACCGAAACCGTCGCTTCCCCGGTTGTCGTCCGATGGTGGCAGCTCGTCAACCGTCGTGAATCCGACCGCTGGAACCGGCAACACCAGCAGTTGGGCGATTCGCTGACCCCTTTCCAATTCCACGGCTTCGGCTCCGGTGTTCAACAGGATGACCTGCAGCTCGCCCCGATAGCCGGAGTCGATCAAGCCCGGGCTGTTGACCACTGTCAAGCCATGCCGCAGCGCCAGACCGGAGCGGGGCAGAATCAAGCCGCAGTACCCGGACGGAATGGCGACGGCGAAACCGGTAGGCATCAGGAATCGTTCACCCGGCTCCAACCGAACCGATTCACGGGCCGGAAGGTCGGCAGCGGCATCGCCCGAGCGCATTCGTGCCGGTGGCTCGAGCTCATGGTCGAGGGCCTGCAGGGGAACAATTACTTCGTCGGTCATTCAGGCTATGGTAAATGTCTTGCTCGCCTGGATGGACCTCGAAATGACCGGACTTGATCCGGCAAAGCACATCATCGTCGAAATTGCCACGCTGCTCACTGACGACGAGCTCAATATTGTGGCCACCGGCCCGGAACTGGTCATTCAAGCAACCAGCGAAGAGCTGGCCGCCATGGATCCGGTGGTGGTGGAGATGCACACCAAGTCCGGCTTGTTGAAGCAGATCAAAGCATCCACCGTTACCCTGGCCGACGCCACCGCCAGCACTCTGGCCTTCCTCAAAGAGCACATCCCCGAGGCCCGAACCGTCCCGCTATGCGGAAACTCCATTGGCATGGATCGACGGTTCCTGGCGGTACACATGCCAGAGGTGGAGGAGTTCCTCCACTACCGGTCGGTGGACGTGACAACCCTCAAGGAACTTGCACGACGCTGGAATCCGGCCGTGCTCGACGACGCACCCCGCAAGGACGTCGGGCACCGGGCGCTCGACGACATCACCGAAAGCCTGGAAGAGCTGCGCTACTACCGCAAGAGCTTCATCGTCGGCCAGGCACAGCCCGAAGGGGCCTAACGCCGGGCCACCGGCTGTCGGCTACAGCCTGTACCAACTGGCCGAGGCGGCGACGGATTCGTCAAGACCCTGCCACCACACCGCCTCGCAGCCCGAGTCGGGCTGGCATTGTCGGACAATTGTCGTTTGGCGATCAGGGCCAAGCTGTTCCGGAGCCAGCCCGCCGCCGTACTCCATCCGGAATCGGCGCGGGTATTCAAACGGTGCCAGCCACTCCTCCACCGCCGCCCAATAGGCAGCGTTGTTGACATGTCCCCAGGTGTCAAAGTCGGCTTTGCGAAGCTGCCACACCACGTCCGGATGGTTGACAGCACCACCTTCCCCCTCCAAACCAGGGTCGGTGGCGGTGTCGGAATTGAGCTTGGGGTTTCGTAGGCGGGCTGAGGCTTTCCGACCGGCGGCCGAATCTTGGTACAGCGAGAGGAACTGCTCGGTCAGGGCGTGGGGTTGACCAGATCTCCCGTCAACGCACACCCACAGGGTCGCAACCTGGTAGGCCAGATCGCCCCGTTGGTTGCGGATGTCCAGGCGACGCTCGGCCCATCGCCCGCCAATGGCCGAGCAAAAGGTGGTGAACGTCAGTTGGTCGGCCAGTTTTGCCGGTGCCAACTCGTCTACGACGGTCCGACGGACGACCCATGGCGGCACGTCGTCGAGGCCGGCGTCGGTGGTGTCGTCATTGGAGACATCCTGGCAATACCGGGTGAGGGCATCAAGCCGTAGTCGCCCCTGAGGCTCCACGTCGCCAAGGCGCACCTTGCGAGTCCCCGAATATTGCCTGCCCTGAACGTAGGACAGCATCGGCTCTCGGTCAATTACCCAGGTCACGACATTCGACGTTACCGCTAAGGCTCGGCGGAACGGGTACCCTACGGAAGGTCTCCCGACACAGCTTCCACGCTGACTCGTCGGGAACGAACCGCCGCCGTACAACCCGCCGCCCAAGTGAACCGCCGCAACGACGAATCATCCGTCGTGGGGGACGACCCGTCGGTCGTCGAGCCCGACGACAACAACGCCGCCGACCACGACATCGCCAATAGTGCCCCTGGGCCCGATGACGTCTATGAGGACGCGCCGGAGTCAGCTCCAGTCGAGGACGTCCCAGCCGCCGACGACAACCAACCGGCGATCGATGACGAGGTCATCATCGATCTGCGGGACGCTCAGCCGGCCGACACGGAAGAGGGGGCCGACGGTGGAAGGAACCGAACAGCTGACACTGCCTATCTGGTTGATCGACGGCGACCGATGTCGGACATCCATGCACCAGACGTTCGGGTTGCCATAGACGTCTCGACCGCGCTCGACAGTGAGAGCCTCGACCTGCTCCAACTCCTGGCCATCGGGCTGGTCACAGCGTTCGGAAATGACGAGCACGTGGGTCTGACGCTGTTGGACGGCCGATCGGGCCAGCTGCGACCGATTAGCAACCGACAACGGGACCGCATCCTCGGGCAACTCGAGCAGGCGCTTCCGCCCACCATCCGTCGGATGGAGCGGCGGCTGGCCAAAGCCGGGCTCCGCTCCCGTCGTTGGGAGCCGGTCGCCGATACATGGTTCGTCGACCTCGAACCGGCTTGGAACGGACCGATACCTCGAGCCGAGCTCCTGCCGTCTCTTCAGACAGACGGTGTCCGAGTAGCGGCTTTCGTACCTGATCTGTTGCGGCTGCACAACCCGTCGTGGTTCCCGACGGCCGAGGTCACCGGCTTCAGACAGTGGCTGCGGGCCCATCGCACCGCAGCGTCCACCTGGCTGGCCGCCTCGCTGGTGACAGCCGAGGATCTCGTGTACTGGCTTGGTCCAAGGTCGAAGAACCATGACGTCAAGCTGATCGCGCTTGGCGCTTCGCCGGAGGCCCTGGCGGCAAATCCAACGTTGAATACAGCAGCGGACCCCGAGCCGGATTCGCCCGCCGGCTCAGGTGCCGATCCGACGACAGGTCCGGATCCAGTCGCTCTCGGTCGTCTGCTGATGGTTGGACCGATCGCCGAGCATCGAGGACACCGACTGCTACTGGAGGCGCTCGACCATCTCGACAAGACGCAGTCAGCGGCCTCAGGCTCCGGGTCCTCAACCGCCGGCGAAGGCCCGGTAATCGACATTGTCGGCGACCCCGGCCCGGATGAGGAACTGAACCGCAGACTCGAGACCCATCCCGCAGTACGGCTGCACGCCCAGCTATCGGATGCCGGTTTGGAACAACTGTGGGCGGAGACCGCCTTCTTCCTGTCGCCATGTCTGGGTGATGGGACCGGTCCGATGGTCGTCGAAGCGTTGGCCCGAGGCATCCCCGTGGTTACCACCGATCTCCCGGCGTTGGCCGAGGCCTCACAGGGTCTGGCTACGGCGCTACGGCCAGATCCGGTGGCCTGGGCGAATTTCCTACGGGATCGCCTGGAGCACCACCCGATCGCCGTCGACCGCTCCCGTCGATTCCGAGCCACCGGCTGGGATGACACCGCCACCGAGCTCAGACGATTTTTGGAGGGTATAGAACGAACCCAGCGGTCACCAGCCACGAGTCGCACCTCAGCCAGGTTGAGTATGTCCGGACGGTACGTGACATGACGCTCCGGGTTGCCGTCGACCTGACGCCGCTGTTGGGGACAAAAACCGGGGTCGGGCTGGTGGTTGAATCGGTGGCCAGCCGACTGTGCCGACTGGGTTGGATCGAACCGACCGGTGTGCTCGTCAGCTGGCGAGGGGCTACCCGATTTGCCGATGCCGTACCCAACGGCTGGCAACGCAAACGGCTGGCGTTACCGGCCCGGGCCTGTCATAGGCTTTGGCGTTCCTGCGATCGGCCGCGGGTGTCAGGCTTCGACATCGTGCACGGCCTCAACTACGTCGTTCCGCCAGCGTCGGGTGGGGCCGAGTTGGTGGCCGTTCACGATCTAACCGCCTGGCGATTCCCGGACATGGTCGATACCTACTCCAAGCACAACCCGGTGTTGCTTCAACGAGCCCTCAACCGAGGGGCCCACGTTCATACCGGCTCGCACTACGTGGCCAACGAACTGATCGAAGACCTCGGTATCGATCCCGACCGGGTCCACACCACACCCTACGGATGCAGCCCGCCGCAAGCGGGTTCGGCTGCCGCCGGGCGATCAGAAATCGGAGCCGACTATATTCTCGCCATCGGGACGGTTGAACCCCGCAAAGACTACGTGGGGCTGGTCCACGCCATGAATCTTGTCTGGGAGGTCTTCCCCAACCTCCGCTTGGTGATCGCCGGACGGCCGGGGTGGGGTGTCGACGGACTCAATGAGGCAATCGCCGGATGCCGTAGGCCCGATCAGGTGGTCATCACCGGATACATTCCGGAGCAAACCAAGGCCGATCTTCTGGCCGGGTGTTCTGTACTGGTGTACCCCTCGCTGTACGAGGGCTTCGGTTTTCCGCTGCTGGAGGCGATGGCAGCTGAAGTCCCCGTGGTCAGCACAACCGCCGGATCGATTCCCGAGGTGGCGGCCGATGCCGCCGTACTGGTGCCTCCCGGAGACTCAATCGATCTGGCCGAGGCGGTAACCAGAGCCATCGAAGACCGTGAGCTTCGAGAACGGTTGAGAGCCAACGGTAAGCGACAGGTGGCCTCCTACAACTGGGATGACACCGTGAATGCGATAGAAGCCGTTTACCGACTGCTGGCAGGCGACAGTGTTGTGCTCGGAGCAGACACGCCTGCGCCGCGGACCCGCTACCTGCGGATGTGAACTCAGCGCCGATCTGCGCCGATCAGAAGAAAACTATGGAATCAACGTTAATTCGGTTGACAGCCCGGACGATTCGTAGTTTGGTAGAACCTGAACGTAGTGATCAGCCCTTCGCGGCCCAAGATCAACTGCGATACCAGTAGGAACCAACCATCCGACACAGGAGGTGACGACATGTTGATAGTTGCTTGGCTCAAGCGCCAGCTCGACGTGGTCGCCGCCTCGGCGCGCCTGGAAGCCCTCGTGCCGTGTCCGGTCCCGGTTTCCATTAAGCACGGTGGTCGTGGTGGCAACCACACCGGCATGTGGACCTACAAGGCGTTTATGGCCAATGCCACCACCTACCACTCCCGGCAGCGGGGGACTGTGACGTAGCAGACAGCAACATCACAGGACCGTTCAAGCCGCTGGGAGCACCACCCAGCGGCTCTTTCGTTTTTCCCAGAGATCCACGAACCAGAGCAGCAGCAGAAAGAGAGCATTCAACACATGCCCGAACGATTACAGACCTGACGAATTCTTTCACCTTTCTTTGTTCCGGAGGAACAGAACATGACCATCACCGAACTACGACAAGACGAATACTTCCGAGAAACATCCGCTGACTCCGGGCAGAACACCGACTTCGGAGAAACCATCGGCGCCGCCCTGGGGAACGGGGCGCCGTGGACCGACCTGGCCGCTTGCCGGTCTGTTCCCGGATCAGCCGACGTGTTTTTCTCCGAGGACGTGTCCGACATCGTGGTTGCCAAGGGCATTTGCTCCGATTGCCCGGTGATCGCTCCCTGCCTCGAAGGTGCGCTGCTCCGCAGTGAACCGTGTGGCGTTTGGGGTGGTCAGCTGTTCGATGACGGCAAGATCATCTCTCGGAAGCGTCGAAGGGGTCGGCCGCCCAAGGTGCCTCGGCCCGAGGATCAGCTGCCGGAGGTGCCGGTGCCCGAGCACCTGCAGAAGCTGATCGCCTAACAGCGGCACTGGGTCCACAACCCCGGGCCCCAAATCCAGAATCAACCGTTTCGATAACGACATCATCGGTGACGGCTACGCGAGCCGGTGAGGCAGGTTGATTCAAGCCAATGCGACCAGGTGTCGGGCCAACCCGGCACCTGGTCGTTTCGCGAGTTTTTAGATTGGCGGCGGAATGAGCCCGTACCGTTGAAGGTTCCGTTTGCACCAAGGTCACCAACCGTAGGCTGAACATCATGGCGAACGAGGCTCTCGACAATCCAACTCCCTCCCCCACCTCGGACCCTGTCGAGCCCCGGACCCGACCCAACGTTCTCATATGGGTCGGCGCAGCCGTCGCAGCCGGGTTGGTGGCCCTCTTTCTGTTCGGTGCCCCCGGAGGCTCCGATGGATCAGATGAGCAGTCCGCAGAGGCGGCCGGGTCGACTGAGACCGCGACCGGCGGCTCCGGTCTGAACGCCCACGCATTCACCACCGCCGACGGCCAGACGGCAACACTGGCCGTCTACGACGGTCAGCCGCTGGTGGTGAATTTCTTTGCCGCCTGGTGTCCACCCTGCCGGGCCGAACTACCTGATTTCCAAGCAGTCCACGAAGACTACGAGGATCAGGTCACCTTCGTCGGCGTCAGCCACGACTTCGATGAAACGTCGTGGCGGGCCCTCATCGAAGAAACCGGTGTCACCTTCGACACGGTGTTCCAGCCAGGCCAGGAGATCTGGATTGAAGCGGGAGGCATCGGTATGCCTACCACCCTGTTCCTTTCGCCCGATGGAGAGGTGTTGGAAATGCACTCCGGCATCCTCACCGCTGAGCAACTATCCGAATTGATCGACGAACATCTGGCCTGATCTGAGGCCGAGACGACCCCGAGACGACATCAGAGGACATCATGGACGCACTATTCGACCCCCGAGCCTTCGCCCTGGGAATGGTGGCACTGCTGAACCCGTGCGGATTCGCTTTGCTACCGGCCTACCTCGGCTTCTTCCTCGGCAGCGACGATGACCACGAACCGTCCACCATGTTGGCCCTTAGTCGGGCCCAACGGGTTGGGCTGGCCATGTCAGCAGGCTTTCTGGCTGTATTCGGCATTCTCGGCTTGTTCCTGGCCGGGACGCTGACAGCATTGAACTCGTCCGGGGTGCTTCCCATCATCACCGCCATCATTGGTGTCGGCCTGGTCATTCTCGGTTTCGCCATGCTGGGCGGCTTCCAGCTGAACGTTCGGCTCCCGAAGCTCAGCAAGGGCGGCGATGCCAGAACCATGGGATCCATGTTTCTCTTCGGCGTCTCCTACGCCGTGGCTTCCCTGACCTGCACCATCGGCATCTTCCTTCTCGCCGTCGGCACATCGGCCAGCGGAGCATCGTTCGCCGAGCGGTTCGGCAACTTCATCTCCTACGCCATCGGCATGGGGCTGCTGGCCACGTTCCTAACCCTGGCAGTTGGCTTCGGCAAGACCGGTATTGTCAACCGATTCCGTCAGGTGCTCCCCATGATCAACGTCATCTCCGGAGCAATCCTGGTGATTGTCGGCGCGTACGTGGCCATCTACGGCATCTGGTCCAACCAGGTTCTCACCGGTGGCGACGTCATCGGCTGGATGGACTCCATCGTGCTTACCGTCGAAGGCTGGCAAGGCTCGCTGGCCAACTGGTTCGACACCGACGTTACCATCTTCGGTCTGCTCGATCAGCCCCGCCGCCGAACCACCATCTTGGGCTGGCTGTTTATCACTGTCAACGCCATGGTGGCGGTCGGCGGTTTCGCCGCCCGACGAAACGCGCTGCGTCGCTTCGGTAGTGAAGTGGATCCAGGCTTGGCCTAATCGGCCAATCTGCTGGCCGCTGTTTAAGTCCCCGAGCGACCGGCTGGTCGTATACAAATCTCCCTAACTACCCTGGCAGAGTGGCTCCTTCCACTCTGCCAGAGTCGTTTTCGTTCGCCGAACTAGTAGCGCTGCCCGAGGTGGACGAACAGCTGGTGCTACGAAGCTCGTTCGGCTTCGCCGCATACCACGGCGGCAACTTGGAGCGGCGAACCGAATTGATCGCGGCCGAAGCGGCCGAGCGGTCCGGGGCCTCGTACTACGGCGTGGTGCAACCGATTGACATGCACCACCACATCTCCTCGACGAAGATAGATCCGGCGGTCTCCGAGCAATTCACCAAATTCGTCGAACACTGTCGGGTGGTCGTAACCGTTCACGGCTACGGCCGTAGGGGCATGTACACCTCACTGCTCTGCGGCGGCGGAAACCGACTATTGGCCGCGCACGTCGCCCGGCGGCTTCGAGATTCGCTCCCGGCCTATCGAATCGTCGATGAGATCGACGACATTCCAAAGAAGCTGCGAGGACTTCACCGGAAGAATCCCTGCAACCTGACTTCAGGAGGTGGGATGCAGCTGGAACTGCCACCACGGGTACGAGGGTTGACACCTTTGGTCGACTACTGGCCGGGAGCATCCGAGACCACCTCCACCTTCCCCCACCTCGAGCAGCTGATCGAGGGTCTGGCCGAGGCAGCCCGCACCTGGGATACGGCGACGACGTAACCGTCTGCGAACCGTCTGAGCCTCCACCGCTCACCAGCAATCGGGCACCGGCTACGGTTGTGAGCTACGGTACCTCGCGTGGAGCTACGCATCTTTACCGAACCGCAGCAAGGAGCCTCCTACGCCGACCTGCTGGCGGTGGCCCAAGCAACCGAATCAGCAGGGTTCGCCGGCTTCTTCCGCTCAGATCACTACTTGAAGATGGGTGACGTCGACGGTTTGCCCGGCCCGTCGCACGCCTGGGTAACGTTGGCCGGTCTGGCTCGGGAAACCGACCGGATCAGGCTTGGGACGCTTGTCAGTCCGGTGACGTTCTACTCCCCCGGTCCACTGGCTATTGCCGTAGCTCAAGTCGACGCCATGAGCGGAGGACGGGTCGACTTTGGCATTGGTGCCGGCTGGTTCGAAGCTGAGCACAGCGCCTACGGCCTGGAATTCCCGGCTCTGGGCGGGCGGTTCGACCGGCTGGAGGAGGCGCTGGCCCAGATTCACGGGATGTGGAACACCCCTGAAGGTGAGACGTTCAGTCATGACGGCCACTTCCATTCGTTTGTGGACTCTCCGGCTCTCCCCAAACCGGCTCAGCGACCGCATCCACCAATCATCATCGGTGGCCGCGGCGCATCTCGCACCCCCCGCTTGGCCGCCACATACGCCGCCGATTACAACCTGGCTTTCACCCCTTTGGAAGAAGTGGTCCCGGCCATTCAACGGGTTGAGAAGGCCTGCGTGGATATTGGGCGGGATCCGGGCGAGATCGTGCGGTCCGCCGCCCTCATCCTTTGTCTTGGAACCAACGACGCCGAAATCAGGCGACGGGCGGCAGCCATCGGCCGCCAGCCGGATGAGCTGCGGGAAAACGGGTTGGCCGGCACCCCTGATGAGATTTTGACGAAGATGGCGGCCTACGCCGACGCCGGCATACAACGCATGTACCTACAGGTACTCGATCTCGAAGATCTGAACCACATCCACATGGCCGGAGCCGATTTGGTCGGTCCGGCTGCGCAGCTCTAACGCTTCAAGCCACGCTGCTGGGCGGGATCGAGCTCAGGGCGACAGTCGCCGGCGGCTCCAGGTTCCCTGGCCGTCACTGTCGTAGCGCACACGATCGTGAAGGCGATTGAGGCGGCCCTGCCAGAACTCCACGGTGTGGGGTACAACCCTCCAACCACCCCAGTGGGGAGGCCGCGGCACTTGGTCGGGGTAGGCGTGGTCGGCTTCGTCGTACTGACGGTCAAGCACCGACCGGTCGGCGATTTCCCGGCTCTGATGGGAAGCCCAACCGCCCAGCTGTGAACCGCGGGGGCGCACCTCCCAGTAGCTGTCCGACTCCGAGGCCGGGACCCGCTCGACCGTTCCGGCGATGGTGACCTGGCGGCGAAGCTCCAGCCATCCGAACGAGAGCGACGCAACCGGATTGACGGTGAGGTGAGTCGACTTAAAACTCTCGTAGTTGGTGTAGAACGTGAAGCCCCGGCCATCGAAGTCCTTAAGCAGAACCCAACGACTCCACGGCTGACCGTCGGCATCGACCGTGGCCACCACCATTGCATTGGGTTCGGTCACATCGGCGTTGATGGCGTCGATCAACCAGGCCTCGAACTGGGCTACGGGGTCTTGATGAAGATCCTCCGGCTCAATGCCGTTGGCTTCGTATTCAGCCCGCATAGTGGACACGTCCACCGGCTGGATGGGATGCGGCTGACCCATGACGAGAAGCTACGACTTAGGTTCGACTGGGGCGGGCGTCCGCTCGAAGTGGGTGGCCACGTCGTCGTAGGTGAGGGTTTCTTCCCTACGCTGCTCGTCGGCCAGCATCTCGCTGTTGGCCCAACGGATGAAGATGGCGAAAATCACGGCCCACAGGAAGAAACCGCCGACCAGCTTCATCACCACACCGGCTGCCGTTTGGTCGACCAGCACATCGATGCCCCACAGACGCTCCGGAATGTCGTAGTGGCGGTACACCACGTCCTGAGCGAAGATCAGCCAACCGCTGGGCACAGTGGGCACAATCGACATAAGGAACAAGTAAATGCACTGACCCACCGGCTGGATTCGCCACTCGGCCACCGGCGAGAGGATGGGCATCCACATCAACAACCCGGCAGCAAAGATCATCAGGTGCAAAGCGAAATGCAGCAGGCCGCTTTCGAATGACAGCTGCACCAGCGCCGACCAGTGCAACAGCACGGTCAGAGCGTTGAAGATGACGCCGGCCACCAGCGGTCGAGAACCGGTTCGCAGCAGATTCCAGGCCCGGGAGTTAGGCGAAAGCACCAACTCGAACAGCCATCGGGGAGTGGCCATCAAGTAAAGCGCCGGGATCAGCATCGACAAGAACAGATGCTGGATCATGTGCACGAAGTAGAGATAGCCCTCGGCAATCTCATGGATCGGCCAATCGGACACGACCCACATGGAGGCCACGGCGATTGCGAACAGCACGCCATGCTTACGGGTGGCCGGCTCAAAGCCTGCGGCCACCGCCTTAGGCTGCAGGACCTTCCACACATACCAGCCAATGGCTAGGGCCCCGACGGTCAGGGCCCACACCTCAGCGTGGAACTCGAAGGGGATATCTTGCAGCGTGATGGGCGTCATACAGCCGCCTCAAGGTAGAACTGGTAGCCGGGAAGCCGTCTGACCTCCCGGTGTATTCGAAAGCGTATAGATCAGGCGAAGACCGTGTCGAATGCAGCGAACACGATGAAATATACGGCGACAGCCAGCAATAAAGATGCAGCAAACGCCCAGGTGAAGACCCGACCGTTAATGATCTTGGTGTCGAACCGGAGATGCATGAACTCGCCGGCAACGAGAATGAACTTGGCCACCATCATGACCAGCAACGGCAGCCACAACGAAACACCTTCCAGCCCGAGATACGACCAGGCCACCTCGACGGCGGTCAGGACGGCCAGGATGGCGAAGATGATCCAGTAGTGACGCTCGGTCGGATGGTGTCCATGATCATCGTCATGGGCATGCCCGTGGGCCGCTGCTACGTCCGCTGTTTGCTCAGCCATCAGTTCAACTCCCTACGGAATCAGGTAGACGATCGTGAAGATGAGCACCCACACGATGTCGACGAAGTGCCAGTACAAACCGACCAGCTCAACGGTTTCAGCCCGGTTGGACTTGAGTTTGCCTCGGAAGGCCAGCACCAGCAGGGACAACAGCATCAAGATGCCACCCGTTACGTGAGCGCCGTGGAAGCCGGTGAGGGTGTAGAAGGCCGAGCCATACAGGCTGGTGCCGTACTCAATGCCCTCCCGGTAGAAGACGGTGAACTCGTACACCTGGCCCGCCATGAAGGTGGAGCCAAGAAGCGCAGTTGCTCCCAACCAAATCTTGGTCTGAAGATCGTCATCCTCGCTGACCGCCTTATGGGCCAGCACCATGGTGAGCGAACTCATCAGCAGGATGAACGACGAGCCCGACGTAAACGGGATGTCGTAGATCGGCTCGACCGTTCCAGCCTCGATGAACTCCTCGGCCAACCCGGCCGGGATGGACTCGATAACTCGTGGGTTACCGGCCACCAGCTCGGTAATGAACCGGGCCTTTGACAGTAGGAAGGTTGAGATCAAGGCGCCGAACAGAAGGCATTCGGATCCGAGGAACAGCCACATGGCCAACTTCATGTTGGACAGGCCAAGGCTGGTGTGATGGCCCCCATGGTCGTCATGACCGTGGTCGGCCGGAGCGTGATCGTCGGCCGAAGCGACGTCGTCGACCACGTCGGTTGCGGAGTCTGCGATATCAGTCATTAGTCAGTTCCTTCCGCAGCTGCGATGTTTCGCCCCAGGCGAAACTCGGTAAGTGATGGCGAAGCCGTCACGACACCGTCTCCAGTTCCTTGGCGTGATCATCGTGATGATCGTCGATGTCCAGGTCATCGGCCGGCTCAAGAGCCCAGCCGTATATCGAGGCCATCATCAGTACGGCCCCGGGGATGACCAGCCACAGGCTGTAAATGACCCCATAGCCGATGATGGGGATCGATCCGGCCAGGACAATCGGCCAGTACGACGGTGCCGGCAGGTGCACGCCTTCGCCGTTCCCGGGTTGAGCCAGCTCGTCGCCGGTGGCTACTCGGCGCAGCACGCCGTTCTCATCCTTCTGATACTTGCGATGCCAGAAGTCGTCCAGCGAGGTGACAACCGGGTCATGATCGAAGTTGTGGTCAGGAGCCGGTGACTGGATCGACCACTCGAGCGTGCGGGCATCCCACGGGTCGGCGCCGACATTGGGGCGATCGGCGGCCACCCACTTGCGGTACGACACGAAGGCGTTCAGCAGAATCATCAACGTGCTGAAGCCCAGGATGAATGATCCGATGGTGGCGGCCATGTTCCAGAAGTTGAAGCCGTGAGCATCGGAATAGGTCTGCATACGGCGGGGCATGCCCTGCAGACCGAGAATATGCATCGGACCGAACGTCAGGTTGAAACCAATGACCATCAGCCAGAACTGGAGCTTGCCGATCCGCTCACTCAGCATGTAACCGAAGGCCTTGGGCCACCAGAAGTACATGCCGCCGATGAAGCCGAAGAAGGCGCCACCGAACAGCACGTAGTGGAAGTGAGCCACGATGTAGTAGGTGTCGGTCTGCTGGGTGTCGTGGGCGGCCATGGCATGCGACACGCCGGACAGTCCGCCGACGGTGAACTGAATCACCAGGGCGATCGAGAACAGCATGGCGGTGTTGAGGATGATCTTGCCGCCCCACATCGTCGCCAGCCAGTTGAGGATCTTCACACCGGTCGGTACGGCGATGAACATGGTGGCCACGGTGAAAGCGGCCACTGACAGCGGACCGATACCGGACACGAACATGTGGTGGGCCCAAACGCCCCAGCCCATGAACCCGATGGCGATGCCGGAGAACACCATGAAGGGGTAACCGAAGATCGGCTTGCGGGAGAAGGTCGGGATGATCTCCGACACGATGCCGAAGGCCGGCAGGATCATCAGGTACACCTCGGGGTGACCGAAGATCCAGAACAGGTGCTGCCACAGCAGCGGGTCGGCGCCCTGCTCGACGTTGAAGAAGTTGGCGCCGAACAGCCGGTCGGAGGCCAGAAGAATCTGGGCCACCGTGAGCACCGGAATGGCCAGCAACAGGAGGAACTGGGTAACCAGCGTCATCCAGGTGAAGACCGGGGTCTTCATCAGCGACATGCCGGGGGCCCGCATGTTCAACACCGTGGTGATCAAGTTGACCGAACCGGTCAACGAGCCGATGCCGGCGATGAACAGACCGATGTTCCAGAAGTCAATGCCGTTCGACGGCGAGAAGGCAATGCCGTTGTTGGGGGCGTAGTTGAACCAGCCACCATCAGCGCCACCGCCGAGGAACCAACTGGTGTTCAGCATGAGACCGCCGAAGAAGAACACCCAGAAGCTGAACGCATTGATTCGGGGGAACGCCACATCTCGGGCCCCGACCTGCAGAGGCATGAGATAGTTGGCGAAGGCCGCACCAATCGGCATAACCACCAGGAAGACCATCACCGTGCCGTGCATGGTGAACACCTGGTTGTAGAACTCGGCCGATAGGAACTCCGAGTCCGGAACCGCCAACTGAACCCGAATCATCAAAGCGGCGATACCGCCGATGATCAGGAAGAACAAGGCGGCGGCACCGTACATAATGCCGATCTTCTTGTGGTCAACGGTGGTGAGCCACGTTACGAGACCGGAGGTCTCACGAGGTCGGCTGAAAGCGCCCAGCGGGCGGGAGCGGGCCACCGTCCCACTCGGCAACGCTAGGGGTTCTTCCATCATGGCCATGAGTCAGGCGGCTCCTGGTCAGTCGAGTGTCGCCAGATAGGCGACAACCTGGTCGAGTTCTTCATCGGTCAATTGTGGGAAGGGCAGCATGCCCCGTCCCAGGCCGGTGTCCGGGTTTACATCGGAGGCCATGGCCTTCTGGCCGGGGGCATTGGCCACCCAGCGCTTCAATTCAGCCGTATTCCACCGGTAGTCGTCGGGGGAATCCGGATTCTGCGACAGCTCGCTCAGTTGGTTGTACACCGAGGCGTCCAACGCATCGTCGTCAGGGTCGGTTCCCGGGCCGGCATAGCTACCGAAGATGCCACCGGCGTAGGTCGACCGGGTGGCGAAATGCGTCAGGTTGGGGGCGGCGTGGGAAACCAGCGGAACCGTTTCGGCGAAGTTCTCGGGATACTCGAACTCGCCGTCATCGATGACGTGGCAGCTCACACACTGGTTGGCGAAGATTTCTCGACCGGCCGCGGCCTCGGGGTCGGAAGGCACCTCGGCCTGCTGCTGCTGGTTGGCCAGCCAGGCATCGAACTCTGCGTCATCAAGGGCGATCACCGACATACGCATACGTGCGTGAGAAAGGCCGCAGTATTCGGTGCACCAACCGGTGTATTTACCGGGCTCGTCGGCCTCAAGTGACCAGGTGTGCCACCGGCCGGGCACGGTATCCCGCTTGCCGTTCAGCCTGGGAATCCAGAACGAGTGGATGACGTCTCGCGACGTGAGGATGAGATCAACCTGCTCACCGGCCGGAATTACCATTTCGGTGGCGGTCACGACATCGTCGGGATCTAGGGCGATTTCCAGCGGAAGCTCTTGGTCGGCTTCGTCAACCACGCCGTCGCCGTTGCCATCGGTGAAGAATCCGTCCCCGTCAACGTCGTAGCGGTACTCCCACCACCACTGCTGGCCGATGACCATGACGTCCAGCTCACCGGGCTCGTTCGGCTCTTCCAGCTCGAAGATGGTTCGAACAACAAACACCGAGATGATGGCCAAGACAACAGCCGGAAGAATGGTCCAAGCAACTTCCAACGTAATGTTGCCGTGGGTTTGGACCGGAAGATCTTCCGGATCGTAGGTTGCCGGATCCACCCGGTTCTTGATGGCGACAAAGATGCCGCCAAAGGTGACGAGCACAAAAACGATGCCCATCACGTACCAGGTACCAGAATCGAACATGAGGTCGTAGAGCGACTGGGCGCGAGGACCGCGGGGCTCAAAGGTGTTGAGCGGCTTGTCGTCGGCGCAGGCCGACAGCACGAGGGCGGCACCGGCGACCGGTAGCGCTCGACTCACGAAGGTGCGGGGCATGAAGCTTCGCTTTCTGGTCTTTGTCGTCGACACTAACCCTCACCCTCCTCGTCATGGTCATCGCCATGATCTTCGCTGTGCTCACCGTGGTGCTTGATCTCCCGCTCACCGAGAGCGGCACCAACCACGCCGCCGGCCAGGACGGCAACTGCGCCGAAGGCCAGCACGCCCGACATCACGGCCCGAGAAGCCCGCGACTTGGCGAAGAGAATGGCGCAACCGAAGATGGCGGCCGCCACCAGAACAACGATGGTGGTCGAGGCCGTTTTGGACGGAGCGGCCAGCAGAACCCGTGACACGCCCAGCACCACCACAGCGATACCAAGCAGAGCCAACATCGGAACTTCAAACGGCGAAAGCATCCGGGATCGGATGACAGAGTTGACTTCGGGATCACCGGTGGCCCGGTCGGACCAGGCCGTCATGGCCCACTCGATACCGGTAACGGCGATAATCACCAGGCCGAGAATGAGGAAGGCCTGGCTGACTGCAGCACCTAGAGCGATACAAGCCACACCGAACGCCGCCATCGGAGCCCAATAGCTGGGCTGGCTGGGCGGCCGGACGGCCAGAGCGCGGTCGACGCCGGCGGCCGCCGACATGTCTTCGGACTGACCTTCGCGGGTGGCGATAGTCACGACGCCTAGAAGGAGAGCCACAAAGGCCACACCCATCAGAATGGAGTAACCGACGTGGTCGCCAACGCCGCCCTTGTAGCCCATGCTCAAGGTGCCGATCAGGCCACCGCCGGTGGAAATACCGTGGATGATCGCACCGACGTAGGCGAACAGTGCGATGGTGAGCAGATTTCTTGAACCCCAGGTAAACATCTTGTTCGTTAGCTCTCGGTCACAGTCTCAGTAAGCAGTATCAATGAATCGTGATGTCGAAATGTCACTTGGTGATGTAGATGACGTACCACATCACCGCATACAGGCCGGATGCCACCGTCCAGAAGATGGCGGCACTCAAGACCCCTTCGTAATCCCGGCTTGAGTAGTCGCCGCCGGCGGCCCGCAGGGCCATCAGCAGCGTGTACCCGACGGCCACCAACATGATCACCATGTGGGTGCCGATAACGGCGTAAAGAAGGACCCCTCTTGGGTCGGCGGCGATCTCGATTTCCATAATGGTCATCAGATACGCCGTCTGAGCGAAGTAGGCGAAGGCAAACAGCAACGAAATCGACGTCGCTGCCAACGCATTGACTCGGTCATCGTTGCGCACCGCCGACACCATCCACCAGATGGTGACAACGGAGAAAGCGACGGTCAGCCCGATGTAATTCGGCTGGGTCAGCGGGATGTTGACTCCGTCGGGAAGCCAGCGCTCACCGGTGGCCAACACATCGGCCCGGGTCGAGATGTACACCGACAACAAGCCGACAAATCCCATGGCCATGGCGGCTGTAGCCAGCGAGGTGGCCAGCACCAGCAGACGGGGCCGGGACGCTTCGGCCAGCGAGAGTTCGGCCGGGATGATGTCGTGGGAATGAGTGGTTACAGCCATCAGGCGTCCTCTCCCTCAGTACCTTCAGGGCTGGCTACGGCCATGGATTCAGAAACGATTCCGTCGAAGCGGAGGTCTCCGTCAGCCAACGGAGAGGCTGAGGTGACAATAGGCGGTCCGGGGAAGTTACCAAGCCCGGGAGGTGAGGCCGTGGCCCACTCCAGGGTTGAGCCGGTCCAGTCGTCCGGGCTCGATCCGGCCGGCTTGGAGCCGAAGACGTTGCTCGCCAGGTTCAGGGCCAACAACGCCGCCGCACCGACGAGGGCCAATACACCAACGGCGGATACAAAGCCCATGGTGTTGACCAGTCCGGAGTAGCCGTCAAAGTCGGCCTGGTCGAGAGCGGAGTAGAAGGGACGGTCGGCGATGCCGGCCACCAACTCGCCGACAGCCCACAGCACTGCGCCCCCGGCTGCCAGCAACAGGCTGAGCATGCCCAACGGCTCGGTTAGGCGACGGCCCCAGATCTTGTTGGCCCAGTGATGCAATGCTCCGATGATGCCGACCACGGCGGCGCCGATCATGAGTGCCCGAACCGACTCGTGCCAGGCGGTTCCGTTGACCACCAGGGTGTTGTTGAGATCGATGGCGTCGGGGATGATCTTGTCCAAGCCGACCATGATGGGCTCAACCACACCCAGCAGGGCGACGGCGGCAGCGGCCAGGACCAGCATGCCGGAAAGCAATGCTCCAAGGAGGGCGACCCGGGCTTTGAACTCACCGTTTCGGATGCTCAGCCCGCTCAAACCAAGAATGGCCAGAACCGGGAGGGCGGCACCCAACAGCCCGAGGACCAGCAGCGCGTTGTTGAACTCCAGCGTTCGGAGGCTGGCCATAGCCACAAGATCGGCACCGAAGGTGAGGACACCGAAAGCGGTGATGGCGGCCATGATCGGCTTGCGGGAGGCGACGGGGATGCCGGTGTGAGCACCGATCACGTCAACACCGATTCCCAGTAGTGGTATGCCCAACCAGTAAATGGAAGGGGCGAAACTCACACCGTCCATCACCGCGGCCAGCGCTTCGCTCTCGGTAATGGGAAGATGCCCGTAGCGAACGTTCAGATAGCCGAGCAGAAGCTCGGCCATGGTGATCGGGACACTGAAAATACCGACCAGGCAGAAGACGAAGAAGCCCCATGTGGTGAACGGAACTCGATCGGTGGTCATGCCCACTGTGCGAGCGCCGAGGATGGTGGTCAGAACGACAACCATTGCCCAGATCAGGCCGCCGAGCATCATGGCCAACGCCGTGGCCCACAAGAGAACAAAGTCGGTGCGACCGCCGCCAGGTCCGCCGTTCAGCAAGTACGAGATGATCAGTAGGTCAACGCCCAGTGCCCAAGTCCAAAAGGCGGCGGCTCCACCTCGGGCGAAGGCAGAACTCGACGCTCCGATCTGCAGTGGCACGATATAGAGGGCGATCCCGAGCAGGATGGGGACGACGGCACCGAACATCACCAGATCCCGGCCAATCGACCAGATCTGGGTGTACTCGTCGGCGTCGCGAGCGATTTGGAATCCTCCACCGTCGGCCGACTCGAACGCCGCCACCAGGCCCAAGGCCATGCCGACCAGAAGCATGAGCGCTCCCAGGACGATGAAGCGACGCCCTATCGGCTTGTGATCAGTCGCCCCAAGCCAACCGTCAACGGTGTCGGTGGTGGCCGTCGGTACACCGACGTGGGAGGAGGAACGTTCAGTATCTGGGCGTGAATCTGTAAGAGCCATTAGTTCTTCGTTTTAGCCATACCTGCGATCGCCTACCCGGCAACCACTGGTGTGGATGCAGGAACAGACAGGAGCCCGATGATGCTCGGCAAAACCGAACACGCGCCAACGAGTGCCTGATCGTGTTTTAGTAGGTTTGCGGTTTCGTACTCTAACCGGGCGGGGGACCAGATGGTTGAAACCGTCATATTCCCCAACCAATCAACTGATCGGCAGCCAGGGCGGCGAACAACAGTGTCAGGTGAGTAATGGAGAATGCGAAGTAACGAAGCGACTCTGACTGTTGCTGCTGGCGGTCGGTGATGGTCATCAATCTGACAGCACCGCCGGTGAAGGCCACACCAAGACCCATGGCCACCAAGAGGTAGATCCAACCCATGTCAGCCACCACCCAGAAGGCCAGAGTCAGGGCCCAAACGACCAGCGAATAGGCCACCATTTGCGCCGCCGTCGATCGGTGGCCCTGGACGACGGGCATCATCGGCACGTCGGCGGCCGAGTAGTCATCCTCATACTTGATGGCCAGAGCCCAGAAGTGCGGTGGGGTCCAGAAGAAGATGACACCGAAGAGAATCAGGGCCGCCCAACCGACGGTGTTGGTGACGGAAGACCACCCGATCAGAACCGGAACCGCACCGGCGGCACCACCGATGACAATGTTCTGGGTGGAGGTTCGCTTTAACCAAATTGTGTAGACAATGACATAGAAGGCGCAGGCGGCCACTGCCAGCACGGCCGACAGCAGGTTGACAAAGACCCACAGCCAGACGAAGGCCAGCGTTTCGATTGCAGCGGCGAAGACCAAAGCCTCACGGGGTTGAACTTCACCGGTGACCAACGGCCGGTTCTTGGTTCGGTCCATGACGGCGTCAATGTCACGGTCGATGTACATGTTGAAGGCGTTGGCCCCACCGGCGGCCAGCGTCCCTCCGAGAACGGTGTTGATGATCAACCAGATCGACGGCAACCCACGTTCGGCCACGATCATGGTCGGAACAGTGGTCACCAAAAGCAGCTCGATAATTCGAGGCTTCGTGAGGGCGACGAACGCCCGAACCCGTGTGCCCGCAGGGGCAGCAGTAAGCACCAGGGCCAAGCGTAACGGAATGAAGCCTGGCTCTGGCTCACGTGTATCAGGATTCACGTCAGTCGTCATCTGATGCCGACCGGAGGCCCACTAGCGTTGGAGGAGTGACACCGAAGCGGTTCCATCGCCTGGCAACATGGACTCTGTTTTTCAACGCCCTCATCGTGTTGACCGGAGCCGGTGTTCGGCTCACCGAGTCCGGGCTGGGCTGCGCCGACTGGCCCAACTGTGAAGAAGGAAGCCTGGCTCCGGCCGAGCTTGACCTTCTCGGCTGGATCGAGTTTGGAAACCGCCTGCTGTCGGGGCTTGTCGGACTCATCTGTGTCGCCGCCCTGTGGGGTGCGATGCGGCGGCAACCGAGAATCGGGCGGTTGGTGGCGCTGGCCGCCGGCCTGGTCGTTGGTTCGGTGGCCCAAATCATCCTGGGGGCCTTCATCATCGCCCTCGAGTTGGACCCGATTGCGGTGGGCGGACACTTTCTCATCTCCGCCGCCATGTTGATGGTCGCCGTGCTGTTGTGGATCAGGTCCATGCCCGAAGTCGCCGACGGTGACCACCCGTGGTGGAACCCCTTTGATCTTCGGTCGGTGGGATCGCAAAGCAAGAACGGAGCCGGCCACGGAATCCGGCTCCAGGGCAGATTACTGGGCAGAATACTGTGCGCCCTTGCCGCGCTGGTTGTCTTCGCCGGAGTGGTGGTGACCGGTACGGGCCCCAATAGCGGCGACTCCCGAGCCACCCGTCTCCCCTTCGAATTCGAAACGGTGGCCCGACTCCATGGAATAACCGTCTGGTTGTTCCTGGCCGTCCTGGTGACTCTGGCCGTTCGGCTACGGAAGCAACCGGCGACGTCAGGTTCTCAGAACCGTCTCAACCGTCTGGTCGGCTGGCTCCTAATGCTGGCCCTGGCCCAAGGCGCCCTGGGCTACGGCCAGTATCTGGCCGGCGTGCCACCACTTATGGTTGAGCTCCACATTTTTGGCGCCATCACGGTTTGGATGCTGACCGTGGTGGTTTGGACCGGCACGGAACGCCTGGCCCAATCTGGCGGGCAGGAGACGTTACGGGATGTCCCGGGCGGCGTCGTAGAACATGTACAGCCGGTGCAGTAGCTGCTGAACCGACAGCCAGACCACAACTTCGATGATCTGCTCAGGGCCGAGAGCGTCGGT
>JAHDFR010000065.1:22842-24328 GCA_020628065.1 Acidimicrobiales bacterium
CCCAACCATGGCCTTGGCTCGAAGACCCAAGGTGGTGAGTTCCGGATTGAGATTGTCCCGAAGCACCGTGGCCAACGCCCGGACCGGCCGGGAGTGATTCATGCTGGCCAGAACGGGGAACGAGTGACCGACTTCTGCCTCGAGATCGAGTAGCGCCGGCGCCAAGCGGGAGGAAATACCCCGCTGCCACTGACGATCCATCCGAAGCGCCCCCGGTGCCTGCCGCAGGGTCTGGAGGTACGTGCTCAGCGAATCTTTCGGTACATGACTGAAGCCAGGACTATCACCGTTGCCGGGCTGGCTGGCAGAGCTGGACTTGGGTTGCAGCGGCGCACCGTCGAGAAAGTCGAAATACTCGATTTCCTCGGAGTTCCAGCCGTGCTTGCCCACCTTCCAGCCGGTCGGCCCGATCAGTTCCTCGACATCATGGATAGCGGCCTCTTCAAGCTCGATGCCCATGGTGTCCATGAACTTGTTGAGGAAGCCCATCATGGCCACGCTCAACACCAGCCACTCGATGTCGGCATCGGTCAGGAACTTGCGGAGTTGGAGGACGTCTTCGTGGCGAATGGAGGCCGGGACGGAAGAAATTCCTTCGGCTACCCGGACAACAGCCTGTTCGATCTCGTTGTAGTTACCGGTAAGGGCTTCAGGAGTGGTTCCGCGACGCAGAGCGAACGAACAGGTGTGGGCCGAGCAGTACATACACTCGGCGGCCCGGCTGGCGGTGTACATGGCCAAGCCGATCAGATCTTTGGGGGCGCCCTGACCAAAAAGCGAGATCGGCAGATTCAACAGATTGGGTACCAACAGGTTGTAGGTACGGAATCCGGTTGGCCAAATCTCAAGGTAGGGATCGCAATTGGGGACAACACCAATGAGGACCTCGACCAGCTTCAGCATCGGCCGATAGTCCTGCTCCAGCTCCTCCATCGGAACGCTGGAGGTGCTCAAATGTTGTGCCAGTGTTGCCACAGCCATGGTGAATCTCCCACCAAAGTGTGCCAGCACCGACCTCGGCTGCCACACCCTGCCCATGTTTAAGCCCAAGTTCAGGCTACTCAGTCCGCAATACCCGGATGTTGGCCTGACCGCCCAGTCGAACGTGTCAAAGCCCCGATTCCTCGTGCCACAATAGAACACATGGCCCTTCCATTGGAAGTTGAGGAGCCGGAAGTTGTAACGGGCGCAGAGACCGACACCGATCGGCCGTGGATTGTGATTGTCTGGAACGACCCCATCAACCTCATGAGTTATGTGGCGTTCGTCTTCCAAAAGCTGTTCGGCTACAGCAAAGAGAAGGCCAACAAGCTCATGATGGACGTCCACCACAAGGGCCGGGCCGTGGTTTCCAGCGGAACCAGGAGCGAGGCCGAACGGGACGTGAACCGGCTACACAGCTACGGACTGTGGGCCACCATGGAACACGATGAGTAGGGAACACGACGAGTAGGGAACACGACGAGTAGGGAACACGACGAGTAGA
>JAHDFR010000250.1 GCA_020628065.1 Acidimicrobiales bacterium
TGTTGTAGTGGAACCAGCGGGTCCGCTTCCCGGCGAGCCGGGTCGTCATCCACGCCACCTCGGTATCGACCGCGAAGTGCACAACCGCCCGCTTGCCGAGCGTCGTGTTCGCCGGATCACGATCCGTCTCATACTGCTTCTTCGCATCGGCAGCGGTTTGCCCGGTCAGGTGCGTCTTCAACTCGGCGGTCACGACCGGGAGGCCGTTGACGAACAGACACAGGTCGAGCGTCTTGTTGCCCGACGTCTCGTACGGAAGCTGACGAGTCACCGTCAACCGGTTCGCCCGATACCGCTCCAGCGTCTCGGCGTTCAGCGACGTCGACGGCTTGAAGTAAGCGAGCTCGATCGTGACCCCAAGATCCTCAACCCCCTGCCGCAACACCTCGACCGTGCCCCGCTGATCCAGCACCTTCGCCACCCGCGACGCAAACTGCCGCTGCGCCGAATCACGATCCCCGCCGTACCGACCGACCAGCTCCTCCCACGCATCCCCCTGGGTGGCCCCGATGAACGAGAACAGCTCAGCCGTGTCCAGACCGACGACCGGGTCGAAGTCACGCGGCGCATCCTGACCAGTGCCGACCTTCGCAGCGTCGAACCCACTGCTGGCCACGAGCGCCTCACAGATCTGCGTCTCGAAGTCGAACTCTTTCGGGCCTGTCACTTGGTTACACCTCCAAATAGCGACAACGCGCAGTAGAGCACCAGAGTCGCCTCCCACCCTGAAATCTCCGAACCGAGACCGTGCAGCGCCCGATTCCTCAGATTGAATCCGCCGACATCCTCAGTCAGTATCAAGCGCGCACGCTCAACGGTGTCCGTAGCCAGAACAAGCTGCTCAGACGAACCGAGCCTGGCGAAAACTTCACCAAGCGTCTTAACGCCACCGTCAGCAAGCCCAGCAGGATCGTTGGTAACAATCACTCCTTCGGCGACAGCTAAAGCCCGGAGGAAGCGCTCAAGGGCCGGCAAGATCACCGCAACGGCGGCCTCGTATCGTTGCTCACCGAACAATTGCGCTGCTTCGACGGCAGAAGAAGCCGTCCGGTCGTCTACGAACTGATTTCCGTCTAGCCAACGCAAGACATCCTGGGCCACCGGGCCGTACACCTGAAACGCTCGGTGTGCGGCAGGCCAGAAGAAGGCGAAGACCATCTGCGCAGCTGGACCAGTCGCGAGACCACGAACCGCCCCTGGCTCCAGTTGACGAACCGTACTCAGATGCTCGCCGAAGACTGTCGTCCGAAACATCGATGCAAGGCCCGTTTCCGGTTGCTCGTCCAAATCGAACAGGGGCGTCATCAGAGAACATAGGCGTCCTAGGGCCGAGATTAGATCGTCGCCACCGACGATCTGACGCACAACTCCATCGACGTCTGCCTGATCGATCTTGAAGTCGTTGCGTATCGGTTGGAGTACCTCGGAAGGGTCCATGCGCTGCAAGTCAATGCGAAGCAACTCTCTGGCTGGATGTCCCCATCGAAGCGCCAAGTCCAACGCCTTGCGCAGAAAGACGTAGCTGTAGGTTGCGTCCGTCGACTCGGCCAGTTCCTGATAGCGCTGAATTGCTCGGTCGAAGTTCGAGGGCGTGAGCTCTGGCTCGATGCGATGCCTTAGCTCGGCCAATTCCGTAAGGTCGTGCGGATCCTCGGTGCGTTGCTCAAGCGCCGCGACTCTAGAAATCGTCGTTGCATTCTCCTCAAGCGGGGCGAGATAGGCAGTTGCTGTCACCGCCCGACCCAAATCGTTGTGTTGTCCCGACGCGGACAGGCAATCGAACAGTTCTGATCCAGCCGCTACAACCTTGTCCACATCTGAATTTGTCCTTAGCACCAGATCGCTTGCGCGATGTAGTGCCTCCAACCGCTCATTTGAATGAATACCCAGGTCCTTTACCAGACCGACATAGGCGTCAACCGCTTCCTTGGCGTGCAGATGGGCGGACCCTAGGCGCTGATACCAAAGAAAGTCGAAGAGCGTTGCACGAACCCTGTTACATGTCGCTTGGTGAGCAACCAGCAGAACCTCTTCCAAAACCTCCGACTCAAGCTCAAACATTGGCTGTCCGTAGGGGCCCCAGCTGGCAGGACGCCACTCGCCATCTAGGTACGAGATCGGGTGTCGGAGAATCTCCACACATGCGAGCTCCAGATCGGTCATCACGGCGTCTGATGTTCGGAGCTCCGCAGCCACCGACCCGACATCGTGAGGCCACATCACCGAGTCCGCACACTCATCCAGCAGCGCTGCTAGGTCGTCGATTTCGCTCATGGCCTCTGCAACCCCTGAACGAAAGCCGAGATTACCGCGCTTCGACGATCGGCCAGCAGGTTGACTTGGTCTGTAGCAACCTCCCCTGCACGATCCAACGCACGAGCTTGCCGCTTCAGTTCCTCAAGCCTCGTTCTCATTGTCGAAGGGTCGGGCGGCATTGGAATGCGATGAGCCCTCAGTTGCTCCGCCGTTAGATGCGGGATCGTGGCAAGGTTGCCCTCAGACTCGAAGACGCCAGCGTGCTTTCCGGCTCGGAGCCACTCGGCGACCCACTCGACCGGCCATTCTCCTCTCGGCCTCAGCCGATGAAGTGACTTCTGGAAGTACATCTCATCCACCTGCGCATCCCAAACGTAGGCCCGGGCATATCCTGCTCCCCCCTCGCACACCATGAGGTCGCCTGCCTTCAATCGGTACAGCCGGCGCTCGTCGGCGGGGAAGTCCATTGTTGCGACGTCTGACAGGTCAATCCGGTTCCAACGAACATTCACGTTGCGCAGATACGGCCGCTGGTCCCCGCCCGAGGACCGCGCCGCGTTCAACATTCTCCCAAGGAGAAGCTCGTATCGCGAAGCGACGTACGGTGTCGACCAGGACTCTGGAATCGTGCCGATCCAAGAAATGCCAGACTCGCGTCGGTCACCAGGTTCTGACGATCCGCGGATCATGTCGAAGCTAAGCCCAGTGCGGCGCTCTTCGAGGAGGTGGATGAGTTGTTGTTTCTTGGTGATGAGAGCGTCGATGCGGGCGGTTTCGGTGTCGAGGTAGTCGGCGATCGCTCGCTGCTCCGCCAGCGGCAGGTGAGGCACTCGCAGCGCAAGAGCCTTTCCGAGGGTCAAGCGCTTGCGGGTAGAACCATCGGCGAGCTGGGCACTCTGGGCGATACCCGCCTCGCTGCTGAGGTAGTAGGCGAAGAACCTCGCGTCGCTGTCTCGCAGTCGAAATCGGTAGCAATCTGCCTTGACAATGGCCGGGGAAATTCCTTGAGGCGCGACCGAAGCACGCCCAACTGGATTGCGGTCGTCGCCGAGGCCAGCGATAAGCAAGTCGCCCCCAAGCACTTCATGTCTCTTCAGCTGATCGAAGTATGTGAGGTCAATAAACGCCTCATCCCGTTCGTTCCACTCGGCACCACCGATGTTGCCGAGCCGAACCACCCGTGCACCCGTCTGTGCATAGTGATCGGTCTTGATCGCACTGCCGAACGGGCCGTCGCAGGCCGACTCCGTCAATCGACGTAGCTGGACGGTCTTCACTCCATCACCTCGGCGAGGAGGGCTTGGATTTCGGTTTCGAGTTGGCGGATTTCCGCGTCGATGTCTTCGAGGGGGCGGGGTGGTGTGTAGACGTAGAAGTGGCGGGTGAGCGGGATTTCGTAGCCGATCTTGGTTTTGGTGTGGTCGACCCAGGCGTCGGGGACGTAGGGGTGGACTTCGGCTTCCACGTAGGTTTCGACTGCTTCGGTAAACGTGGGTGTGGCGAGCCGTTCGGTGGGGTCGGGTTCGTAGCGGAGCGTGCCATCAGGCAGCGGAACGTTCTCGTTGTCGCGGAGGTCGCTGTCGGGTTCCGCGTTGCCCTTCTTGTCGACAACGACGTCGGCTTCGCGATCTCGGATGGCGAACGCGTCGACGACGGCGTTCTCGATCGGTTTGCCCTTCACGCCGGCGTTGGCCATCGAGGCTCTGACTTCGGCGCGGAGGTCGTCGCCGTCGGGGTAGGCGACACCGACTGCGGCTTC
>JAHDFR010000066.1:0-15451 GCA_020628065.1 Acidimicrobiales bacterium
GGCATCATGAACGCCGACTGGAAGTTGGCCAACGTGTGGGCGGTACCCAAATAGTGATCGCCGGGGTTGATGGTGCGCACCGCCCCCATGGCGTCGTCAAGCTCATCGAAATTGATGCCCGACGCCAGCTTGTGCATCATGGCCAGCTGCTCACCATCGAGCGCCACTTTGGCATAGCTCTGGCACAGGGCCCCTTCCAGGTAGCCGGTGGTAGAGAGCACAAAGTTGGCACCGGCCATAACCACCCCGTACAGGTTGCGGGCCGCTTCGTACCCGGCCTGGGCATCGACCGTCTTGGAGCTCGAGCATCCTCCGCTGCAGCGCCACGGAAGTTTGTAGTGGCGGGCCAGCTGCCCCACCAACATGTTCATGTGGCAGATCTCCGGAGTACCGGCTTGCGGTGCACCCGAGCGCATCGACACCGTCGACAGCCACTGGCCGTACACGGCCGGTGCGCCGGGGCGGACCAGCTGACTGAAGGCGACGCCGGCCAGCGCCTCGGCTGAGAGCTGTACCACCGAACCGATGGTCGACGCCGGGGTCGACGCTCCGCCCAACACGAACGGGCTGAACAGCACAGCCTGATTGTGGGACGAGTACACCTTGACGGCGTCCAACATGGTGGCGTCCCACACCAGGGGAGAGTTGGCGTTGGCCAGCGAAGTCAACACTGTGGTGTCTTTCACCACGTCGTGGCCGAACACGATCCCGGCCATATGCATGGTTTCCTCCGCCCGCTCTCGGGAGGTGACCGCCCCCATGAACGGCTTGTCGGAATGGGCCAGTAGCGAATACACCATCTCCAGATGGCGATGGGGCACCGGGACATCCATCGGTTCGCACACCACGCCCCCGGTCATGTGCAGGTAGGGCTCGAGGTAGGCCAGCTTGGCGAAGTTGTGGAAGTCGTCCAACGTGGCGTTGCGACGTTTGCCGTCCAGGTCAAGCACAAACGGGGCGCCGTACGACGGGGTGAACGCCGTCCGTCTTCCGCCCAGTGTCACCGAGCGGTCGGGGTTTCGGGCCAACATGGTGTACTCCGACGGAGCGGTCGAGATCAGCTCCATCAGGTGCTCCCGGTCGATGCGGACCCGATGGCCGTCGACGGTTGCTCCGGCTTCGGTCCACATGGCGGCCGATTCGTCGTCGCGGAACTCGCAGCCGATCTCCTCCAACAACTTCATGGTCTCATCGTGGACCCGTTCGACCTGTTCGTCCGACAGCAGATCGACGTAAGGTATACCCCGCTCCAACGGCGGAACCCAATCGGGTCCAGTGTCATTCAGGCGACTGTCTCGCCGGGTTGATCGCCCACGTCTACGACTCACTGTTGTCCTTGCTCACTGCTCTTCGGGTTCACTGTTCTCCTTGTTCACTGCTCTTCGGGTTCACTGTTCTCTTGTCGTTGGCCGTGCGCTGTTTGCTGAAGTTCGGATGCCAGCTCGTCGGCCAACAGACCGAGAAGGCCGCTTTGGTCGCCGGAGCCGGCCCCGCGTATCAGTTGGCTGACCTCGGGCAGGATGACGGCACCGGAGTCCGGGACCCATGGCTCCATGGTCGGATCACTGATGAACGGGTTGAGTGCGGCCACGCCGAGTCCGGCGGTCACGGCCGCCTGCACCCCGGCCAGGCTCGGGCACTCCAGTACCTCGTGCCACGAGCCACCCCAACTGTTCAAGGCGGACTCGACGTGTGCGTCGATGGCCCAACCGGGACCGAAGCTGATCAACGGCAGCGGTTCATGAAGGTCCACTCCCTCCGCTTTCATCAGTTGAATCGGCTCTCGCCACAGTTCGGTGTCACCCGGCTCGATGTCGTCAATCGGCAGTTGCAGCAGAGCCAGATCAACTTCGTCGTCTGCCAACCACTGTCGAACGTGGCCGCTCAGTCCGATACGAACCTTGAGATGAACGTTGGGAAAGACACGATTGAATCGGGCCACGATCCTCGCCAGCTCGGGGGCATGGAGATCCTCGTTGGATCCCAGGCGGACGGTGCCGGCCACTTCCGATCGGGTCAGCCGGTCAACCGCGGCGTCGTGCGCTTCGATGATGACAGAGGCGTAGGTCAGCAGCTCCTGGCCGTCAGCGGTCGGTTCGACCGTGGCACCACGTTGAACCAGCTCGGCTCCGACTCGTTCTTCCAGCCGCTTGATCTTCCAGCTGACGGCGCTCTGGGTCATACCCAGTCGAGCTGCGGCCTCGGTGAAACCTCCGGCGTCAACCACCTCACGCAAGGTGCGAAGCGACTCAACGTCGAGTTTCATGTACCGGCTTCTCCCATACGAACCACGAGTATGACAAACTCGACTCTCTCACGCTACTCTCATGACGAAATCAACTGGCAACAGAAACGGACGGGGCAAACAGATGAACAGGAGTGAGGGTGTGATCCCGGAGGATTACCAGGATGACTACCAGCATGATTAAGGGCGTCTGCGTCGCCATGTGCACGCCGTTTGACTCCACCGGAGAACAGGTCGACGAAGGGCGGCTCGGCCACTACATCGATGAGTTGATCGACGCCGGTGTTCACTCCATCCTGGTGCTGGCAGGCACCGGTGAGTACGCCTACCTGACCGAAGCCGAGAAGCGTCGCATCATCGAGATCTGCGGCAAACAGATCGATGGACGCATTCCGTACTGCACCCAGAGCTCGGCCATGTCAACCACCGACACCATCGAGGCGTCCAAGTTCGCCGTCGACCATGGAGCCGAGGCGGTCATGGTTCTACCACCCTGGCTGGAGAGTCCGTTTGAGCGGGGAGTCCTCTACCACTACGAACAGGTAGCCCGCCACGTCCCGGCCGACATCATCTTGTACAACACACCGCAGGCGTCCGGCGTGGAGATAACACCGGCCATGTATCGCCGGTTGATTCAGATCGACAATGTGGCCTACATGAAAGACTCCGAAGGCGATCTGGCCAAGCTCCAGAAGTTTGTGGCCATCGGCGGCAACGTGTTGTGTGGGGCCGATCCCATCGCCCCCTACGCCCTGATGGCCGGCGCGGTCGGCTGGATCTGGGGTGCTGCCAACATCATGCCCCACGAATGCGTGCAGCTCTACGATCACATCGTGTCCGGACGCCACGCCGAAGGCCTCGAACTGTGGGCCAAGATGCATCCCACCAATGCCTTCCTGTGGGAGAACGACTTTGACGTCGAGTACCTGGTGGGAGCCAAGACCGGGGCCAACATGTTGGGTCGTAATCTCGGTCCCAACCGTCGACCGCAAATGCCGATGACCGGTGAGGCCAGAGTGGCCTTGCAGACGGCGATGTCCACCTTGCCTCACAACCGGATGAACCGGGACCGTCTGGTCTACCGGTCCTGGGAGGAGGAGAAGGACTGGTTGGTCGGCGCCGTTGACCGGGCAAACCAACGGTCGGGGCAAAGAGCACGCGCAGGGGAGACCGACAATGACTGACACCACCCGAAGCCTTTCCGACTGGCGGAGCCTGGCCGAGGCCATGAAGCTGATCGACAGCGGCTCAACCGTGACCGCCAACGCCGTGATCGGCAACAAGCTGACGGGAGCAAAGAGCGGCGCCACCTTTGACACCGTCAACCCGGCCACCGGAGAAGTGTTGGCTCAGGTTCCCGATTGCAACGGCGACGACGTCGACACCGCTGTGGCCGCTGCCCGTCGAGCCGCCGACCAGGGCCCCTGGCCCCAAATGACACCGGCCGAACGCCGGCGGCTCATGATCCGGTTCTGCAACATTCTTGATGCTCACGCCGATGAGCTGGCGTTGCTGGAGACGTTGGAAGCGGGCAAGCCCATCGCCGACACCTCCGGTATTGACCTGCCGGAGGCAATCGAGGCGATCCGCTGGCACGCCGAAGCCTCCGACAAGATCTACGGTCAGTTGTCGCCGTCCGGGCCCGGCGTGGTATCGATGATCGAACGGGAACCGGTGGGCGTGGTGGCTGCCGTGTTGCCCTGGAACTTCCCGTTGATGATGGCGGCCTGGAAGATCGGTCCGGCGTTGGCCGCCGGCAACACCATGGTCCTCAAACCGGCGGAGCAGACCAGCCTCAGCACGCTGCGGTTGGCCGAACTGGCACTGGAGGCTGGACTGCCCGACGGGGTCATCAACGCCGTGCCGGGAGACGGTGCCCAGGTGGGCGAACCATTGGGCCGTCACGCCGGCGTTGATGCCGTGGCCTTCACCGGCTCGACCGAGACCGGCCGCCGGTTCCTGCACTACGCCGCCGAATCGAACCTGAAACGGGTTCTGCTGGAGTGCGGCGGGAAAAACCCGGCAGTGGTCATGGCCGATGCCGACAACGTGGAGCGCATCGCCGACCATCTCGCCACCTCCGTCTTCTGGAATGCGGGGCAGAACTGTTCGTCGAACTCTCGGCTGATCGTGCATTTGTCGCTGGCTGACGAGCTGATGGAGCTGATCGGCCGTCGGGTGGGGGAGTGGGTGGTCGGTGATCCGCTCGATCCGGCCACCAAAATCGGGGCCATCATCGAACAAACCCACCTTGACAAGATCATGGACAACATCGCCGCCGCCAAAAGCGAAGGGGCCGAGCTGGTCCTGGGAGGCAGCCAGGTCCGCGCCGACAGCGGTGGCTGGTTCGTGGAGCCCACCGTGTTCTCCGGAGTGACCCGGGACATGCGGGTGGCCCGGGAAGAGGTGTTCGGTCCGGTGCTGGCCGTCAGCACCTTCGAGCAACCGGAAGAGGCCATCGACCTGGCCAACGACACCGACTACGGCTTGGCCGCCAGCGTGTTCACCACCGACGTTCGCACCGCCCACCTGGCCGCCCGTCGGATCAAAGCCGGCACGGTGACGGTGAACTGCTACGGCGAGGGCGACATCTCCACCCCGTTCGGCGGTTACAAGCTTTCCGGCTTCGGCGGCCGGGACAACTCACTGGCCGCCCACGATCAATACACCGAACAAAAAACCATCTGGCTGGACCTGTCATGAGTATGCCCGAGGTGGCCATGGCTCAGGGAGGATCGTTCAGCGGGCTTGCCGGTCGCACCGTCGACATCAAGCTTCAGCCCAACTACGACAACCGCAACGGGTGGCACGAGATCCTGCCCGAGCCGGTACCGGCCAACATGGTGTCGGGAACGCTGACGTTCGACTACGTGGTTGTCGGTGCCGGGTATGGCGGTCTGGCCTGTGCCCGTCGTCTGGCCGAACTGGCACCGGAGTCTTCCATTGCGTTGATTGAAGCTGATCGGATCGGCAACAATGCCGCCGGCCGCTCGTCCGGCTTTGCCATCGATCACGCCCACAATCTTCGAGCCAAGTCGTTCGCCGAAGACCCAACCTCGGCCAAGAAGGCCATCGCTCTCAACCGAGCCGGTCTCGATGAGTTGGAGCGAGTAGTCAAGGACAACGGCATTGACTGTGATCTTCGCCGGGAAGGCAAGATCCACGCCGCCTGCACCGACAAGGGCACCCAGATGTTGTCCGGCTTCGCCGAAAGCCTTGACGCCATCGGTGAGGACTACACCCGCCTGGATGCGGGCGACCTAAAGGAGCGATTCGGCACCGAGTTCTACCACGACGGAATTCTCTGCCCCCACAGCATCACGGTGCAGCCGGCGGCCCTTGTCCGCGGATTGGCTACCACCATGCCCTCCAACGTGACCGTGTTCGAATCGTCTCCGGTACGTTCAATCACCTACGCTCGCAGCCGACCAGCGACCTCACACCGATTGGAAACACCGGCCGGAACGGTCACCAGCCCAAACCTGGTGTTGGCCGTCAACGGCTTCGCCGCCGGGTGGGGTCTCTACAGCAAGCATCTGATCCCTCTCATCACCTGGGGTTCCATGACCCGGGAGCTGACTGAGCGTGAAGTGGCCCGGCTTGGAGGCCTGGACAACTACGGCATCATCCCGGCCCATCCGGCCGGAACCACTGTGCGGCGGCTGCCGACAAACCGGATTTTGATCCGCAACCAGTACACGTTGTCAAAGGACAATACGGCGCTCGAGCCGCAACTGACTCGTGTCGCCAAGGTTCACCGGCAGTCGTTCGAGCGGCGTTACCCAATGCTGTTCGACGTTCCGTTTGAGTACTCGTGGGGTGGGCCTCTGTCGCTGTCCCGCAACGGTGAGGGTGTGTTCGGTGACGTCGGTGAACGCCTGTGGGCCACGATGGCCTACCAGGGTGTGGGATTAGCCCGGGGAACGATTTCGGGGAAGCTGCTTGCCGAACATATATTGGAGGAAGATTCCCTGCTGTTGACCGAGATGAGAGCGAAGGATCGGCCTAGCCGTAACTTCCCTGATCCGTTCAACTCTTGGGGTATCAGGGCCAATGCGTGGGCCCGGAGACGAACAGCAGGCCTTGAGGAGTAGCCCAACGGGGCATACCTGCCCATAACCTTTTTGGCGCAGGGCCTTTGCGTGTAGATCTTCTTAGTTGTAGTCAATTCCCCGATCCCTCAGGATATGAACATGGTTGAACAGCGGCCGCTACGGCTCCGTCAGGTGGTGTGGGTTGCCCACGACCATGAATCGGCGGCTGCCACCATCAGCGGGCTGCTCGGCCTACGGCCGGCGTTCCGCGATCCGGCTGTTGCCCGGTTCGGGCTTGAAAACGTTGTCATGCCGTGCGGCGACCAGTTCGTCGAAGTGGTCTCCCCGATGGAAGAAGAGACCGCTGCGGGCCGACTGCTTGATCGGCGTTTCGGCGACGGCGGGTACATGGTGATTCTGGAAACCGACGACCTTGAGTGGGTTGAATCCAGCGCCGCCGAGTTGAACATGCGAATTGCCTTCCGAGCCGAAGGTGACGGCATCGTCGGCCTCCACTTCCATCCGTCCGATGTTGGGGCCACCATCTTGTCGGTCGACGCCGGCCCGAAGTCGGGTGAGTGGCCATGGGCCGGACCCGACTGGCGGCAGCATGTCGACGCATCGGTGGTTGAGGCCATTGTCGCCATCGAGTTGCAAGCCACCGAGCCGGAGAACCTGGCCAAGCAATGGTCCGACCTGTTGGGTCGACCGTTCGACCGTCGCAGCTTCGCTCAACCGGACAAGTACGACGGCCGGGTTCACGTTCGGCTGACTCCGGTCATCGAACTCGACAACGCCGAGATCCGTTTCGTTCGAGCCGCCGACGGTCGCGGTGATGGTCTACGTTCGGTCGACTTTCGGGCCGCCGCCGGATCGCGCTCCGGTGAGCAACGCATGATTCACGGGGTCGAAGTCAACCTCATCTAGAGGGCGATGGGGAACGCCATCTATGGGGCGATGGGGAACGCCTCATGTGCGGGCTCCCTGCGTAAAACGACTTGGTGGGCGCCGAGCCGTCAGGTGATTATGATGGCTGCTTGATGTCACTGGCCGCCGCACCTCGTGATCTGACCAACGCTGCCCAGAATGAGGAAGTTCTTGCTCTTGCTTCCTCACACCTGGAGGAGCGATGTATTGACCTGCATGGCCCCGAGCCGCCAACTGCGGTCGAACTTGAGGCTGAACGTCTGGTGCAGTCGCGCCGACGTTTGGAGGCCGCGCCGGGCCCGGCCCATCTCACCGTGGTGTGGGCCATGTACGGCGAGACCGGCCGGATGGCCCGTCGCTCGGAACACGATCACGGCGAGGACTTTGTGCGGGCCAAAGTGGCCCAGCTCGATTGGTTGTTTGACGGGCTCGATCCGGACAAGACCTGGAGCATCATTGCTTGCGACGACGGTTGCCCCGATCGCCCGTCCAGCGCCGAAGCCATGCGGGCCATCATCGCCGAAGAGAACTATCCCCGGGACGGACACCGTGCGGTCAACGTCATCGAGCTCTCCGAGGTGTTGGGCCGAAAGACGGCGTTCCACCCGGTGCTTGACGGCTTGGAATCAGCGGATGACTCCCGCAAAGGGGGGTCAATAGTCGCCGCCATGGCCACTGCGGTCAAAGGCGGCGCTCGTCTTGAAATGCTGGAACGCGGTGGTACACACGTCGTGGCCTACACCGACGCCGACCTGTCGGCGAACATCGCCCAGTTGGGCCTGCTGGCCAGCCCGATCCTTGAGCGTCGGGCTCGGGCGTGCCTGGGCCAACGCTACGGCGTGCCGGGTGCCGTGCTGGTCAAGCCTGACGGCCCCATGTCGGAACCGGAGAGTACCGGGTCCAAGCCGGACAAGATCATCATCTTGTTCCGCCACTTTGTCCGAGCCATGCTGATTCCCGGTTTGAGTCATGTGATCGACACCCAGGCCGGCTTCAAAGCCTTTGATGCTCAAGCGTTGGAGGCGGTGCTGCCGAAGATGCAGTCGTTCAACGAGAGTTTCGACGTGGAGTTGTTGATCCATTCGGCCAGTCGGTTCGGGGCTCACAGCGTCGGCATCGAGCCGATGGTGTTTGTCGAGGACTTCGCCGCCACGAACTTCCCGTCGGTGGACCCGGGTGAGAGACACTTGGCCATGATCCGTCAAATCGTCGAGGTCTACGACCGATACGTCGCCGCCGACGCTCCGGTTTACGGTCAGGCAGCTCGACTGCTTGCGGTGCTTCGTCAGTTGGATCTGGACGGTTACGTCAGGATCATTAACCGGCTGAAAGAGCTGGACGATGGCGACGACACGCTGTTCGATCGGCGCTGGCCGGTGGAGGAGATCGTCACCGCCGTCAGCACCCGGGCCGGGTTCGGACGCTCCTGATGTAAAAGCCGATCGGCCCGGTCGCAACGGAGGAAAGCGACCGGGCCGATGGGCGGGTTTACTAGCGGATGGCTACCGCCGTTTGCAGCGACCGGCTGACCAGCAACTCCCGCTGGAAACGGTCGGCGTCGTTGGCGTTGATGGTCAGGCTTTCCGTCGGCCGTGCTTGGCCGCGTTGGCCAACCTCGTCGGAGGTGACCAGGACCAACACGCTTGGTAGCACCACCAAGGTGGCGGTCAGCGCCATGGCGATCATCAGTGCGGTCAGCAGTCCGTAGGCGGCGAACAGGGGCATGGGGGCGAAAGCCAGAATGCCGAACCCGATGGCCGAGCTGACGGCTGAGGCGATGAGAGCCACACCCGTTCCTTCACCGGCGATCCTCACCGCCGTCTGACGGTTCCCGCTGCGCATCAGCTCTTCCCGATAGCGGGCAATGAAGTGGATGGCGAAATCAATACCGATACCGACCGAGACAGCGGCGATGGTGGCGGTCACCAGGTTGATGGCGTAACCGGCCACCTCCATGAAGGCGTACAGCCAGGCCACCACCATGATGATGGGCACGATGCTGGCCAAGCCGTAGCGGATGGAGCGAAGGAAGGTGGTCGACACCATCAGACACAAGAACAGGGCGATGGGCAGCGACAGCTGCAAGGCGTCGTTGGTGGCTTGAAGCGAGGCTTCCCGGACGAACGGGCTACCGGTGATCTGTACGAACGAGCCGCCCAGCTCGTCGCTGAGGTCGGCGGCGATCGGCTCCAGCAGGGTACGGGCTTCGGCCACTGACTCCTGGCTGCGGCTGTTGACCAGCGCCAGCTCGAACGACGTGCGGCCGGTTTCACCCGAGTCGCCGACGACAACCCTGGTGTTGACGTCGTCGGGGGTCAGCAGCAGTCGTTGCTCGTCGAGTGGTATCCCGATTTCGGACGCCACGCCAAGCACCGCCGTGATCTGCTCCGAGGTGTCGGGGATGCGGTCGCCGTTGTCGTCGGTCAGCTGAACTCCGGTTTGTTGACCGACGATTGAGGTCATCACCGGGGATTCCCACACCTGATCGAAGACCGACAGTACGCCGCCGAAGATGGTTACGTCGTTGCCGGTGCGGGCCAGAACGTCGGTTTCCAGGTCCCGGACCTCGCTGAGGGCGGAGTCGATGGCGGCCAGCTGGGCCGGATCGGTCATGTCGGCTTCGATGTAGATCAGAGCGGGCTCGCCGCCCCGGTCACCGACGTGAACGTCGACCAGGTCCAGGCTTTGGACAAAGTCGGTGTCGGAGGAGAAGAAGTCCTCCACATCAAATTCGGCCGGTACCTGCACAGCAAGACCGGCGGCGCCGACGGTCAGCAGCACCGCGGTGGGGAGGATGATCAACGGCCGCCGGGCTAGTGAGGCGATGGCCCGCCCAACCGGACCGGCCAGAGCCGAGGTCGTGTCGGAGACCGTCATCTCGCCGACGGCAACGCCGCGCTTTCCGGTATTGAGGCGTCGGCGTTGAACCAGGTAGGGGATGACCAGTGTGACCGCTGCGGTGATGGCGGCAACAACAACCCCCAGCCACGGCAGAACGAAGACCAGCAGAAGAACCGAAGCCATGGTCAGCGCCGCAACCCCGAACCCGGCCAGCAGGCGCAGGGCGGTGGAGCGCCGGCCCGGAGTGGGAGCAGGAACCGAGGACTCGATGGCGGCAACAACCAGCGGCGAGGCGATACCCAACAGAAGGTAGGCGGCGACCAGTGCCACAGCGGCTCCCAAGCCGAACTGCACGATCGACTCGATGCCGGAGCTTACGTTGGACAGGAAGGCGGCAACGTCGGAGAACAGGGCGAGAACGAGTGCCCCTGAAACTCCGGCAAGTCCGGTGGTAACCGCTACTTGAGCTCGGCGACCTTCGGCCCGCTCCTCCCGGTAGCGGCCGATGGCGTGGAAAGCGAAGTCGACACCGAACGACACCATGGCAATGGGAACAATGAGCGAGAGAACCAGATCGTCCTTGAGTCCGATGAGGTTGGAAATGCCCTTTAGCCAAATGATCAACGTGATGAGGGCGACGCTGACGGTGGCCATGACCCAGTAGCTGCGGAAGGTAAGGCCGACGATCAGCAGGACGGCCAGGATGGTGAAGCCAATGAACGGCCCGGCCACTGCCCCCTGTTCCTGGGAAGTGAGGTTGACGTCGATGGCCACACCGAAGACGTCGAATCCTTCGGCGGTGCGCAGTACGTCCTGCACCGCTCGGTCGTACTCTTCTTTCTCGGTTCCGCCGCCGAGGGTGATCGATGCGTTACCGAATCCCAGTTCGTTGTTGTCGGCCAGGACCACCATGGTGACGGCGGGGACGATCAAGTTGCCTTCATCGTCAACGGTGGTAGCGGCTGAGAGGCCGAGAACGTCCGAGCTGTCGCCATACCTGGCGGCCAATGCGGCGCCGGCTTCTTTGACCTGGGCGTCGGTGGCGTCGGCCAGCCCGCCGGTGGCCGCCAGCTCGGCGTCCACCAACTCGGCCAGCGACTGGATTCCGGTTACCTGGCGGCCGGTCTCGGGGTCGAAGTAGCTGAACAGCGTCGGCCCGATATCTGCATTGGTGCGAAGTGCTTCTCCGGCGGCCAGCAGCTGCCGCATCGGTTCGGCGGTCAGTGCGTCACCGTCTTCGTGTTCGGCCACCACAAAGACCGGGGAGACTGAGGAGACGAACGATTCGTCAACCAGATCCCGAGCGGTGAACACGTCGCCTTCGGGTTCGGTTGACGCTGACTCGGTCGGAGCCATGGTCAGGAACGGCACTACCAGGGCGGCGGTGGCGGCCAGTAGGACGGCGACCAGCAGCGGCGTGCGCCGGCGAAGTGTTTCAAATCTTGTTGTGGTCGCGGTTGTGGGCGTGGTCGTGTCGGTGTCTGACAGCGGTTGTCGTTCTTGTGTTTGCATCGGTCAGTTCCCTCTGAGTCGGGCGGGGTGGAGCAGATCCGGTGATTCGATTCTGAACAAAGTTTCCAGTGTCAAGTTCAACGGATGTTGTCACTGTAAAGTTCGATCTTGTCACTGTCAAGCAAATTTCTTTACGGTGTCAAGTTGCGTGGGTATAGTGGCTGCATGGTTGAAGCAGCAGCCAAGGGCGCATACCACCACGGCAACCTGCCGGACTCTCTTCGGGCGGCCACGGCTGAGCTGATTGCCGAGAAGGGTCCTTCCGGCTTCAGCCTGCGAGAGGTGGCCCGGCGAGCCGGCGTCTCACATGCCGCGCCGGCCCACCATTTCGGCGACACCGAAGGTCTGCTGACGTCACTTGCCGCTGAGGGCTACAGCACACTGGCCGACGCCCTGGAAGAGGCGCTCCAATCAAGCGATGATCCGTACGAGTGTCTACTGGCCGGCGGTCGAGCCTATGTCAATACCGCATTGGAGAACCCCGGCCACTTCGCCGTGATGGTGGTGAATGATCAGGTCTGCAACACCGACGGCGAGTTCCTGACCGAATCGATGCGATCGTACGAAGCATTGCAGGCCATGATCATCAAGATCCGTGATCAGCTGAATCCGGAGCTCGATGTGGACGCCGCCTGCACCTTCTGCTGGGCTTCCATTCAGGGCCTGGTTCAGCTGTCCGGGCTGTTGGACAAGGTGGCCGACGACATGGGTACGACCAAGGCCAGTCTGGATGAGAGCATCGAGTCGTTCACCCATCTCATGATCAACGGCATGAGTGGCGAACAGCCGGCCTAGCTGCTCAGCCCGGACTGTGTCAGATGCCGATGGTACGGTTTTGGAGATGGGCCTGACGATCAACGACAGCGCTGAGTTGCGGAGCGATCCGCGTCAATTCGTGGATTCGCTTCGGGCTGAGTACCCGGATCTGCGGATCGAGCAACTGTCAGGATCCGTCGTTATGAACGCCGCCCCTGCGCCGGGGCACGAAGTGGCCTTGGTTGACGCGCTCGAAGCCATTTCCGAACAGGTTGAGGCCTCGCGCTGGAAGATTTTCACCAACGTCGAGCTTCGGTTTTCCGATCACGACACCATCATCCCTGATGCTGTTCTCATGCAGCGGTCAACACTGCTGCACAGCGAGTCAGGCACGCTGGACAGCGTCGTGATGTTCATTGAGGTGCTGTCACCCAGCACCCGGTCTCGGGACCGCAACGACAAGCGAGAGCTGGCCGCCGCTCACGGCATTGACCTTTGGTTGGTCGACCCGGTGTTCGGTGATGATGACCGGCTCGACTTTGCAAAATCGACCTACCACGTCAACCGGGCCGACGGTCCGGCCGTCACCCCGCCTCCGGACGTTGTCATTGAGCGTTACTAGACAGCGTGTCTGAGCGTGAATCCGAGAGTAGGTCTGAGCATGACGAGTCGGGTTTGACCGCCATCGTCGGCAAGCTGAGGGACCCGGTGGTGTCGGCCATGACCGGGCTGTTCTCCCACGGCCCCACGCCGTTGGCCAACACGCTCGACTATCGGGGCGATCCGGGCCTGCTCGGGCCCGACTCGGTGTCGTGGCGGGTCCTCGGCGACGCCTCGGTCTTCGCCGGGGGAGTGCGAGCGCTCGTTGTCCAGGCCGCCCACGCCGAAGTGGTGGCCGGCGTGGAGGATCACTCGACCTATCGAACCGACCCGCTGGGGCGGCTGTCGCGCACCTCGGTGTATGTGACCGAAACGACGTATGGGGCCATGCCGGAAGTCGAAGCGGCAGTGGAGGTGGTTCGTCGGGCGCACCGCCCGGTGAAAGGAACCTCGGAACGAAACCTACCGTACAGTGCGGCCCGACCGGAGATGGCGGCCTGGGTGCACAACGTGCTGACCGACTCGTTCCTCACCTGTTACCAGGCGTTCGGACCTGAACCGTTGGACGAGGCCGATGCCAACCGGTTCGTGGCTGAACAGACAAAGGTCGGGCGTCTGCTGGGCGCAGATCCGCTGCCGGAGACGGCGAACGAACTGAGAGATTGGATCCTCAACCACCAAGACCGAGTGGCAACGAACGCTCAAGCCAATGCCGTTTCGTTTCTTCGGAACCCGCCGCTCAGCCCGCCGGTGAAAATCGGCTATCGGCTGTTGTTCGAGGCGGCCGTAGCCACCATTCCGGCCGATCTGCGATCGCAGCTCGGAGTTGAGCCAAACGACCGCATGGCCGACGCCGGCGGGAAGGTGACGGCCGGGTTGCGGTGGGCCCTCGGAGCATCGCCGTCATGGCACCTGGCCCTTATCCGTTGCGATGCCCCGATCCCCGAGGGCCTGTTTCGCCAAGCGCTACCGGTGGCCGAAGCTGACTAGCGTGAGCCCGTTGAACGCGGCGACTCGCTCCCCGATTCCGGGTTTCGTTCTGCGCCTACTGTTGGTGCCGTCACTGGCCGCCCTGGCTTTGGTGGGCTTGGTGCCTGTTGCGCTCATGGTGTTTGGCTTTCCCGAGGAGTCGCGCCGGGCCAATCAGGTCATGCTGGCTCCGGGCATCAACGACTTGCGGGTGGTCTACGGGGCATGGGGTCTGCCGGATGAAGTTGAGTTGCGGGTGGTTGGCGCTACGCCAGCGGGAGGCGACCGACAGTTTGAAGTCGGGCCCGAAAGTGAATCGTCCGACGTCATCCGGTTGGACCGTGTCACCTGCACCGAAGACGATCATGGGTGTCGGGCCTCATTGGCCAGCGAAACGTTCGAATTGACGGTCATCAACACCACGTCGACCGAAGCCGCTGTTGTCTTCGAAGCGGTGGCACGGGACGACGAAGGTATCGAGTCCACCAGTCTCATCCGCTTGGATGTGTTGGAGCGTGTCGTTCCGTAGACGATGGGTATCGGTCCAGCGGATGTCCGAGATGCCACCGCGGGTGGCTGAGCTCGACGCAAGCCAGCTTGCCGTCGATTGGCTCTGCCAGCTCACTCGACGGACGGTTCGAGTAGCTGAAACCGACCCTCGCTAAGGTCTAATTCAGCGGTGACGCCGAGCGGGAGGATCCACTGCGGGTCGGTGTGGCCGAAGTCGAGATTGGTGGCGATGGTCAAGTGGGAGGCACCGAATTCTTCGACCACGACCGAGTGGATCGCTTTGTCCAGCGCCGACTTCTGATCGTCGGTGTAGCCGCGGGCCCGGCCGAACATCAGCCCGTTCAAACGACCTAGCACGCCCTGCACCCCGTAGTTGAACAGCCAGTACCGAACCTGTTCTACCGAGGGGACATCCTCGGAGGTTTCGAGAAAGAGGATTCGGCCGTCCCACCACTCTTCGGTCGGCCAATAGCGGGAGCCTTTCAGGAACTCCAACACCTCTATGCAGCCACCTACCAGTGGCCCTCGAACCGGGCCTTCACCGTTGATGAATCGCCACCCGTCGTGAGGAACGAGTTCACCGACCGCAGCCGGGTCATCGGTCTGGCTCCACTCCACGTAGCCCCCAACCCAGTTCGGGTACGGCAAGTATTCGTAGGTGGGCGTTGGTTCGAACAGGATCGCTCGAATGTGTTGTTCCAGTTCCGGAAAGGCGGATGCTTGAGCCAACCCGGCCATGACGGCCGGCCCGTTGAAGGTGACCAGGTCAAGTTGATGGGCGAACAGCAACTGAGTCCCGGTGTCGGAGTAGCCCATGAATACCTTGGGATTGTCGACGATGACCTGAGGGTCAAGGTACGGCAGGATTCGAGCCGAGTCGTCACCGCCGATGGAGGCGAAGATACCGGTGATGGCCGGATCGGCGAACGCGGCCATAAGGTCGGCCGCTCTGGCCTCGGGGTTGGCCCTCAGCTCGGCGTCGGGCCTTCTCGTTAGCGGATACTCCCGAATCTCCAAGCCGAAGCGACGCAGCGTCGCCAGCCCGGCTTCGTACACG
>JAHDFR010000066.1:15551-24272 GCA_020628065.1 Acidimicrobiales bacterium
CGGGGCTCTGAGTGGCTGCTACTCGGTCCGCTTCGAGAGTTGAGTGGTGATGGCCTGTTGGGCTGTCGTCAGGTGGGAGGTCATGGCGGCGCACGCTTTGTCGGTCTGACCGGCCACCATATATTCGACGATGTCGGCGTGGTCGCCGGCGGCCGCCTGGACCTCGGGGGCGACCTCGGCCAGCTCGGTCATCAGCAGTAGGGTCTGGTCGGCCAGACGTTCCCAGGCCGTCGCCAGTCGGTCGTGGTTGGCCTTGCTGACGATGGCGCGGTGAAGGGCCATGTCGGCGTCAGCCACTTTGCGTCGGTCGCCTGCTTCCTCGGCGTGGCGGAGGTCGCTCAAGGCATCGGTTAGGTCGGCCAGTTCGCCGGCGTCACAACGTTCGATTGCCCTGCTGATAGCCAGGTTTTCCAGCGACAAGCGCAGCGAGTAGATTTCGGCGATGTCGTCCGGGGTCAGTTTGGCGACGAAGGAACCCCGGCGGGGAACGGTTACCACCAGGCCGCTCAGCTCCAGGTGGCCGAGTCCGTCGCGTATCGGGCCTCGACTTGTGCCGAACATCTCGGCCAGGTCGGTTTCCACTAGACGTTCGCCCGGAGCGAAAGTTCCGTCGAGGATTCGATCCCTGAGGGACGTGGCGACGGCGTGGCCGAGGTCGGACGGCACGCCGAGGGCACCGATGCCATTGGTTCGCGTGGGACGGGCTGCCATACAGACGAAGAATAGTCGATTTAGGTTGACAGTCAACTGTTAACAGTCAACAATAGGGCTCATGGACGTCGACTCTCGCCCCAAAAACTCCTCGTTGGATTCCTCGCTGGACTTCCCGTACGTCGAACGCTCCGGCCTCCAGGTGGGCGCGCCCCTCGCCACCTTTGTCGAAGATGAGGTGGTGCCCGGCTCCGAGGTAACCGCCGATCAGATCTGGGACGGGCTGGCCGCCATCGTGGCCGACTTCGGACCTCGCAACGCCGAGCTGTTGCAGATCCGGGCCGACATGCAGGCCGCCATCGACCGGTGGCATCGAGATCGTCGAGACGGCGAACGCTCGGTTCCTGTCACTATGGCCGAGTACCGAGCGTTCCTGGAGGAGCTCGGCTACCTCGTTCCCGAAGGCCCGGACTTCACCATCACCACCAGCGGCGTCGACCCGGAGATGGCCTCGGTGCCCGGCCCTCAACTTGTCGTGCCGATCATGAATGCCCGCTACGCTCTCAACGCCGCCAACGCCAGGTGGGGCTCGCTGTACGACGCCCTGTACGGCACCGACGCTCTCGGCGACACGGCGGCACCGGGACCGTATGACCCGGCGCGAGGGGAGCGGGTCATCGCCTGGGCCCGAGCGTTCCTTGATGACGTGGCCCCGCTGGCTTCCGGCTCGCACGCCGAGGTTGATTCCTACCAGATCGTCGACGGTGCCCTGACTCCGGCTCTGGCCGACCCGGCGCAGTTGGCCGGATGGCAGGGAGAACCGGCCGAACCGACCGCCGTCCTACTGGTCAACAACGGGCTGCATATCGAGATCCAAGTTGACCCCGACCACGCCATCGGATCCACCGATCGGGCCGGGGTCAGTGACGTAATCATGGAGTCGGCCATGACCGCCATCATGGACTGCGAAGACTCGGTGGCCGCCGTTGATGCCGAAGACAAATCCTTGGCCTATCGAAACTGGCTTGGCCTGAACCGTGGCGACCTGACCGAAGAAGTCACCAAAGGGGACGACACGTTCACCCGCAGTTTGGCTGAAGACCGCAGCTACTCGACTCCGACGGGAACAGGGACGACCCTTCCCGGCCGGGCGGTCATGCTCGTTCGCAACGTCGGCCACCTCATGACCACCCCGGCCGTACTCGACGGTGACGGCAACGAGATTCCCGAAGGGCTGCTGGACGCTCTGCTGACCGTCTTGTGTGCCCAGCAGGGCCTGGCGTCGCAGACGAACTCCCGCACCGGCTCCATCTATGTGGTTAAACCCAAGATGCATGGCCCGGACGAGGTGGCCTTCGCCGATCAGGTCTTCACCCGAGTTGAGCAGATCCTCAGCTTGCCGGCCAACACCGTCAAGGTCGGGGTGATGGACGAGGAGCGCCGCACAACGGTCAATCTGAAAGAGTGCATTCGGGCGGTGTCCGACCGGGTGGTCTTCATCAACACCGGTTTCCTTGATCGAACCGGCGACGAGATCCACACCTCCATGGAGGCAGGCCCTGTCGTCCGCAAAGGCGACATGAAAGCCGAGCAGTGGATCGGCGCCTACGAGGACTGGAACGTCGATGTCGGCCTGGCGTGTGGCCTCCGGGGCAAAGCGCAAATTGGCAAAGGCATGTGGGCCGCTCCCGACCGGATGGCCGACATGCTGGAACAGAAAATCGGTCATCCTCAAGCCGGAGCCAACTGCGCCTGGGTCCCCTCGCCGACCGCCGCCACACTGCACGCCACCCACTATCACCGGGTCGACGTGTTAGCCCGCCTCGAAGCGCTGGCCGCTGGTGGACCCCGAGCCAAGGTGGACGATCTGCTGGTCATCCCGCTGGCCGACGAGGCCACGCAGGCCTCGTGGACCGAGGCCGATGTTCAAGCCGAGCTGGACAACAACGCCCAGGGGATTTTGGGCTATGTCGTTCGCTGGGTTGATCAAGGCGTCGGCTGCTCCAAGGTGCCTGACATCAATGACGTCGGATTAATGGAGGATCGGGCGACCTGCAGGATCTCATCGCAACACATGGCCAATTGGCTTCACCACGGCGTCGTGACCCATGATCAGGTGATGGAGACCATGCGCCGCATGGCCGCCGTGGTCGACCGTCAGAACGAGGGCGACCCCCTCTACCGCCCAATGGCCCCGGGCTTTGACGGCCCGGCGTTCGCTGCCGCCTGCGCTCTTGTCACCTCCGGTACCGAACAGGCGTCGGGCTACACCGAACCCATCCTGCACGCCCACCGTCACCTGGCCAAGCGCCAGCCGGCCCACTAACGAAAGCTTGCCGACCATGAACCTCGAACAGGCACAGACGATAATCGAAGGGGCTTTGAGTGCCGCTGCCGATGCCGGCATGAACGCCCTGTGTGTGGTGGTGCTCGACTCCGGCGGGCACCTGAAGGCCATGGCCCGACAGGATGGTGTTCCGTTCGGGCGCGTCGACGTGGCCCGAGGCAAAGCCAAAGGGGCCATCAGTATTGGTGCCAACTCACGCCAACTGGAGCAGATGGCACTCGACCGGCCGTACTTCATCAACGGGGCGGCCTCCGCCATCGGCGGTGACTTGGTGCCGGTGGCCGGGGGACTCATCATCGTCGATAATGAGGGCAACCACATCGGAGCCGTCGGCATCAGCGGCGACACCTCCGATAATGACGAAAAGGCCGCCCTGGCCGGCATAGCCGCCGCCGGCATGCAGGCCAAGAGCTAGATCGCAGCTAGCAGAGAACCAGTAGGGACCCACGAAGGAACGAGGAGAACATAACATGGCTGGATTTCTCGGCTCGGTTCGCCGGCGGATCACACCGCAAGGACTCCGCGACGCTCAGCAGGACGCGGCGGCTGATCCTGTCGTCCGTCTGCTTTCCGACGCCTTGAGCGCCGATCGGGTTCGCATCGACGGGGCCCATCGTTCGTTACACGGCCACGATGCCTCGGTGTTCGACGGTGGTGTGTCGGGGCCGGTGTGTTATCCGACCTCCACCGAGGAGGTTCAGGCCATCATGCGCATCGCCAAGGAACACAAACGCAACATCGTCCCCCGCGGAGCCGGCACCGGCCTGGCCGGAGGGGCGATTCCTCTGGGGGCTCCCATCGTGGTTGCCGTCACCAAGATGAACCGCATTCTGGAAGTTGACGTGGAGAACCGGGTGGCCTGGGTCGAGCCCGGAGTCATCAACCTTGATCTAACCAAACACCTTCAACCGCTTGGCTTTCACTTCGCCCCCGACCCGTCAAGCCAGCAGGTCTGCACCATCGGCGGAAACGTGGCCAACAACTCCGGTGGACCCCACTGTCTTGCCTATGGGGTCACCAACTCTCACGTACTGGCCATCGAAGTCGTGCTCCCATCGGGCGACGCGGTGATGCTGGGTGGAGTGGACGCCGAACCGGCCGGGCTCGATCTTCGGGGGGCGTTCATCGGAAGCGAGGGAACGCTTGGAATCGCCACCCGGGTGTGTGTTCGGCTTACCCCCAATCCGCCGGCGGTGAAGACACTGCTGTTGTCGTTTGCCTCCATCGGCGACGCCGCTTCCACGGTGAGTTCAATCATCGCCGACGGCATTGTGCCGGCGGCGTTGGAAGTGATGGACCAACGGATCACTCAGGCGGTGGAGAACTACGTGCAGGCCGGCTACCCGACCGACGCCGGCGCTGTTCTGTTGGCTGAAGTCGACGGGCTGGCCGAGTCCATCGAAGTTGATGCCGAGCGCATCGCCCAGATCGGGCGCGAGCAGGGTGCCCTCGAAGTGCGGGTGGCCGCCGACGAAGCTGAACGGGCGGCGCTGTGGAAGGGTCGCAAGACTGCCTTCGGAGCGGTGGCCCAAATCGCCCCCGACTACTACCTTCACGACACCGTCGTGCCCCGGTCGGCTCTGGCCGACGTGCTGGAGAAGGTGTACGAGATCGCCGAGCGCCACGACCTCACGGTGGTCAACGTTTTCCACGCCGGTGACGGCAACCTTCATCCCCTGTTGGCCTTCGATGCCCGCAAAGAGGGTGTCCTCGATCGGGTGCACGCCGCCGGAGCCGAAATTCTGCGGGTGTGTCTGGACGCCGGGGGAGTGCTGTCCGGTGAGCACGGAATCGGGCTGGAGAAACAGAAGTTCATGGACGAGTTCTTCACGGACGACGACCTGGAACATCAGAATCGGCTGCGACAGTCGTTTGACCCGGGGTGTCGAACCAATCCCGGCAAAGTCATCCCAACCGGTCACAGCTGCGCTGACATCGCCGCACTTAAGCGGGTGTCGAACGAGGTGTGGGTATGACCGCAACCAGAGCGCTCGAAGTGAACGATCCTGCCCTATTGTCGTTCGCTGAAGAGGTCGGTGAACGTGACTCCGGACTGGTGGCGGTGGCCGGAGGTCGTACCCGGTGGGGCGTTGGTGGAGCGCTCGACCCGGCGGCAAGGGTGCTGACCGCTCCCACCGGCATTGTCGACTACGTACCGGACGAGATGACGGTCAGAGTCCGAGCCGGCACCACGGTGGCTGAACTGCATGCCGCTCTCGCCGAGCAAGGCCAGCGGACCGGGCTTCCCGAACGGGGAGGAACGGTTGGCGGTGCGGTGGCTGTGGGTGAGAACTCCATGTTTGTTCTCGGCCGTGGTCGGGTGCGTGAAGCTGTGCTCCAAGTTCGCTACGTGTCCGATCAGGGTCGCATCATCACCGGTGGCGGTCCGACGGTCAAGAACGTCACCGGCTTCGACATACCCCGGCTGATGGTCGGTGCTTTGGGAACCCTCGGTTGTCTGGCCGAGTTTATTCTGCGGACCAATCCGATCCCGGCGTTGACACGCTGGCTGGTGTCCGACAACGTCGACCCGTTCGCCATTCTCGACACGGTGCTTCAACCGGGGGCGATTCTGTGGGACGGTCGGCAGACATGGGTTCAGCTCGAAGGCCACCCTCCGGGGGTTGAGGCCGAACAGCGTCGGCTGGAAGCCATCGGCTCGTTCACCGAAACCAAAGGCCCTCCGGAGACACCGACCCACCGTTGGTCGCTCAAACCGAGCGAGTTGGCCGACGCCGCCCAGTTCGGGGACCAGCCCTGGTTGGCCTCGATAGGGGTGGGAACCGTGTGGGCGTCGCAGCCCCAGCCTCACCGGCCGCTTGATCCGGGCGTTCAGGCCTTGACTGACAGGGTCTCGGAACAATTCGACCCGGCCAATCGACTCAATCCCGGTCGACGCCCGGGGGTTTCGAACCCGACAGGAGGTTCCTGATGGATCTCAAACTCGACGACGACGATCTCAACAGCTGTGTGCAGTGTGGGTTGTGTCTTCCTCACTGTCCGACTTTCCGGGTCACGGGCGATGAGACCATGTCGCCTCGCGGTCGAATCCAGCTCATGCGGGAGGTGCAGTACAACGATGCTCCCGTCACCTCCGAAGTGGTTGATGCCTTCTCCACCTGCGTACAGTGCCGCGGATGTGAACCGGCGTGCCCCAGCAGCGTGCCCTACGGCCACCTGATGGAACAGACACGGGAGACATTGGTTGACGCTGGAAAGATGACACCCCGGTGGCAGCAGCTGGCCCTCAAGCCGCTGGCCAACCCGCGTTTACTGCAAACCGGTTCGGCGGCGTTGGCAGTGGTGGCCAAGACCGGGCTTGTGCCGAAACGGCTCGGACTGCCGGACAAGATTCCGGTCCGTCAGGAGCCTCTGACGGCTTCGGGTACAGACGTGTTGATGTTCACCGGTTGTGTGATGGACGCCTGGCAACGCGACGTCCACCGGGCGACCCAACGGGTGTTGGAAGCCGCCGGCTTCGGGGTGACCCCCACCAGCGACATGGCACCGTGTTGCGGGGCGCTGCAAACCCACGCCGGAATGACCGGTGACGCTCGTTCGTTGGCCGAATCAATGATGCGATCGCTCAGCCAGGGGCAGTTCGCCGCCGCCCCGATCCTGGTCAACTCGGCCGGTTGCGGGGCGGCCATGAAAGACTACGGCCATCTTCTGGGCACCGACGAGGCAGCGGCGTTCGCTCAACGGGTGTATGACGTTAGCGAGTTCCTGGCCGATCATGTCGACAAGCTGGAGGAAGCCTTCGCCACGTCCGGCGGAAAGGCGGTCGATCTGCGGGTAGCGGTTCAAGACCCTTGCCATCTCCGTCACGTACAGCGGGTCCATGAGGCGACCCGAGTGGTCCTCAAGCCGTTTGTGCGCGAGTTGGTAGAGCTCGACGACGACGGGCTGTGCTGTGGCGCCGGTGGTGCGTACTCGGTGCTGCAACCTGAACTGGCCGGCCAGATTCGTGACCGCAAGGTCAGCGTTATCGAGGCGGCCGCCCCCGATGTGGTGGCCAGCGCCAACCCAGGGTGTTCCATGCACCTGGCCCAGGCCGAGGTGTCCACCATTCACCCAATGGAACTGGTCGATAGCGCCCTGAACCCTCGCTGAACCGGCTGAACCAAATTTTCTTGTATCCAATGACAGGAAAGCCCTTCGAGTGGTGTCTTGGCTCTGACCACCATTCGGTCAAAACTCGAAAGGCCGGTGAACATTGGACATCCAGAACATGCGCCGCAGCGACAGCAGGAAGCCGGTCGGTCTGCGTATTCGCCGACCGATACGGTTCATCATTTCGGCGGCAAACGTAGCTAGCCTGCATCCTGGGCAGTTTCGTAGGCAGCCGATGGGGCAAGGGCGGAATGGCGAAGCATGTGGACGCCGACATTTTCCGGGAGATCTATCCAGGTCTGCGCGCCTATGCCGCCGTGGTCGGTCCGAGCGAGGACGAGCCCGACGACCTGGTTCAAGAAGCGCTGGCCAAGGTCTTGAAAGTGACGTCGTTGGCAGCACTGGAGCACCCAGGGGCTTATCTTCGACGGACCATCGCCAACTTGGCGGCCAACCGCCGCCGCAAACTTGGCCGCTGGCGCGGCGTGGTGGTGAAGATCCGTCCCGACGTCGACATCGACCAGCCCTACCCCTCCGACGTGTCGTTTCTCGAGATCCTGAATCCCACCGATCGAGCCATTGTCTTCATGACTGAAGTTGAGGGTCGAACCGGCAGCGAGGTAGCCAATATCCTTGATCTAACTGAAAACGCCGTGCATCTCCGACTCTCCCGCAGCCGAGCGAAATTGCGGGAGTATCTCAGCGGAGAGGCCGTCTAGTGAGCACCCAGTCCCTGTCATCTTCGTGTGAGCCCCAGGCCTTATGAACGCTGAATCATCCAGAATCATCGAGGAACTCAATCGCCGCCAGAACCGTGGCGAAGTGCGGGGTGCCGACGCCGTGTTCGACGCTGCCTGGGATGAGGCGATGTCCGGTTCCCAAGCGGCCCCGGGGCAAGGCAGCCGCCAGAGCTTCTGGCTGGTGGCCGCTGGATTGTTGGCCCTGCTCATCGGAGGCGGTGCAGTGTATGCCCTGGCCGGCGACCAGGTTGACGACGAGACCATCATCGCTCCGGCGGCCTGTGCCGTGCTGGTGGATCCCACCACCGGGCTCGGTGACGGTGCCCAGGGTGCCTTGGCCGACGACCCGGTGTCCATGCTGTGCCCGGTTGACGGGGCAGGAGACGGCAGATCACTCAGCGATCTGGAGGTGACCACCTACGGCGATGTGGAAGCACGAGTACTTGAGATCGACGACGGTGAGCGCAACCCGTGGTGGGTGGCCGAGATCATCCCCTTCCCGGCTGAAACCGGGGCGCTTCCAGCCGATCCGGCATCTCGAGCCGGAGGAGCCGTCTTCCCGCTGGCCGATCGAGCTCAGTTCCAGGAGGGTCGTCTGCAGGTTGCTACCCAGCTGGTGGCCGGCCACGCCGACCACATCAACAGCGACTCATCAGGTGAGGGCCATTGGGTCATTGTCACCCAATCGGCCGACGAGCATCAGATCGATTCTCGAGCCTCGTCCGCCCCTCAAGTGTTCGCCGACGAATACAGCCTGTTCTGCGGTATTACCGGAGGATCCAGTGGCCGTATTGCCGATTGTGGATTGTTCAACCCCGATGGGGAGTCCGACTGGTCGACCAACTTCTTCGCCCGGGACTATCCGAGCGA
>JAHDFR010000251.1 GCA_020628065.1 Acidimicrobiales bacterium
AGAGGTTCCCGTCGATCGGACCCAACCCTTCAACCGTGATGATGCCTCGCTCATGGAGGCGGGCCAGCGACGGGTGCAGTCCCACATCGTCGTCGAGCCACAACACCTCCTCGGGCGGCACAGCCAGGCTGGGTCGGGCGTCGAAGTATGCAGGATCCCCCGCCGGTATCACCGTGCTGAGACCGTCGTTGCCACCCACGAGATCCACGACAACCAGAACACGGCCATCCACTGCTCCCGGTACTAGCCGACCCGGTTCGGAGTCGGCCGGCATCGGGTTGTTGTTGCGGTCGGTCGATGGATCAAACGCCGTGTCCGGACCTGGGCGGCCGGTGAAAGGAAGACCTCGGGTTGGTCGAGCCCCGAGGGCTACCGCCCCGGCGGCCACACCGCCGGCAGCAGCCGCAGATCGGGTGAGAAACCGTCGTCTGGTTGTTGTCATGACAGCTGCGCCTCCGGGCAGGTTAGGGCCAACCGCCAACGAGCGGCGGCCGCCCCCTCGGGGTTGAGTGAGTGATCGGGGGCGCTGTCCGGCGTTGTCCGCCGAAGCGCAGCCAGGGTTTGTTGGGACACCGGGTGGAGTCCGCAGCGGTCGATGATCTGGTCGACCGAGTCGTCAAGCGTCATGGTCGAGTGGTCAGCGGCCAGGTCGGCTAAATCCATGGAGTGAGCGACCGCGCTGCGGGCAGCCAGGGAACCCGGCCTGAGCCATTGCCCGTCGTTCCACCCAGCGGGGCTGGGGGGCAGGTAAGGCACCTGCTCCAACCGTTCCAGAAACCACGAGTCCTCGGTCAACCCGGTGGCCGACGAAGCAAAGGTGAACCACTCCAACCCGCTCCGCGGGCGGCTCCCGGCCGACCCCCAGAACTCATCGGTAGACAGGATTCTCTCCACCAGTGGGTCTATGGCCATGTCGTGCTGACTCCACCAACGCCCGAGATCTTCCGATGACGCCGAATCCAGTTCGAAGCCGACCAGATGCTTCCAAAGCAGTCCGGCCACCCGGGAGGCCGTCCGAGGATCATGGGCCAGGTGGTCAACGATTGTTTCGGTGTTCCAGTCGGCCTGCACGCCCTGGAAGACAAGCGGGGCAACGAAGGCGTTGCGGCGATCGAACCGAACGCGATAGACGTCATCGGACTCGCTCATACCGTCGGGTCCACGGTCATCAACCACCCAGCCGGCCAGAGCGCGGGCTGCAGCTCGCACGTCGTCCTGGCTGTAGTGATCGTGGGCGGAACCTCGCCCGATGGTGTACAGCTCCATGAGTTCTCGGCCCAAATTCTCGTTCGGATTGGCGGCCGTCGAGTCCGACGCGTCGAGGTAGGTGAGCAGCGCTCCCGACCCGACGAAGCCGGCCAGGACGGTGGGAAAGTCGGTTCGGCCCAACGATCTGAACATCGTGAGTTGGTCGGCCACCAACTGGGCCGAAGGCACTTTCCAGGCATTGGTGGTCAATAGTGAGTGCCAGAACCAAGCCATGCGGTCGGTCAATCCCGTGTCGGCGTTGGTCATCTTCCCCAACCACCACTCAACGACCAGATACCAGTCGTCTTCGCCGAGCGACGGCTCGTCGTCGGCTCCATCGGACTGTTCGAGGACGCGACCAATCATGTCTTGGCGTGACATGTCAGCCAGCTGATTCACAACGTCGGGTCGACTACTCATTGCTGTTCGCCGCACCAGATGGGCTGCGGCGGCCCGACCGTCCACCGGCTCCCGGTTCGGAGCGAAACCGATTCCGGCCACCGAACGAGACAGAAACTCCCGACGATTCAACAGCATGGTTGGCAGAGTAAGACAATGCTGCTTAAACCAACATGAAGTTGGCCTTCATCGTTTCTTCATTGCCGGCCTGCAACACTGGAGTGATGCGTCTGCTGTTGGTGGAAGACGACAGTCAGTTGGGCAAGGTCCTGGTTCGAGGTCTGGTCGAGGAAGGGCATGCCGTTGACCACGTGGCCACCTTGGCTGCGGCCAGCGAATCGGTGGCCGTCAACTCCTACGATCTCGTGGTGCTCGACCTCGGTCTCCCGGACGGCGATGGATCGTCATTGTGCCGCCAGCTTCGGAACTCCGGTGACGCCGTACCGGTCTTGATGCTCACCGCCCGTGACTCGTTGTCGGACAAAGTTGCCGGGCTTGACGCCGGGGCCGACGACTACCTCACTAAACCGTTCGACTATCCGGAGTTGGCTGCCAGAGTGCGCGCCCTGCTGCGACGGCCGAAAGCGGTCACCGGGCCCATTCTGGAAGCGGGCGACATCCGCCTTGATCCGGCGGCTCATCGAGTGTGGAGGGGCGCCATAATGATTCCACTTACAGCGCGAGAGTTCAGCCTTCTGGACTACCTGATGCGGCGCCTTGGTGACGTGTGCCGACGGGAAGATCTATTGGAGCACGTCTGGGACGCTCACTACGATGGACTTTCCAACGTGGTCGACGTCCACATTCGCAACCTCCGACGAAAGCTAGAGCTGCCGGGGAGCCCGGATCCGATTGAGACGGTTCGTGGCGTCGGCTACCGGATGGTCTCGGATTGAGCTGGCAAATGAGGCACCCGCTGGATAAGACGAAAGGGCGGCGAGGTAGCTGACGTGGCGGCCAGGGAAGAAACCAGATCCAGACAGCGACGCCTCTCGGTCGGAGCGCTGCTCCTGGCCTTGTTGCTGATCTGCCCGGTCGCCGTTTCGGCGTATCGGGGGGAAGCGGAGCAAGCCCGTACTCAGACCCTGGACGGGGCCTTGAGCAACCTGGACGACGGCCTGCTCTTCCTGCGCGTCGGCGATGAAGCCAGTCCGCCGGGCAACACCTGGCACGCCGACCCCGACGCCGGCTGGATCGATCCGCTGGGTGAGTTCTGGATTGAGCCTCCTCTCAACAACCTGGTCCAGTCGGTACGTGTCGGTCCCGGGGCCGGGATCATGGTGCGGGAGTTCGACTTCGAGGGACGATGGTTGGCCGCCGGAAAGTGGGTTGGGGGCAATGAGGTTCTGTTGACGGTGGTAGGGCGTGATGGCCAGGACTCCGCCATTTCCGCCGCCCGCTGGCGATGGATCGTCATTTCCCTCCTGCTGGCTGCAGTGGCCGCCGCGGTTACCTGGTACTTGGCCGGAAGGTTCCGTGGACCGGTGGAACGGGCTCATGACGTGAACCGGGACTTCATCGCCGATGCCGCCCACGAGTTGCGGACCCCACTGTCGATTATTCAGGCCTCGGCCGGCCATGCACTGTCGCGGGACCGGTCCAGTGGGGAGTACCGGGAGTCGTTGAGCGAGATCCTGATCGCCACCGAACGGGCGTCGTCCAGCGTGGGCGAATTGTTGGAGTTCGCCCGACTGGAGGCAGGCCAAGCCTCGCCCCGCCTGGCCCCGTTACGGCTTGATCTTCTGGTGGAGGAGGTTGCTGCGTCAGTCCGCGTCGACGACACCGTCATCGAAGCGGAGGCGTCCGATGCAGTTGTGGTCTCGGCGGACTACAACCTGATTCGCCAGGTGGTTGACAACTTGACTCGCAACGCTGCCGCTCGGGCAACCAAAGTCACCTTGTCGACCTCAAACGAGCAGGCGATGGCTCGTGTCGACATTGTCGACGATGGACCCGGCTTTGATCCGGGAATGATCGATCATGTATTTGAGCGGTTCCGTCGAGGGGATCGGTCGGGTTCGGCCGGACTGGGTATGGCCATTGCCCGGACGATCGTTGACCTGCACGGCGGGAGATGTGAGGCGGTGAATAGCGAAGACGGCTCAGGGGCAGTGGTGTCTGTTCATCTGCCCTACAAGTAGCGAGGCGCCGCCAACAGGCATCGTTGACAATAGGGCGGTTAAGACTCCAGTAGCCGGTTCGGCCATCCGATACAGCAGTGATGGGCGATGCAACATCCGAGGCTACGGCCGGTCTTTCGCTTCGATGGACGGCGCACCGCAGGAGCGCGTTCGCCCTTCGTTGGTTGGTTCGGTTGGCCCCGGTCGTCGCTGCCACCCTTTTTGTGTTCGTGCTGTTGCA
>JAHDFR010000252.1 GCA_020628065.1 Acidimicrobiales bacterium
AGAGCCTCACGCCGAGGTTCTGACCTGGGGTTTCGTCGTTCCTGTACGCCACCCTGTACGCCACCACCCCGGTTGCGTGTTTCGCTCGCGACGTTCAAGTGCAGCAGGCGGTGGGCCGGCGATCGTTCGTCCGCGCCGATGCAGATCCCCCTCGATGCCCACCAGCAAGGCTGCAAACCTGAACCGGTTCCTTGTCAGCCCGGGCGCATCGGTCGCCGAGATTCCGCACGGTCAAGACTGTCACAGACGCTTGCGAGACTCGGGAGCACGACGAGTTACAGGAGTGTAGTTTTGTGGACATGACGAAGCGGGAGCGGATCCGCACCCTCGATCTCTTCGCCGGTGCTGGCGGGCTGAGCCTCGGCTTCGAGCTTGCGGACGAAGGTTTCGAGCCTGTGTACGCAGTCGAGAACGACGATGCTGCAGCCGAGACCTACCGACGCAACTTTGGGTGTGAGGTGTTCGGTAATGACATTGAGTACGGCCCGGTCTATCCCGAGGCGGACGTGGTTATCGGTGGGCCGCCCTGCCAGGGCTTCAGCCCCCTCGGTCGAGACCGAGACGACGTAAGCCGCGCCCAGCTCAACGGGCTCTGGAAGCACTACCTCGATGCGGTCCGCATTCTGCAGCCGAAGGCATTCGTCATCGAGAACGTCCCGGAGTTCCAACGCTCCGCCCAATTTGCGGAGTTGCTCAGGCTCCTTCGCTCGGAAGACTCGCTGATGCCCTATCGGGACGCTGCGTTCGGGGTGCTGAACGCAGCGGACTACGGCGTTCCACAGAGCCGACGCCGCGGCATCTTGGTAGCTGTGCGCGACTCGGGTCCGTTGGAGTGGCCGCCGAAACCTACGCACGGGCCCGACGCAGCCTCCGGACGCCCTCACGTCACAGTGAGGGACGCGATAGCGGATCTGCCAGCCCGCACGGAAGGGCTTGAGCCACACATCTCCGCCGACGGATCTAGCCAGCACCTTCACTTCGGGCGATCGCCGCGGCCCATCTCTCTCGAGCGCTACCGGACTATTCCTCCAGGCGGCAATCGATTCGACCTGATGGCCCTGCGGCCGGACATAACTCCAGCGTGCTGGCTCAACAAGCCCACGGGGACGACTGACGTAATGGGCCGCATGTGGTGGGACCGTCCATCGCCGACGATCAGGACCGAGTTCTTCAAGCCGGAGAAAGGCCGGTACCTGCATCCGACCGCTGACCGTGTGATCTCGCATCGCGAGGCTGCTCGGCTGCAGTCTTTTCCTGACTCGTTCGTATTCGAGGGCAAGAAGATCGAGATCGCCAGGCAGATTGGCAACGCAGTGCCACCTCTGCTCGGAAAGGCGATCGGCTCCTACTTGGCGTCGAACCTCCCAAGGTAGTTCGCCCATCCCTCGGGTGGCTGCTTGCTTGGTAGCCGAGGTGCCGGAACCGGCGGGTCACCGGGTCCGGCCACCGCCCAATTTGCGTCGCCGATTCGGACCTTGAGCCGACTGTCGGCAGGGTCGACTTGAACAACTCGCACCGGTACGAACTCCCCCTTCGTAGCGACCGGCAGTCCGAGCATCGCTGAGATGAGGGGATCAGCGTCTTGATGACCCAGAACTAGGAAGCCCTTGTTGCCGAGGTTGCTAGGGAGGCGTGAGTCCCGCGGCCGCTTCATCGGGTCAGCTTGCTGTGCGACGGTCAAGACTGTCGCACGGTGGACCTTCCGGCCGTTGAACTCCTCCAGCAAGGCGTTGACTCGCTTCTGGCCACTTAGCCGACTAGCCCCGAGGATTCTCTCTCGGACCTCGTCAGCCAACTGATTTAGCTGATTGGGCGGCAGGTCGTCTTGGGGACCACCCCAGAGCCAGTGGATCGACTCCAAGCCGCGCTCGTTGAGCTTTCGCTTGTCGTCTCCATTCGCCGAGCCGGAGAGCAGCGCGTCAGATACTCGAACGAATCCGACAGCCCACCTGCTGCGATCGTCGTCTAGCCACACCAGCATCGCGACCTGATCCGCTACCCCCGATCGGGTCTCGATAGTCGCTGCCAGATACATCTCCCGAGGTATCTCCCACTTCCCGTAGTCCTTTGAGAACTTGCAGTCGACGTCGATGCCAGCCATCCGCCAGTCGAGGTCTTCGCCCTCGGGAATCTGAAACTCCCGGGTCAGCATGATCTCGATCGTCGTGCCGAGGTGGGTCTTCTCGGTCTTGGACAGGTGGAGGTAGTGCCACCGCCCGGTGTGCTGACCATCTAGCAAGGAGTCGAGGGCGTCCCGAAGTGTCCAGCGCAACCGATCTCGGGCGGACGGTTGGCCTTCGATCCAGCCGACAACCGCAGCCAGGTCAGGAGGCGGGGTGCCGAGTGAGCGAACACCATCGGGTAGCGCTGCGGACATCATCGCTGGCTTCGGCACCCGCTGGTTGCCCATTGGGCGAGGGTGTGTTCGGAAGCGGCTTCGGCGCCAGACCAGCTGCGCTGGTGACCATGGAGATGTCATCGGTTCGGTCGTGCCGGGTCTACGGCTCCGCCCTCCCGACCAGCTGGATAGCACTTCTGGCCATCCATTCGGCGGGCCCCCAAGTTGGTCGCCTTCGGCGCCGGACTTCTCAAAGCATCCATCGGCCTTCATTTGAGTCGACCCGACGCTCTGACGCACGCACCGTTCCCAAGGGTCGCTCGGCCCGACCTTGACCAGCGGCTCACCTAATCGCAACAAGCGCCGCTCGACACGAAGCCGCTTGAGGCCAAAGGGACTTCTACGCGGCCAACCGCTGCCCTCGCTACTCAACCGCTATGCAGCCTCCGCCCCATCCAGAGCTTGCGCCGCCCGCCGGTCGCTTTCGGCAGCTCGCCGGAGGATCTCCTCGAGCCGTGCGTCGCCTGGGACCGCCTCGTACGCGCGGCAGACCAGTCCAGTGACCACGTCCGACATGCCGCCGGAGTCAGCTGCCTGAAGGCCGGTCGTCACGATCCGAGGGGCGATAGTCGTCAGGTACCAGTCGGGGTTGTCGGTGAGCCATCGCCAGTGTCGGCCCCCGTGGATGGCGGGCTCGCCGTTGAGGCGTTCGAGCGCGGTGGCGAGAAGTCGGTGTTTGTCTGTGGGTGTGGCGAAGCGGGCTCGTTCGGTGAGTCGTTCGAAGCGGTTCCAGTCGCAGCCGACGTCGTGGAGGGTGTAGACGCCGTCCTTGTACTGGAGGCGTGACTCGCCGGTGTCGGTCGTGCCGAGGGCGGCTCGGAGCTTCGACATCATGTTGTCGGCGGCGCGTTGTTTGGTGGTGCCGGCGGGGTCGTCGTGGCTGCCCCAGAAGGTCTCTTGGACTCGTTCTCGTGTGGGGCGTTCGTGGAGGGCGAGGTAGCCGAGGATCGAGGCCTGCATGGCGGAGAGTTCGGCGCCGTCGACGGTGGGGTCGGGGCGGAGGATGGCGAGCTCGACCGGCTGTGGCTCGAGGATCTGGTCGACGAAGTCGAGCATCTCGGTGCTGGGCTCGCCGAGCTCGGTAGTCGGTGCCGTTGGGGCGGGTTCTTCGCCGGTTGTGGGTGGTGCTGGTTCGGGGGTGCGGTTGGTGTCGGTGATGACGGTGTCGATGTCGGCGACGACGGTCGGGTCGGCGTGGTGTGGGGTGAAGGTAAGGCCAGAGGGTTCGAGGGTGGCGGTGGTGTGGTCGAGGGTGATGCGGTGTTCGGTGGGGAGGTCGGTGGCGGCGATGACGACGAGTTGGGAGTTGGCGAGCTCGGCGATGGGTGCGAGGTGTTGGGCGATGCCGGCGTGATCAGGCCCGATCAGGACAACGGTGGGGTGGTCGAGGAGTGGTCCGGTGACGCGAAGTTCTCGCGCGGGGGCGGTGGCGTTGGTTGCAGCGGCTTGGTGGGCGCGGGCTGTCTGTTCGGCCCAGGCGGTTGGGTCGTCGGGGATGTGGATGGTGGTGGTGGGTGCGAGGTCGAGGCCGATGGCGGTGACTTGGACCCGTTGGGACCAGGGCATGGCGGTGGCGGTGGCGGCGAGGGCGCGGAGGAACCCG
>JAHDFR010000253.1 GCA_020628065.1 Acidimicrobiales bacterium
TTCGTTCACCAAAGCCGGTCCGGTCACCCGCAACGTGCAGATGGACTACGACGAAGAGGTGCTGCACCGGGCACGCCGCAAACTGTTCGACCTGGCCCGCAACATCGGCGTCGACAAAGACCAACCCTGGCACCTGACCGTGTCGTTCACCCACCCTCACGACCCGTACCAGTGCGGCCACGAGGACTGGAACCGCTACGACCACGACGAGATCGACATGCCTAAGGTCAGCGCCGGTGACCTTCACGGTGGCCACGACCCGTACAGTCTCAGGCTCCTGCTGCAGTACGGCCTTGTCGACTTTCAACCGACCGACGAGCAGATCCGAATCGCCCGTCACGGCTACTACGGTTCGGTTAGCTATGTCGACCGTCTGGTCGGATCGTTGCTGGACACGCTGGCCGAAACGAAGCTGGCCGCCAACACGGTGGTGGTGTTCTCCACCGACCATGGCGACATGTTGGGTGAGCGGGGCCTGTGGTACAAGCGGGTGTTCTACGAAGAAGCGTCGCGTATCCCTCTCATGGTGGCCTGGCCAGAGCATGTTCCAGCGCGGCGAATCACCGCCAACGCCTCGCTGGTGGATCTGCTGCCGACGTTCCTCGACCTGGCGTCGGGACGCTCCGACGAACGGCTGGTCGAACCGGTTGAGGCGCTGCCCGGCCGATCGCTTGTTCCGCTGGTCACGGCCACCGGCGAACCAACCGTCAACCCCGACGATGACGTCGTGTACGGCGAGAACCTGGCCGAGGGGGCTCAAGCCCCAATCCTCATGGTCAAGAAGGGCTCGCTCAAGTTCAACTGGAGCGGGGTGGACCCGGCCCAACTGTTCGACCTGGCCAGCGACCCCGACGAGCTGACCAACCTGGCCGACAACCCGGCCCACGCTGACACCGCAGCCGAAATGCAAACCATGGTGCACACACAGTGGGATGTAGAGGACTTGGCCGTTCGAGTGAAGGCCAGTCAGGCTCGTCGCATCTTTCTTCGAAGCCTGTACGACTTTGGGCCTCCACCCGATTGGCGGCATATTCCAGCCGACCAGGCCACCATTCACGCCCTGGGCGACGACGTTCACTACAACCGTTGGGCCTACGACAACATCTTGCCGTAGGGGGCCGAAGCACCGGTATCGGTCGTACTAGCGGGTGGCCCAGACCGACGCCGCTTTGCCCGGCCGATTGGGCAGAGTCTTGAACAGGAATCGGGCTACGCCGTTCTTGAACTGGTACGTGCGGCCGTTGGCCACAAGCCGATGATTTGGTGATCCGGGAACTCCGGTCTTTCCTACACTCACGGCGAAAGCACACTCGCCGTTGAATTCTGGATTGCTGTCAGTCATGTCTTCTCCTAGCTGTCCGACTTGGGAACCACGTAGCTGAAACACTTAGCTAATCGGTTTAGTAAACCATATGGTATACTATCGATCAATGGCAACGGCAGAAACAGCAGCGGCGGCAGGGGCATCGGAGCTTGATCGAGTCTTCGGTGCCCTAAGCGATCCAACCCGGCGTCGAATCGTGAGTCGGCTAAGTCATGGCGAAGCCACGTTGACCGAACTGGCCGAGCCGTTCGACCTCACCATGCCCGGGCTGTCAAAGCATGTTTCCGTACTGGAGGACGCCGGAATCGTCCACAAGTGGAGGGTTGGCCGATCCCGCTACTGCCGGCTAATACCGGAGCGCCTCCAGGAAGCCGATGAGTGGATCCAAACCCAAACCGCCTTCTGGAACCAGCGTCTAGACGGCCTGCAGAACTACCTCGAGGGGGAAGATCAATGAGCTCAACGCAATCCTCATCCGCTCCGTCATCGCCGCAACAGTCCTTGACGGTAAACCGAGAAATCAAATCGACACCGGCCCGGGTGTTCGAAGCCTGGACTTCAGCCGATCAGATTCCTCAATGGTGGGGAGGGAGCGGGGTGACCTGCCCCGAAGCCCATATTGATCTACGGGCCGGTGGGTCATATCGCATCGCCAACGCCCTCCCCGATGGAACGATCACCTGGATCTCCGGTGTCTTTGAGACAATCGAGCCGCCGCACCTCCTTCGCTACACCTGGGGCGTTGAACCGGCAGATCCGAACACGGCCCCAAGCCTGGTCGAGGTGACATTCACGGCAACCGAAACGGGAACGCTGGTCATAGTCAATCAAACCCGCATCCCCGGTGCCGCCGTCCGCGACATGTTCGAAGCAGGGTGGAACGGCTGCCTCGACGGACTGCTTCGCCTAATGAATCACTGATCGGAACATGCTCACTCGACCACGAGGCACCGGCAGTAGCCGAATTGTCGAATGTCGCCGACCGCGATCTGATTGACTGGATCGGTGCTTGTCTCCATCACCTGTGTCGGGCCGAACTCGTCAGACCTCGGTTTCCTACTACACAAGCATCCGGATCGCGTCCGCTCAATTGAGGTCGGTGGTGGCCGAGCCCACGTCTTCTATCCCGAAGTGTCCGCTGAACGCACCACGGCCACGCTGCTGGTCGAGGTTGACCCGGTTCGGCTGAGCCGAAAGGTCGGAGGGAAGCGAGCGGCGCCAAACCTCGAACCGTATGTAAACGACCGTCCCTACGTGGCCTCCTCGATGCTGTCGGTGGCGTTGGGCAAGCTGTACGGCACGGCGATGGCCGGGACGTGCGAGACAAAGCCGGAGCTGGTCGACCAACCCATACAGTTGGAAATCGACCTTCCAGTGGTCCCAATCCCGAGAACCAAAGATGGGAACATCATCGTGCGGCTGTTCGAGCCTCTCGGCTGGGACGTCAGGACCACACCGCTGCCGCTCGACCCCCAATTCGAAAGCTGGGGTGACAGCAACTACGTCTCGCTCAACCTCACCGGACGTCAAACCGTCAAAGATGCGCTAGCGCACCTCTACGTCCTGCTCCCGGTCCTCGACGGAAGAAAGCACTATTGGATCGGCTCGGACGAGGTCGACAAGTTGCTTCGACGCGGCGGTGACTGGCTGGCCGAGCACCCCGAACGCGAACTGATCTCTCGCCGCTATCTGCGGTTCAGGTCTTTGGCTCGAGATGCACTGGCTCGACTGGCAACCGACGGCGTATCCGACCCCGACGCCACCGACCAGGCCAACGACGCAGGTGAGGGAGCGTTGGAACGTCCGCTGAGTCTGAACCAGCGACGACTCGAAGCGGTCACCGAAGCAGTGGCGGCCTGCGGAGGCGGATCCGTTCTGGATCTGGGCTGCGGCGAAGGTCGGCTGCTGAAACGGTTGATCTCCGAACCGAAGGTAACCAAAGTGCTGGGCGTCGACGTGTCACTTCGAGCGCTCAAGCGGGCCGAAGAACGTCTGCGCCTGGATGACATGTCCGAGCGGCGGCGGGAGAGCATCACCCTGGCTCAAAGCGCTCTTACCTACACCGACGCCCGCCTGGCGGGTCACGACGTGGCCACCGTGGTGGAGGTCGTGGAACACATTGATGCCGAACGGCTCGACGTCTTCGGCCGGGTGGTCTTTGGTGACGCCAAGCCGAACGCTGTGATCGTGACCACCCCCAACCGGGAGTACAACGTGCACTTCGAAGGTTTGGCCGACGGGCAACTGCGCCACGGCGACCACCGCTTCGAATGGACCCGAGCCGAGTTCACCCTGTGGGCTGAGCAGGTGTGCAACACCTACGGCTACCAGGTCTCCTATGCACCTATCGGCCCGGACGACCCGGTGACCGGTCCACCCACTCAAATGGCGGTGTTCCGAAAATCAGAGGTACAAGGCCCAGAGGTACAAGGCCCAGAGGTAGAAGGATCAGAGATCCGCCAGTCAGAGGTCCGAGAGGTGACGCAATGAGTGGTTCAATTGAGGTCCCTGAGCTCGGGCTGGTGGTGCTGCTCGGAGCATCCGGCTCGGGCAAGTCCACGTTCGCACAACAGCATTTCAAGGCCACCGAGGTGGTTTCAAGCGATCAATGTCGAGCATTGGTGGGCG
>JAHDFR010000254.1 GCA_020628065.1 Acidimicrobiales bacterium
CAACGACTGGTGCCTGGAGCGCAACGTCGACGAGGCCAACGCCATCCTCGACGAACTCGGCTACGAGGACACCGACGGTGACGGCGTGCGCGAGGCCGACGGCGCCCCGCTGAGCTTCACCTACGCCACCTCGACCAACGCTGTGCGTCAGTCGAACCAGGACATCATCAAGGCCAACTGGGCCGAGATCGGTGTTGAGGTTGAGATGCTGAACGAGGATGCTTCGCTGTTCTTCGACGGCACCTGCGCTTCCGATGCCTGCATCTGGAAGTTCTTCAACGACATGGAGATGTTCACCAACGGTGCCTCGATACCGGATCCGATTGGATACCTGAACGGTTGGACCCAGGAGCAGATCCCGACGTCGGAGACCGCCTGGGGCGGATCGAACATGCCTCGCATGCAGTCGGACGAGTACGACGCCCTTTGGCTGGAGACCTCAGCCCTGGCGCCGACCGATCCCGCCTACATTGGCAACGTACAGCGCCTGCAGGACCTCATGATTGAGTCCGGCGCTGTGATCCCGCTGATCCACCGTGCCAACGTGTCTGCCGTGTCCAACTCGGTTCAGGGCTTCGGCGAACTGAACGGCTGGGACTCCGAGTACTGGAACATCCAGGACTGGACCCGAGGCTGATCGACGTTCAACGTCACTAGTTAACGCGTAGTGGTTGGGGCCTCCCTTTGATGGGGGAGGCCCCACTGCTATAGCTTTGGTGGAAGGGTTCTCCGGCACACGACATGCTCCAGTACGTCATCAGGCGGACATTGTTCGCCATACCAACACTGCTGATCATCAGCCTTGTCATCTTCGGCATCCTGGAGCTGGCTCCCGGTGATCCAACCAGCAACGTGCCGCTTACGGTCCCTGCTGAGGTCCGTGAACGGATGCGTGAGGCCCTCGGGCTGAACGACCCCTTCCTTTTGAAGTGGCTGAAGTGGTGCAGGGTGATGCTCATCAACGAGCCCCTTCACCTCATTGACTCTGCCTTCAATCTCTGCGGTGGTGATTGTGACCGCGACCGGATCATTTCCTGGTCGTCCCGCTCGCCGGCCGTTGACATCATCTACCAACGCCTTCCGCAAACGATGTGGATCCTGGGTGTTGCCTTCGTCCTCGGCACCCTGCTGGCCATCCCGGTTGGCGTCTACTCCGCCTACCGGCAGTACTCGGTGTTCGACAATGTCGGCACCTTCGTCACCATGGTCGGCTTCTCGCTCCCGGTCTTCTTCACCGGCTTGGTGGCAATCTTGATCTTCAGTGTCTGGTTGGGATGGTTCCCATCGTTCTACGACACCACCCACGAGGTGAGCCTCACCGATTGGGACAGCATCGTCACCCAGGCCAAACAAATGGCCATGCCGGTGGCAGTCCTCACGTTGTTCAACGCCTCGGCATTAAGCCGCTTCACCAGATCATCGGTGTTGGACAGCCTCAACGCCGACTACGTGCGCACCGCACGATCCAAGGGCCTCGGCGAAACTGCGGTAGTAAATCGTCACGTGGTCCGTAACAGCCTCATTCCAGTGGTGACGTTGATCGCCCTCTCGATTCCGGGGATCTTCACCGGAGCGATCATCACCGAGACCGTGTTCCGAATCAACGGGATCGGTCAGCTGTTGATCACTGCCATCGGTCAGGGTGACGTGCCCATGGTGCAATCGATCTCGTTCATCTTCGCCCTACTGACTGTGGTCTTCAACCTGGTAGCCGACGTGCTGTACGGCCTCCTTGATCCACGTATCCGGTACGACTGAGGGGTTCCGCCATGACAACGACTGACGTTCCCGCCGGCGCGGTAGCGGCCGCATCAGCAGAAGAAGAGTTTGGTGAGTATCGCTCTCTCTGGTCCGATGTTTGGCGCCAGTTCCGCAAGCACAAAGGAGCGATGGCCAGCCTGTTCATCTTGGGCTTCATCATGTTGGCCGTGTATCTCGGCCCCTTCGTGTATCCCTATGATCCGTTTGAGCTCAACCTGGAGAACCTGAATCAGGGCCCCAGCGGATCTCATCCGTTGGGCACCGACAACGTTGGTCGCGACGTCTTGGCACGAGTCCTGGTGGGCGGACGGATCTCGATGTCGGTAGGCATCGCCGCCATGCTCGTGGGTGTCATCATCGGGACGGCCGTCGGCGTTTTCTCCGGGTATTTCAAGGTGCTGGACGGTCCCCTCATGCGGTTTACCGACCTGTTCATCGCCATTCCGCAGTTGCCGGCGCTTCTAGTCATCGTGGTCTTGTTCCGGGAACCTCTGAAGGATTCCTTCGGTCCTAGGCTCGGGGTGTTCCTGTTGGTTGTCACCGTCATCGGCATCTTCAGCTGGATGCAGACGGCGCGCATTGTGCGAGGCGATGTGCTCGCCGCCAAGCAAGAGGACTACGTAACCGCGGCGCGCAGCCTTGGAAGCAGGCAACGCAATATTTTGAGCCGGCATATCCTACCCAATGTTTTGAGCGCGGTAATGGTGGCCAGCTCGCTGGGTGTGGCTACCGCCATCATCACCGAGTCGGCTTTGTCGTTCCTCGGCCTGGGCTTTCCTCAAGACTTGCCGACGTGGGGGACGCTGCTCTCACTAGCCAAGGACTACATGCAGATCAACCCCTGGCGTACCATCGCCCCCGGAGTTTTGATCTCGGTCACGGTGTTGTGTGTGAACTTCATCGGGGACGGTTTGCGGGACGCCCTCGATCCCAAGCTGCGGTCCAAGGGCTAAGTGAAGTCCTTGGCGCAACCCCAGTAGAGCCGCTCGCCTCGTGGACTCGTCGATTTCGAGCCTGGCCGAGCTGCTCATCGAGGCCAGAACTGAGGGCAGGGCCGTCGAATCTGTCCCCGATGACCTGATCCCGCCAACGATGGAGCGCGCTCAAGCGGTCGATGACGCCGTCGCTCATATGTCAGGTTGGCCGGTTCTCGGCTGGAAGATTGGCTGCACATCGATCTATGCCCAGGAGCTGTTGGGCACTGACGGCCCATTTGCCGGCCGGGTGTACGATGTGCGTGAATCCGGCACAGTGCTTGCCATCGATGAGTTGCCGTCTGAGCCTCTGCTTGAAGGCGAGTTCGCATTCGTGCTCGGGCAGGGGATCGACCCTGACGCCGACCCGATTGATCGTGCGGGGTTGACGGCACGGGTGGCCGAGATCCGGCCGGCCATCGAAGTGGTTGGCGGCCGCTATGCCAGTTTTGTCGGTCTCGATGTCCGTCTTCTTGTCGCTGACGCCGGTGCCAATGGCCTGGTGGTCGTGGGTGAACCAGCAGTGGCGGTTGATCCAGCGTCGCTTGCCGCCGCCGGAGCGACGATGAGCGTGGACGGTAGCCGGACCGGAGCAGGTACTGGAGCCGATGTTCTCGGCGACCCCCTCGATGCTCTTTTGTGGTTGGTGCATCACCTCCGGGCTCGAGGAATCGGATTGGAAGCGGGACAACTGATCTCAACCGGCACAGCTACTCAAGTCGCGCCCATTCAGTCGGGCTCGACGGCAACCGCCGAGTTCGACTTGGTGGGCTCCGTATCCCTGGCTCTCGGCTAGGCCGCGGTGCGGTGACAACCGGATCACTTCCAATCGAATCTGTCGGAGACCCACCCCCGTGGGAACGCCGACGGTTGGCTGTGCGGGTAAAGCCTGCCGCACTCCGCCAGATCCGCAAAGGTCATCCTTGGCTGTTTGACGGGTCGATAACGTCGATCACCGAGGGCGGGCGGGCCGGCGATCTGGCGGTCATTTTCGACGAGCGGCGGTCGTTCGCCGCTATCGGACTCTTTGATCCCTTATCGCCGATCAGGGTTCGAATTCTTCATCAGGGAAATCCCGAGGTAATTGGCCCGAAGTGGCTGGCGGATACCCTCGAGGTGTGGTTACGGCGCCGCCACGAGCGATTGGCTCGACCCGTCACTACGGCCCTACGAATCGTTCACGGTGAGAACGACCGGCTGGGTGGAC
>JAHDFR010000255.1 GCA_020628065.1 Acidimicrobiales bacterium
CCGCCCTGAGGTGTCCGGTGTTTCTGCCATGGTGATCGATGATGAGTTCGGATCTCTCAGCCACCTCGTAGATCAAGCCCCATGGGTCGGTGAGGTCAAGTCCGTCGTGTTGGTGCTCGATGCGTCGCACTGCCACCACATAGTCGCGGTCCGGTTGTCCATCTCTTGGCCTTGGTGGTGTTGAGCTGGCGCTGGACAGATCCACCGCCGCCTGGTCGGTGGGGGTCGAAGCAAGAGCGGCCAACGGAGGCATATGCCTAAACCGCTCCGTCGTCGGCTCATAGGCCCGGATCAGTCCCCAGCATCCCAGCCAGAGATCATCTATAGCCGAGAACTTCCACATATAGTCGCCGGCGCCGTAGCTGAGTACGCGACGCCTCTCAGTGAGCGTGTCTATCTCGAAGTTGAACGCCTCGGAGATGCCGATGGTCTGCTGATTGGTCAACCGCGAGTTGGGATTTCGCCAGTCGCGTCGCCATCTCAACCCATGGACGACAAAGCTGTGCTGTTCTTCATGCGACCCCTGAACCAAACGGAGTCGCATAGCTTCACCCGGGGTAGGTTGAAAAGACCGCCGTGTCGGGATCGCCGCCTGATGATGAATGACTGTGGTCGTCAGCCCTGGAACCGGGTGACCCAGAAGGCGACCCGGCATGCGATGATGAGAACCAGCGTGACGGATCGTCGCCACGATGAGTCAATGGGGCGCACCTATAGTTCACGGCCATGGTTCCTGGGTCCTCGTCGCCCCCAAGTTCACCAGGCGGATTTAGTGGAAGATTCTCCTCATCGTAGAGGGGTACGAAGTCGCCGATTTTGAGACAGGCCTCCCGGTAGGGAGCCACCCCCGTTCCGCTGCCCGGCACAATTACCGCTTCCGCTCCGGCAACAGCCGGAGTGGCCAGATCCTGCTGGAGCCACACCGATCCGACCGGTTCAGCGATCAAGGCCCCGGACAGGCCTCGCTTCTGCCTGTAGTTGGCCAGTAGGTGGTCATGGAAGAAGCAGGTCCCGAACTCTTCGTCCACTACCCAACGGTGTAACGTGACGCGACGGTCGAGGTAGCCCGACTCATCGTTACCCACCACTTCCCGACAGCTTCCGCCACTGAGATAGTTCCAGCCGGTGCAGGATCCGTCGGCGGCCAACACGTCAAACTTGACCAGGTGCACGTGCAATCCACATTCCACCGGTGGAGCGATGAGGTCGAAATCGTCGGCTGGCAACGTTTCGAGCGTGTTGGTGACCCGCCACTCGACGATGTCGCCGTGGTTGGCTCGAGGGAAGAACGGCTGGATCTCTCCCGAACCTGGAGAGTCCGGGACGGGAATTGCCACCGGGTCGCCGACGGAGCCGTCGGCTTTCATGTACGCCACCGATGCTCCGGTCAGGTGGTAGTAGTGCGCCTTCGGGTCATACCACCCGCGGTCGTTGTACTCCGTTCGTCCATAGCGAACCTCTGTGTCATAGCGGATGACGCGGGGAGGCGGAAGCTTGGCCTGCTCGTTCCATTCCATCGCCATCTCATCGAGGTCTACGAAGACCTGACCGGCCCGCCCTTTCAACACTGCGCCGGAGGCCATTGCGTTGAGTTCAAGCGTAGATGCGTTCGGCATATTGAGAAGTCGTCGTCGGCCGGACACAAACTCGTCCCGGACCGCCGGTGGTGGAGGTGATTTCTGCGGAAAGGCGGCGTCGACGAACCAAGGAAAGCCAGGGTGGGTTGCTGTCGGTTCTGGTGGTACCCGGCCGGGAAGTGGTTCCAGGGGCTGCACCGGTGTGCCATCGGGCAGCGACCGGTCACCGGTGATAAGCCGGTCGTAGCTTCGGGCCATGCCCCACATGCCGTGATGAAAGTGGGGATACAAGTGACAGTGCCAGACGATGTCGCCGACGGTTTTCTGTCGGCTGCCCATTCCGTACAGCGGGTCGATGGTAACCGCTCCCTGTGGCCCGATGGAGATCGAGTCGACCAAGGCCGAGCCTTTCGATTTACCCGGTTCCCACTGAGAGGGGGGAGCGGTGTCCTGGGGCACGTCGCGCCACTGGTGAACGTGTAGGTGGAAGACGTGGGTTTCCTTGACCCCGCCATGAACAACCCGCATTCGGACAGGATCGCCCCGATAGCCGAAGAGGACGGGAGTCGCCGGCTCGCCGAACAGCCAGGAGCTGTGGTGTTGCTCCTCGCCGCCGACCCGTTCGAGGAATGTGCCGTCGGAGCGACGGGCAATCTCATAGGTTTCGTTGAGATCATTGTCCACGCCGAGGCGCACCGCTGAGAAGTCGATGCCGACCTGGCTGGGCGGAACCTCAGTCGGCGTTGCCTCTGCGTAGCGTCTCAACTGGTGCGGCACTCGATTGGGCATCGGTTCGGCCCGATAGGACAACGGCATTACCCCGGCGTGACCGCCGTGCTGAATTGGTGAGTGGATCTCCGGCTCGTCATGAATAAAGACGGTGTACTCCCGATGCGACCTTGGGATCTTGTCGACGTGGAAGTCGACGAAGTCGGCGTGATCGGGGTCGGAGATGTCTTCGTCGGCGTGGATAACGTCCACGTACAGACCGTCGGCGTAGGCCGTACCCAGGAGATTGCAACCGGTCTCCGAGTCACGCCAACTGGTCCGAGGTGGCTCCACGATGAAGGCGCCAAAGAGCCCGTGAGCGTTTGTTCCCCGCTGAGAGCCTCGAATATCGGCCATGTCGTTGATCACCCAGACACCTTCGAACTCGGTGTCCCACCGAAAGATCCGTTTCTGCCCAGACGCCACCGTGGTGTCGGGATTGTTGCCGACCTTGGCACCGTCGCCGTATCGAACCCCGGATTTCACGTTGGCGTCGTTGGTTCCACCGGCCAGGCCGGTGCCTTGCACGTGGAAGCCGACTCGTCGATTCGAGATAGAGTTCTCAAACTCGATTTCGACCGAGTCACCCTGCCGGGCACGCAGGACCAGAGGTCGGATGACAGGTATTGGTTTGAGTGGGTTAAAGCGGTCGTACGGCATCGCCCCTGATCGGGCGGCTTCCGGGTGGCGATGGTCGTTCAGCATGAGGCGGGACACTTTGGCGGCGGTGAAACCTGATGCGTCCCCCTCCGCTGTTGCCTGCGTGCTGCCTGCACTTTTCAGCCAGCTTCTCGGGATCGAATCGTCGTTCAGGGTCGTTCTCGAAGGTGGCGAACCACTGAGCGATGGAGTCCTGCGTCTCCCTCAGTGCCTTGCGAAACTGTTTGACTTGTCGAGTCCGGTCCTCAGGGTCGGGGTCGATCGACGTCCGTTGGCCTTCGCTTAGTTCAGCCAGGTTGAGCGTTATCTCATCGACTGTGGCCAGGTAGTTCTGAATGAACGAGATGCGGTGGGGGGTTAGATCCTGGTCTGCAGTGTGCGGTCTATCGTGCTGGCCGCCGCGGTACACGTCGAGCAGCCAATGGTCGTGGCTCGCTTGTCGGACCTGCCGCCGCATCCTCTCGTAGCGCTCGAGGCCGTCGACCAGCATCTGTAGCCTCTGTGCCTTCACGTGCCATCGACGCAGCTCTTCGTCGTTGTCGCGCCATCTTTCTCTCGCCCATTCGATTAGAGGCTGGTAGCAGGCCAGCGTGTAGATCATCCCGTTCGGGTCGTGGTCGCCGTGCCTTGTGTAGACAATCGGCATCGACATGGCCACAACGGAATACTTGAGGGTCGCCGAAGAAGCGACCTCAACCGAAGGCTCGGTGGTCATCTTCCCTCCAAAATGGTGGTGCACGCCCAGCGCCACACTCATCGACAATCTTAGCCAAAGATAAATTATCTATCCAGTCACCTCCTTGGGCACGCGGTTGCCGGTCCGTTTCCGTCGATGAGCTCATGAGTGTGGTTGATACAGGCTTGATACAACCTTGACTCCAGAAAGCGGGCCGACCCGGCGATCTTCCAGT
>JAHDFR010000256.1 GCA_020628065.1 Acidimicrobiales bacterium
GTATGATTGACACTATGAAAGCGGTGACCATCACGTTGCCGGACGAGTTGGACCGACAGGCGGCGGAAGAGGCCAAACGTCGAGGCATCTCCAAATCTGAGTTGATCAGGTTGGGTCTGGCTCAGGTGCTGGCCGACCCGGCGGTCAACACTGCGGCCGGCGAAGGGGACGATCCGTGGCTGATGCTGTCCGGATTCGGTGACCCCAACGCCACTGCCGAACCTGGCGAAGTCGACGATCTCATCTACGGCTCATGAAATTCGCCGACACCGGGTGGTGGGTGGCCTGGGTGTTTCCAGGTGACAGCCGCCATCGTGACGCCATTGCCATGTTGAGCAGGCTGGGCCGGAACGAAGAAGTCCTGACAACCAACCTGGTCGTTGGGGAAACTTGGACGTTCCTAAGGCGCAAAGACAGTCACCGAACCGCGGTCGGATTTCTTGACCGGGTCGACCGACTGCAAGCCGAAGGCCGATTGAAAGTCGAAGCCGTCGATGCCGACACACAAGACCGGGCGTGGCAATGGCTACGCCGACACGACGAGCGTGTCTACTCCTATGTGGACGCCACCAGCTTCGATGTAATGCGGCGGCGCCGACTCAGAGAAGCGCTGGCCTTCGATCAAGACTTTGCCGCTGCCGGCTTTGTCGAAGTGCAACCCTAGACAGATCATCAGCAAGACAATCTCAGCGGAAGTCCAGGCCTTCGAACCGACCGGTGGAGCGCCACTGGTCGATATAGGCGAAGTAGGCCATGGGGCCGTCGGGGAAGCCGAGGAAGTTTCGTCGGTCCTCGGCTGAAGCCAAGTGGCCTTCGTTGTTGTAGTAACCGGGCGTGCAGTCCGGGTCGTTGCCGAATGTGCGGCCACCGTCCTCCAACCGTTTGACCCAGGCCGCCTCGGCCTCGGCCGTCACCTCCACCTCGTCAGCTCCGGCCTCCAGGGCGCGGCCCACAACAGTGGCGATAGTCCGGGCCCGCTCAACGAAATTGTGGGGCACGTTGGAGATCAAGTTGGCGCCCTGGTTGGGGCCGACCATGAACAGATTAGGGAAGCCGTGCATGTGGATGCCGTGCAGGCTGACCATGCCGCGGTCCCAATGCTCACTCAGCGTCCGGCCGTCACGGCCTGTGGTCTCGAAGCCGCAGCGTCGGGCGTAGTCGGTGCCGACCTCAAACCCCGAGGCGTAGATGATCAGATCCAACTGGTGATGCTCGCCGTTGGCCCACACTCCGGTTTCGTCGATGCGCTCCACCCCCCGCCCGTCGGTGTCGACCAGCGTCACGTTCGGTTGGTTGAACGCTTGCAGATACTCGTCGTGGAAACACGGTCGTTTACACAACTGCCGGTACCAGGCTTTGAGCGCCTCAGCGGTGGCCGGATCGTCCACCACTTGTTCCACTCGGGCCCGCAGCTCGGTCATCTTCTCGTCGTCGGAGTCGTGGTACGCCCTGACCAGGCCCTCCGGGGTGAAGTCGCCGTTCTCGATTGCCTTGTCCCGAATCCGCTGGGATAGGTCAGTCCACCCGTCCATGGTCAGATCTTCGTCGACGAACCCTCCGGTCTGCAGGGTGGTGAAGTTCTCCAGCCACTCCTGCTGCCAGCCTTCATCCAAAGTGGCGAACCAGTCAGGGTCGGTTGGTGCGTTGTTGCGCACGTCGATCGACGACGGCGTCCGCTGAAAAACGTACAGCTCGCCACATGACCGAGCTAGATGCGGGATGCACTGCACGGCGGTGGCCCCGGTGCCGATGATGCCCACCCGCTTGTCAGCCAAGTTGGTCATCGGCGCACCGGCCGGGTCACCTCCGGTGTAGTGGTAGTCCCAGCGGCTGGTGTGGAAGCTGTGGCCGGCGTACAACTCGATGCCTTCAATACCGGGCAGCTTGGGTCGGTGCAACGGTCCGGCTCCAATGGCCACAAACCGGGCTCGCATGGCGTCACCCCGATTGGTGGTGATGACCCAGCGTTTGGCCTCGTCATCCCAGTCGAGAGCGGTGACCTCGGTGGAGAACACCGCCGAGTCGTACAACCCGAAGTGACGGCCGATGCGGCGCGAGTGTTCAAGGATCTCCGGGCCGTGAGCGTACTTCTCGCTCGGCATGTGGCCGGTCTCTTCCAGCAGCGGCATGTAGACAAACGACGTGGTGTCACACATGGCACCCGGATAGCGGTTCCAGTACCAGGTGCCACCAAAGTCGCCACCCTTTTCAATGATGCGAACGTCATCGGTGACCTCACCAACGCTGGACGAAACAACAAGTCCGGCGAACCCGCCGCCGATAAAGGCAAACGTGACCTCATCGGTCAGTGGCGGGCGAGATTCGACCTCGGTCCACACATCGTCCAGGTAGTGGGAGAACCGACCGATCGGCTGGATGTACTGGTCGTTGCCGTCTGGCCGTATGCGCTTGTCCCGCTCGATCCGGTATCGGTCCCGTAGCGCCTCCGAGTTTGGGGTGGCGCTCACAGCTCTAACTGCAGACGATCGAGACCCCTAAGGTTGATCCGTCCGTTCCAGCGGGCGTCCACGACCCGTGCTTCGGGGAAGCGAGCGACCAGGGTGCCGATGGCCAGTTCGGCTTCCAGCTTGGCCAGAGATGCCCCCAGGCAATAGTGAGCACCGCTGCCGAACGACAGTAGCTGACCGGCATCGGGGCGGGTGATGTCCAACTGGTCGGCGCTGGGGCCGAACTTCTCCGGGTCACGGTTGGCTGAAGCCAAGCAGGCCATGACGAAGGACCCGGCGGCAATGTCTTTACCACCAAAAGTGATGTCAGTGGTGGCGATGCGGCGGGAGAACTGCACTGGAGCGACATAACGCAACAGCTCATCCACCGCCCCGGACGCCAACGAGGGGTCGGCGTGAAGTAGCGCGTACTGGTCGGGGTGGCGCAGTAGCTCGTACACGCCGGTGCCGATCAGGTTGACGGTGGTTTCGTGCCCGGCCACGAACAGCAGCTGTACCTGGTCCCGCAACTCCCGTGGCGACATCCGGTCGCCGTCTTCCTCCGCTTCAATCATGGCGGTCAACAGATCGTCGCCCGGGTTCTCCCGTTTCCATTCGATCACACCGTTCAGGTGCTCCAGCATCTTGGCGTCAGCCAGTACCCCTGCCTCCAACTCCTCTTCGGTGATGATCGGATCGAGCGTCTTGACCAGTGCCTCCGACCAGTCCCGAACCTTGTCCGAGTCGGATTCCGGCATTCCCAACATCTCGGTGATGACGTCAAACGGTAGGGGGAAGGCCAAGTCGGCTACCAGGTCACCGCCTCCGTCGGCCTCCATACGGTCGAGAGCCTCGTCCACCATGGCCTGGATTGACGGTCGCAGCTGCTCGATGGTTCGGGGCGTGAACGCTTTCGACACCAGCTTGCGCAGCCGGGTGTGATCAGGCGGGTCGACATTCAGGATGGAGGTGCTGGGCTCCGGCATCTCCCCGTCGAGCACTTTGGCGAACAGGGCCGCCCGTTCACTGCCCTCCCAGTCGGCGTTCTCATCACTGACCGACAAGGTCGGGTCACGCAGCAATTGGAACACGTCGTCGTAGCGGAACAGGATCCACCGTTCGATCAGGCTGTGATGCACCGGATCAGCGGCTCGCATCTCAGCCAGATGGGGGAACGGGTCCTCTACATACCCCGGCTCCAACGGATTGAAGAACACGGGCTGTACGTCTGCCTCAGTCATGGCACAAGCCTAGATTCCGTTCGGGTGGCAGGCTAAGCGGGCTCCTGGGATACCGCCAAACAACGGCTAACCCAGCAACGCCCGTTCGATCCGACGGGCGGCCAGGCCGATACTGAACAGAGCCAGAGCCACCAGCACGCCGGCGTTGATCAGCAACGACCAGGAGAACTGGCCCAGGT
>JAHDFR010000257.1 GCA_020628065.1 Acidimicrobiales bacterium
TGTTGTAGTGGAACCAGCGGGTCCGCTTCCCGGCGAGCCGGGTCGTCATCCACGCGACCTCGGTATCGACAGCGAAGTGCACGACGGCCCGCTTGCCGAGCGTCGTGTTCCCCGGATCACGATCCGTCTCGTACTGCTTCTTCGCATCGGCGGCGGTCTGTCCGGTCAGGTGCGTCTTCAACTCGGCCGTCACCACCGGGATGCCGTTGACGAACAGACACAGGTCGAGCGTCTTGTTGCCCAACATCTCGTAGGGAAGCTGACGGGTCACCGTCAACCGGTTCGCCCGATACCGCTCCAACGTCTCTGCGTTCAGCGACGTCGACGGCTTGAAGTAGGCGAGCTGGATCGTGACCCCAAGATCCTCAACCCCCTGCCGCAACACCTCGACCGTGCCCCGTTGATCCAGCACCTTCGCCACCCGCGACGCAAACTGCCGCTGCGCCGAATCACGATCCCCGCCGTACCGACCGACCAACTCTTCCCATGCATCTCCCTGGGTCGCCCCGATGAACGAGAACAGCTCGGCAGTGTCCAGACCGACGATCGGGTCGAAGTCACGCGGTGCATCCTGACCGACGCCGACCTTCCATCCATCCGACCCGCTGCGAGCCACGAGCGCCTCGCAGATCTGCGTCTCGAAATCGAACTCTCTTGGACCTGCCATCCCTACCCTTCCAGAACTTCCCGAGCATGCGGCGCGAAATCGCCAAGAGTGTCGAACTGGACTACTCGCGCCCCGCGGCTCAACGGCTGCTGGAAGATCGTCCGAACGTGACGTCGGTGTTCTCGGCTGGGGTTGACCACCACGAGTTTCCGGAGACTGGTGTTCTCGCGCAGCGCACCCCGGAAGAGCGCCGCCACATGTAGATCCGTGGGCGTGAAGGAGAACCCGACCAAGACGGCGACCTCGCACTTTCGAATTGCTAACTCTGCGTGCCCCCATAGCTGGCGGTACCGAGGGTCGGCATCAATGTTCTTTGATTGTTCAGGTGGAACGATCTCACACTTGATGCTGCCGTGCTGATTGTAAGTCCGCTGCCTTAAGCGCACGGACGCATCGTCTGGGTTGAAGGGGAACCAGTTCATCGATCCATGCAGCTTCAGCATGTTGATCGAACTATTCTGACCACTCGGCGGCGTGTCGCCGTTCCACCGATCAGGATCAATGACCGTGAACGAGCCGCCGAATGCATAGCCGTACGCTGCATTCCAGCGCTCCGACGCGACCCTTCGCAGAGAGTGATCGGCAACGCAGTCATAGTTGAATGAGATCACAGTGTCGCGAACATCGAGCACGTCAAAAAGTTGGTCGTGAAGGGCGCACCCTTCAAAGGCGCTAGACCCGCTCTTCGTAGTGTCGGCCGACTCCTCCAGCACGGCACCGACTGCATCAACCAATGCCTTCCGCTTTCTTTCAAGTTCTCCTCGGTTCCAGAGCTGTGAGTTCTGCCGATCCACAACCCCAGATAGGGAGATCATTGACTGCAACTGCGAGAAGTAGTCCTCGAGGGTCAGCTCGAAGCCAGTCCCGTACAGGTCGATCACGTCCGCGATGACGGAATCCACCACCGCTTGGTGCTTCGGTTCCCTCAGACGCTGCAGTTGCGTGAAGAAGTCAGCGTTTAGTGGGGGCAAGCAAGCTGCCGCTTCACTGCCGGGCGAGTTCCATTGTGCGCCGCGGGTCGCACCGGCACCGAGAACAACAAGTCGCTTTCCGGGGGACCACTTCGCCATCAGACCACCCCCAGCAACTTGTGCTCTCCAGTCACCGCTCCAGAAATGAGAGCGCTTCGTCGTTCACTCAGGAGAGCCGATTGCCGGGCGAGCAGCCGGGCTGGTGCGAGAGAGGCTGATCTGTCCGCTCTCAGACTGGACGCTATCTCCTGCTGCTGCTGCTTCGCCGGTACTGGAATCTCGATCTCACCGAGATCCGCAAAGTTGACCCGAGGGGTGCGAACAGCACCTTGGTCTGTCGCTCCGATGCCACGAAGTCGGCGTGTCATCTCCGAGACGAACCAGTCGGAACGCATCAGAAAGTGGATGAAGTCTGAGTCGAGGCACTCGTCAAGATCAAGGACTGTGTAGTCGGGGCTGACGACACCTGTCTCGCGCACAACTCCAACTCCGCCTTGGAATGCTCTCATTCGATTGATCGCTATCTGGCCAGGGACGCAGACCTTGTAGTTGGAGAAGTTGTCGGCTCTCGATTCCTTGTCAGATACAACCGACCGGGGAACAACACCGTGGTGTATTGAGACCGAAAGCACCAGCGGTTCTGCGCTCGCGCTGCCCCAGCGAAGATCGCTCTCGCGAACGACGTACTTCAGAGGCACCAAGCGGTTGAGCTCGCGGAGTCTCGCGATGACTCCCTCACCTGCGAGCCTAGAGCGTTCCTCGAGGAGGTGGATGAGTTGTTGTTTCTTGGTGATGAGGGCGTCGATGCGGGCGGTTTCGGTGTCGAGGTAGTCGGCGATCGCCCGTTGCTCCGTTAGCTCCAGGTGGGGCACTCGCAGCGCAAGAGCCTTTCCGAGGGTCAAGCGCTTGCGGGTAGAACCATCGGCGAGCTGGGCACTCTGGGCGATACCTGCTTCGCTGCTGAGGTAGTAGGCGAAGAACCTTGCGTCGCAGTCTCGCAGCCGAAATCGGTAGCAATCTGCCTTGACAATGGCCGGGTAAATTCCTTGCGGCGCGACTGAAGCACGCCCAACCGGATTGCGGTCGTCGCCGAGGCCAGCGATAAGCAAGTCGCCCGCTAGCACCTCATGTCTCTTCAGCTGATCGAAGTATGTGAGGTCGATAAACGCCTCATCCCGTTCGTTCCACTCGGCGCTACCGATGTTGCCGAGCCGAACCACCCGGGCGCCAGTCTCTGCATAGTGATCTGTCTTGATTGCGCTGCCGAACGGGCCGTCGCAGGCCGACTCCGTCAATCGACGTAGCTGGACAGTTTTCACTCGGTGACCTCGGCCAGCAGCGCTTGGATTTCGGTTTCGAGTTGGCGGATCTCTGCGTCGATGTCTTCGAGGGGGCGGGGCGGTGTGTAGACGTAGAAGTGGCGGGTGAGGGGGATTTCGTAGCCGATCTTGGTTTTGGTGTGATCGACCCAGGCGTCGGGGCCGTACGGGTGCACTTCGGCCTCGACGTACGTTTCGACCGTCTCGGTGAAGGTGGGCGTCGCGAGTCGTTCCGTGGGGTCGGGTTCGTAGCGGAGGGTGCCTTCGGGCAGCGGGACGTTCTCGTTGTCGCGGAGATCACTGTCGGGTTCGGCGTTGCCCTTCTTGTCGACGATGAGTTCGGCTTCGGGGTCTCGGATGGAGAACGCATCGACGATGGCGTTCTCTACCGGCTTGCCCTTCACGCCGGCGTTGGCCATCGAGGCTTTGACTTCGGCGCGGAGGTCATCGCCGTCGGGGTAGGCGACACCGACCCCGGCTTCAAGATCGGCGATGAGCGCGGCTTGTTCGTCTTCGGTGAGCTTGGCGAACTTCTTGTCGGCCTTCAGCGCTTCGACGCCATCCGTGGTGATTTCCCAGCGGAGACGGAGGGGCCGTTCGACAGTGATCCGGAGGAACCCGAACGCTTCGTTGTCGAAGATCTTGCAGCCCACCTGCTTGCCGTCCGCCCCAGGATCGGCGATGGCCTCTTCGAAGGAGCCGTAGGTGCGGACGATCTCGTCGATGTCGGCATCGGAAATCTCCTTGCGCTTCTCGCCGAGGCTCTTGCGCATCTTCGTGAACATGTAACGGGCATCGATCAACTGCACCTTGCCCTTGCGATGCGGGCTCTTGCGGTTGGTGATGATCCAGAAGTACGTCGAGATCCCCGTGTTGT
>JAHDFR010000258.1 GCA_020628065.1 Acidimicrobiales bacterium
TTCAACCCGAGCGTCTCTGCCGCCCTCTCTCTCTAGTTCAGACGCCAGTTGATCCGTAGCGCGAAGCAGTGACGGATTCGAGCGTCTTGGGACGTCCAACGCCTTATTCGCGTGAACAAGGGCAGCATTGAGATCGCCCTCCCGCAGCGCAATCAGCGCTCGGCTGGCCTCGATCTCGGAGATCCGCATCGGATTCGTGGGCGTACCGTCGGGGTTGGTGAACTCCCGCTCCAGGCGATCAGCGAGTCGGGCGGCTCGGTTGTTCTCGCCAGCCAACAACAAGCAGCGCATCGACATCCAGTCGAACTTGGCGTGGTCCAGGACGAAGTGGTGCTCAGGGTTGGGCGGCTCGGGGTGGCGCTCCAAGGCCAGTTGAGCGGTTCCTAGTGCGCGGTTCATCTCTTTGGCATCGCCGAGTCTCGCCCAGGCTTCGGCTTCCTGCGTGGCCAGCTGGACGAAGACACCGGTCGGCTCGCCATCGGATAGGTGCTGTTGGCCAGCTTGTGATGCGGCGATGGCGTGATGCCACTCTTGACGAGTCAGCGAGATCCAGGCTCGGATTTCGTGCGCCCATCCAATGATCGACTCGTTGCCGACATCGTGACCCAGCTTCAAGGCTGTTCGCCGGATTTGCTCGGCGGTGTCGGTGTCGCCTAGGTCGTGGCTGAGCGTGGCCAACAGCAACGCAGCCCAGCCGGCTACCTCCAACAGTCGACGATGCGAGTCGAGCGACGTTCGCTGCTCGACCATCGACTCCAATTCCAAATACAGCGAAGCGGCTCGCAGACGAAGCTTGGCCGGATCGCCTGATCGGTACTCGACGCACAACTGGTCAACCCGCTGCTGCATGGCGTCCAACTCGTCATTCGACACCATTGAGTCTCGAATCTGTTCGGTCAGTTCCACCAAGTCGGTGTTCTCGTCAACCGGGAATGCTTCGCCGAATAGCTCATCCAGCAATCGCTGGTAGCGGTTGCCCGGTTCGTTCTCGCCGGCCTCCCATCGTCGCCACATTCGCAGCATCGAATCGGTGTCGGGCAGCTCCTCGTCGGACAACGTTCGCAGCGACGCGATGGCGTCCCGCTGGGTCCACCCGTGTCGCTCCCGTCCGTCCTGGAGGCGTTGCGACCAGTCTTGTGTCGTCGGATTGTCCGCTGGTTTGTCCGTCGCTGTCACTGGTTTGTCCGGGGGTTCGGCGTTGATGATCGGGATATGAACGACGATGAGCTACTCGATATTGAACTTCGGCTGGAGGTGATGCGCCACCAGCTGGCCGAGATCGCAGAGCGGCTCAGGAGGATTTCTGGTTCTGAGCCTCCAGGGCTTGAAGCCGGCGGTCCATCTCGGTCATGGCCTCCGACATCGAATCAAGTTGGGCCACAATCGCCTGGTACGCAGGCGAACCGTCCTCGCTCGCCTGATTAATGGCCTTGGGGTCGACATCGGTGCGCACAAACGTGCCTCTCCCCTGCTGGCTGTAGATCAAGTTCTGCTCGCGCAGAACCCGAAGCGCACTCTGCACCGTCATGTTGGCCACCTCATATCGGGTCATCAGCTCGGCCGTTGTCGGCAACTGATCGCCGGGCCCAAGGCGACCGTCGACAATCGCCGATCGAAGGTCTTCGGCGATCTGACGGTACGCAGCTCGGGAGTCGTCCTGGAGGGCCATACCAGGAGTCTAATTCCACTCCGCAGGCGGTTTTCCAGCTAACCCGAGTGACATAGTTGTATTGAGCTAGAAAACCTGGTAAAGCTAGAGAACTGCCACAAGTCGTGACAGGACAGAACATGAAAGCGAAGGAAGCGAAGATGCGAGTTATACCGATTGATGAGCAGCGGTTTGCTGCGAAGATTGTCAGCCTGGTCGAGGTCGTCCCTGAGAACGATTTCGATTCCGGCATCCAGAAGGCCACTCCCGAGGGCATGCCGATCTGGAAGATTCGACTGCTCACTCGTGACGGGGAGGACGACAGCCGGCGACCCGATCTGACCGAGGTCAAGGTGCCGGCTCTGTCGAAGCCGATGGTTGATCCCGGCGTAAAGCCGATGTTCGGCGGACTGGTCGGCCTGGTGTGGTCGTCCAACGGTTCGGGCGGCGTCTCCCTTCGGGCCGATTCCATGTCGACCACCGACAAGCCGTCGACCAAGCGTGAGCCTGCCGCTACGTCGAAGGCTGCGGCGTAAGTGCGCGGCGGTGCTGGCGGGGCGGGGCCTGGGCGTGTTCCTGGGTTCCGCTCGGCCGGCCGCTGGAGGTGATGTTCCATGAACGTGATCTATCGAATCTGGTGGCGGCTGCTGATGGATCTGCGGCCGGTCGTCCGGTACTCGGCTGAGCGGTTCCCACACCTGGCACCGCTGGCCGTCCGGCTCCGCACACTCGCCCACGTAGCAGCCGGTAACCCGTTGCTGGTGTTCGCCGGCGGCTACGGATGGCTGGTGGCGGTTGAGCTTGAGTCCTGGAAGTGGGGCGTTGCCGTCGCCCTGGCCCTCGCCGTGTTGGTCGAGTTGGCATTCCAGCTCGCCCGGGCCCGTGGCGGGCCGGTGGCCTTGGTGTGGTTGATGGCCTGGCGGGAGGCGTGGCGTGTTCGTCGTCGTTGGCCGGCCGACTGGGCTGCGGTTGCAGCCAAGACCACACGAGTCCAGGCCGAGGTCGGCACCTCTCGTGAACCGATCGCCTCGGCTCGACTTCGTCCGATTGCCGATCATCCGAAGATGTCGTGGTGGCCCCGGATCTCGTGGCCCGTCGTGACGTGGTGGGTTGGCCCACCTCCTGGGCGTTCGTTCGTAGCGCTGGAGGAAGTGGCCATGCAACTGGCGGCCAACATCTCGCACTGCGTCGATGTGACCGCCGACTTCGATCGGGAGTCCGATTCTCACGGCCGCCTGGTGGTGACCTTCCTCGATCCGTTGGCCGAAACGATCCTGCCGGCAGACGACGACGGCGATGGCCTGGAGCTGGTTGACCTCCAGCTTGAGCTACCTACCGCTTCGGCCGAACCGGCCCCTGATCGCCGCCCTGAGCTGGTGCCCGATGACGGCTGGGAGGACTTCTAGCCATGACCATTGAGATCGGCCGTCGATACGACATCAAGCCGTTGGCGTTGCCCTGGCCCGGCTGTCCTCATGTCCTGGTGGCCGGCGAAACCGGCTCCGGTAAATCCGGTGTCACCAACGCCATCATCTCCGCCACTGCCGGGAGGCCTGACACCGCCATCTGTGGAATCGATCTGAAGCTGGTCGAGCAGTGGCCTTGGCGTCACCGCCTCACCCGGTGCGCTACAACCATCGGCGAAGCTGACCGGCTGCTGGCCGATCTCCGAGCGTTGATCCAGTGGCGGGCCGAGCTTCTGCAATCTCACGGCCTACGGATGTGGGAGACACGGTTCGGGCCGTGGGTGCTGTTCGTGGTGGACGAGTTGGCCGAGCTGGCCGGCTTCGATCCCGACGCCCTGGTGCAAGCAGCGCTCTCGGGTGAAACCAAAGACGTGATGCGTGACGCTCGCCAAGGTGCTCAGGTCCGCATCGCCCTGCTCGGGTCACTGGCCCGTCTGGCCCGCTTCGTCGGCGTGACCATCATGACCGCCACCCAGTACCCGTCGGCCGAAGTGGTCGACCAACAGATCCGCACCCAGATGACCATTCGCATCATGCTGCGGGTGGCCTCCGGTGAGCAGATCGACGTTTGCCTCGGTCGGGGCTACGGCAAGCGCATCGGTGTGCGGTCCATTCCGGTGCATCAGCGGGGCGGGCTGTGGATCGCCGGCCTTCCCGATGACCCCGAGCCTGTTC
>JAHDFR010000259.1 GCA_020628065.1 Acidimicrobiales bacterium
TCGTCGGGCTCATAACCCGAAGGTCGCAGGTTCAAATCCTGCCCCCGCCACCAAAAGCCCTGGTCAGAGGCTCGCACTCCGGTGCGGGCCTCTTTCCTGTTTTGGAGATCTCACGAGAATCTCACAGGACCTCACGCCAGAAGACCGAAATCGCCCATTCTCTTGGCTGCGTGAGACGACCTTCGGGTTAGTTGCCCGACGAGGGTCGGCTCGAGCGATGGCCTGGGGGTGTGTCTTGGTCGTGGGCGACTGGTCCGTGGCTGAGTCGTTCGGGCACTGGTTCAGTTGGGACGCGTCTCGATAGATCGCCAGAACTCAGCGGGCTTGTAATACATCATGCGACACTTATATCATCGCGTCATGATGTGTCTTGAGGCGTTGGAAAACCTTGAGCGGTTCGGGACGGCGTTGGCGGACCCGATCCGTCGACAGGTCCTGCTGTTGCTGTTGGAAGGGCCCTCATATCCGAGTGACCTGTTGGCGCAGATCGACACCAGCCAGCCAAACCTCTCGAACCATTTGGCATGCCTTCGTGGCTGTGGCCTCGTGCTGAGCGAACGGCAGGGTCGGCGAGTTCTGTACGAGTTGGCGTCCGAGGGACTCGCCCATGCGTTATCGGACCTGGTGGCGGTGGAGCTGAGCGTTGATGAACACGCACACTTGGGGCGGTCGTAGTGGCGGCGCTCGGGTTGGTGCTTTTCGGGATCATGTTTCTCGTGATCCTTGTTGCCCGGACGGTGGTGCAGAAACGGCGAACCGGCGACTCGGGGATTCGTGCCGGTGTGCTGGGAGCATCGTTCGGTTCGCTTGAATGGGTTGCCGGTTGGCTCCTCGTGTTTGCGCTTCCTGCAGGCGTTGCGGCGCCGGCTGCTGAGATGGCGGGGCTTGACCCTTGGTTCACCTCGTCGTGGGTTCGATGGGCTGGCGCGTTGATTGCTGCTGTCGGGATTGGTTTGACGTTTGTGTCCCAGCTTTCGATGGGTGACGAATGGCGGATCGGGGTCGATCCCGACGAGGAGACAGGCCTCGTCACCGCCGGGGCATTTGCTGTTGTCCGGAATCCGATCTTCAGTTGCATGATGGTCACCGGTGCCGGGTTGGCGATTCTGGTGCCAAACGCGATTTCGGCGGTTGGGCTCGTCTTGCTTGTCGCAGCGATCGAGCTGCAGGTCCGCTTCGTCGAGGAGCCCCACTTGCGACGTTTGCACGGGGATGCCTACCAGGCCTACGCGTCGCGGGTTGGGCGTCTGATCCCTGGAGTTGGCCGTGGCTGATGGCTCAACGCTCATCGTCGGCGGAACCGGCGCCATTGGTCATCACGCAGCAAGGCTCCTCAGCGCCAGCGGACATGACGTCCTCGTCTCGAGCCGTGACCATCACCGGGCGGCGGTGACCGCCCGCCAGATTCCTGGCGCGAAGCCGATCGTGATCGACACTTCGGACCGTCAACTCAAGTTGCCTGCGGACGTCAGCCTTGTTGTTGACTGCACCGGAACCGGGCAATCCGGTGTCGGTGAGGCCGCAGCTTTGGCGGGGGCCGACCTCATCGACATCTCAGCAACAACATCGCATCTGATGGTGGTGGCGGACCTCGAGCGCCTCTTCGTCGATGCCGATCGAAGAGTCATTGCCGGAGTCGGTTTGGCGCCAGGCCTGTCGACCCTGCTCGCAAGAGCAGTGCATGACCCCGAACGACCCGAACCGATCACCATTAACGGCGTTCTCGACACCCGCGATGAACATGGCCGGGCTCCGCAGCGTTCACGCTCGGCAAGGTCGGGACCGACTTCGCCGACCCAGTAACCGGCGAGCTGGTTCGCAACTTCACCCAACTGCAGCGTCCAAGACTTCCCGCCGGGTTCGGAAAGCTGTTCGTGGCGCGCGCTGACTTTCCCGACCAGCAGACCCTCACGCGTTCCCTGGGTGTGCCTGTCACGACCAACTACGGACTCACGAGCACCCTCGCGACCCTCGCAGTCACAGCTGCCAGTCGGATACCTAGAGCCGGGACGTTGCTCGGCCGCATCGCGCAGATGACTCCGCGCCCGACGGGAACCGGACCATGGCTGATCACCGCAGAAACACCTCTAAGTCACGCGTGGGCCACCGGGACCGGCCAGGCCATTGGCACGGCTGTACTTGTCCGACTCACCGCCGACCGCCTTGCCGAAGGCAATCTCAGTTCGGGAGTTCACTCCCTCGATCACATGATGGACCTCGACGACCGAACCCTCGCAGGGCTCGCTCGCCATGGAATTGCTGTCGCTGTGGATCCCAAATGAGGCGGACCTGCGGGAAGGCCCAAACTTCAAGGCGCAACATCGCTGAGTATCCACTGGTCGCCATTGGTTCTGTCAGGACGCAAGCCCTGTTTCCGTGGGGTGATGGGCGTTGCGCCATTCGGGGAATCCGTCTTGAAGGCGTCTCGCGTTGTGACGTCGTCGGCGCAGCAGTCGGACGGCGTCATCGGCGAACACGCAGTAGGGGCCTCGGCAATAGGCGACGATGTCGACATCGGTCGGCAGGCTGCGGAGCATGTCGGCGAGTTGTTCGATGGGAACCGAGCGTGCGCCGCGAATGTGCCCTGCCGCGTACTCAGCTTCGGGGCGAACGTCGATGACGATCAACGTCCCGTCGTCGAGGCGTCGAGCGAGTTCGTCTCGGCTGATCTCCTCGAGGCGGCTGCGGTTACCGAGATAGTCCGAAGCGAGCTCGTCGAGATCATCGAGATGCGTGCTCGCAACCGACCGCAAGACCGTCCAAAGCTGTTCGACGTCCCCGGATGCGAGTTGGTAGTAGATGCGGTTTCCGACTCGTCGTGTGGCGACGAGTCCTGCTGAAGCGAGCACTTGCAGATGATGGGAGGTGTTGGCGACGCTCTGGCCGATCTCGCTAGCCAGTTCTTCGACGTGGCGTTCGCCTTGGGCCAAGACATCGAGGAGTTCGACTCGTCGCCCGTTGCCGAGTGCCTTTGCGACGTCGGCGAATCCGTCGAACAGTGCGTTCTTCGCCTCGCGGTCTCCCATACGGTCAATCTCCTCAAACACTTACTTGAATTCAAAGAATTGTTGGTGTATCTATTCAAGATAACACTTGAGGAGATCTGATGGTTCGGGTTGTTGACTTTGTGGATGAAGGTCTTGGCCATTCGTCTTACATGATCGATCTCGGTGACGGTTCCGCGGCGGTGGTTGATCCGCCTCGGTTCCCGGTGGCGCACGAGACGTTGACGAGTCGAGACCGGCTTCGTTTGGTGTGGACGGCCGATACCCATTCCCATGCCGACTACGTGACTGGCAGCCCGGGCCTGACCGCACGGCTGGGAGCGACGTTCTTGGCCCCCGATGCCTCCCAGCTCGAAAGCCCCCACGAAGCGGTGATCGACGGCCAACGTGTCGACATGGGCAACGGGTGCTGGTTGATTCCGGTCGCAACGCCGGGTCATACGCCCGATCACCACTCGTATCTCCTCGAGCACGACGGTGAACTGATCGGGTTGTTCTCCGGAGGTTCGTTGATGGTCGGCGCAGTTGGTCGCACCGATCTCGGCGGTCCAGCCCTGGCTGAACCGTTGGCGCATCAGATGTTCCACTCGCTGCAGCGGTTCGACGAGTTGCCCGATGACCTCGCGGTGTACCCAACCCATGGGGCCGGCTCGTTCTGCTCAGCCCCCGGTTCGACCGAACGAACCACGACGTTGGGTCGCGAGCGGGCAACGAACCCGCTGCTGTCGATCAGCAACGAAGACGAGTTCGTCGATCGGCTACTCGGAGGGTTCG
>JAHDFR010000260.1 GCA_020628065.1 Acidimicrobiales bacterium
CGATGAGACCGGGCGTGACCAACTTGCCGGCGCAGTCGACGACGTCGGCGCCGTCGGACTGGGCAGCGAGCCCCGGACCGACGGCGACGACACGGTCGCCCTCGATCACGACGTCGGTGTTCGAGCTCGTCGACGTCGAGGTCCCGTCAAAGACGGTCGCGTTGGCCAGGACGGTGCGCTCGGTCAAGGACATCGGGCCAGAGTAGGCGGCGGTCGCCAGCGGTGAGCCAGAGCGAACGGCGCTTCGGGCGAAGGAGTTCGCTGTCAGAACCCTGCGGTACGTTGTCCGTGCGGCCAAGCGGACCGTCTCGGCAGGGGATCTCGATCGGATGACTCCCGACGAGCGCGACGCTGCCTTCGACGATCGCATCGTCCATGACCTCGACGAACTCCGGCCGGAGTTCCGACGACAGACCGTGGCCGAAGCGCAACGAGTCGGCGAGGAGTTCCGGCGCACCGAGCGTGCCTGCCCTGTGGGCCGGATCACGGAGTCGTTCAGCGAGCGACTCAACACACCATCGCTAGCGGAAACGAACTGGTAGTGGCCCAGTGACCGAAACGAACTCTCTTCACATCGCGGCGAGGTCGATGGTGCCCACCGGGGGCAGGTCGCAAGCCACTCGCCAAGAGCCCTGCGAATAGGATGAGCCCGTGACGGTGCAGAAGGGCCGCGACCGCTTCGAGTGGGCTCCGCTTGTTCTGCTCGTGGCAGCCATCGCTACCTGGCGGTCCTCACAACAGGCAACGGAGTCGTCTCTTGCTCAGCTCCCGAAAGCCAACGGGGCGGCCAGCGGCAAGCGCGCCGCCATCAGTTTTGTATCGATTGGCCTGCTCCTCATCACCATCCCAACCATCTCAGTTTGGCAGCTCTTCCGAGACGCAAGCGTGCAGTTCAACGGCAGCATTCGAGTCGTCTCGTTCCTTGACGACCAGAACGACCAGACGGGCACCATCGCGCCTCCCCCGCTACGTGTGTCGGTGGCGGGGCCCGGGTCGGGTCGGCCCTATGCGGAGCTTCTCCTCCGAGCAAGCTGTGGTGCTGGCCGCACGGCCGGGGCTCTAATTCTCCAAGGCGACGCCCGCATGACCTCGACCAAAGTCGACACACTCGGGACTGGTTTCGAGACCGAACTCATCGAGGTTGCCCACACCGATCCATCGCTCAATGACGAGCTCGTTCAGATCGCAGCCTTCGAAATCGAGTCGAGAACTTGCCCTGACACGGTTGACCCAGGACAGTTCGCTGAAGGCCACGGCTTTGCTGGCAACATGAGGGCCGACGTCGCCGAGCAGCAAGGTTCTCGCTCATCTGCAGCGGGTCCAAGCCTCCGGGTGGGGGACTTCGAGGATCTAGAGACAGTGCAGAACGCACTCCCAGATCGACGTGTTGCAGTCGTGGGTCCGATCGACTTCGATCTCTCGATCGACGCTTTTCTTGCGCCGACGGACCAGGTGGTGGGGAGCCCCCCCGGTCTGACCTCGACTGCTCCGCTCGCCTGGTCAGGTCGCTGGCAACTGAGTCCAGCAGCGACATGGGAGAACGTAGAAGCTGAGGAGAGCCGAGCGCTATCGACTCTGTTGGTCGGTGTGGCGGTCGGGGTTGGGGCGTCGATGCTGGCAACTGGCGCCTTCTCACTCCTAACTCAGCCGCTAAGAAGGCAATCGTGTGAACCCTAGACGCTCCTCACGAACGACAGCGTCGACACCACCGGAACACAGTCACAGGTTCAGGAGCGAAGCGGGAGCAACAGCGCCGTACCACTCTTGAGCTTCGCCCTGTGGACGTCTCGGCCAGCGATGCGAACGGTCAAGCAGACGAGGGCTGAGCATGTCGACCCAGCTACTGATCTTTGCGAGTTCTCCTTCGAAGGCCTCGCTCATGCCGAAGTCCATCAACTCTGCATACCGTCGGAAGATGAACGAGAACAGGTCAGCGACCTGGACCAGCCCGACATGGTGAGAGCGCGCATAGAAGGCCGAGTCGACGATTTGGTCCAGGGCTTCCTGCCGGGGCCCTCGCCGATAGTAGGCATCAGTCCAGGCAGGCGGATCAAAGAGCAGCTCCGCCAGCGGATCGGCAAGCCGCTTGTGCTCGTCGAAGACCAGAAATGTATGACCTTTGTTTCCCTTCACACCCTGGTAGCGCCGCTGCACCTGAAGAGCGATGTGGAGGGCCGCAGAAATCCACACATCGAGGCCAGCTAGTGAGTTTTTCGAGGCGGCGTCGAGGTCGATTGCGGCGAGGGCCAGGTGGTGTTTGCGGTCACAGACCCACTTGCACAGCCCCTCAATCACATCATGACGCTCCTTGCCGCCGATCTTCCTCCACGGCCCGTTGCCCTTGTAGAGATCGGACGACTTCAACTCACGTAGCGCGGTCGGAGGAACCTGATCGAGAGTCTCCAAAACGGCTGCGAACTCCGTACGAGTCCGGTTCAGTCGTTGACTATCAGCGATCACACCCACCATCACAATGAGTGGACTTCTGCCATCAGTTCCTGTCTCGTCTACATAGCAAATCTTCACAGGCAACTCCGAGATGCTTGTCTGAGACAGACTGTCTCAGACAGGGTCACCGACCCATCAGTCGGTCGAGTGTCGCTAACGCCAGCTCAGCGGTTGAGCAAGACTCTCTGACTACCAGCAGGGCCATCTCTGCCGTGACGCCAGTCGGGAGTGTCCGGCCGTGACCCGTGCCTTCAAGGTTGCGTAGCTCGTTCGACGTTCGAGCGATGGTCCAAGATGCTCCCAGCATCGCCCGGACTTGCGGGCCACCCGGCTTCGCAACATCGACCTGCTCAGGCAGAAGACCCAATCGATCGCGCGCGTGGTGCCAGAGCTCGTCGAAGTGCATTCGGTTCGAGTACGGCACGCTGAACACGTCCAGTACGTACTTCGCCGTTGACTCGAGCACCTCTTTTGCTGTTCCTAGAAGTAGCGCCGGATCGTCCGAAGCCCGGCGAAGCCGCTCAAGCTGATCCTCGATGGCGGGTCGACCGCCCGTCGAGACGACACTCGCGATTCCGGCCGGGCGTATTGCCCCCTCGTCGTCGAGTTCCCAGCCGCAGCGGACGAACGCGCGCCGCAAGGTGTGAACTGTTGACTCGTGTCCGTGCCCTGCGCTTGCTTCCGATCGAGCAGTGAAGAAGCCGAATTGCCGGTACTCAACCAAAATCGACTCGACGAGCTCTCTCGCCCTGTGTGGATCCCGCACAGCTGCCTCGACTGTGTCTCGGACGCGATTCTCCTTGTTCGGTCGACGACCGACGTCCGTCGCGGCAGCGTCGTAGGGAGCAATGTCGCCGTAGCCAGCGCGAGAAAATGCTCTCGTGAGCGTCGTGTGGGTAGGCCCGCGGCCTCCACCCACGAAGGCGCCCAACGCTGCAGCCACTTCGTCACTAACTGGCTCTCCGCCCACCGTCGACTCTCCCTGATCGGGCCAAGGCACATTCTGCCGGCAAGGGGGCCACAGCTGCGCTCGAGTTTCGGGCCAGTGAACTCGTCTGCAGACGATCGAGCCATCCGTGCTTCCTCGCCACAGACCAGGCGAATCGGCTCAACTCAACCTCCGAGCCCTTGTCAAGACCCAGCGCGCAAACGCCCCGCCGGAAGCCGGCGGGGCGTTGCGTGGCGAACCGACAGGTGTCGGTCTTAGACTACTCGATGCGCAGCCCGGAGATGGCCCGGCTGATCACCAGCTGCTGGATCTGTTCGGTGCCTTCGAAGATGTCGTGGATCTTGGCGTCACGGTGCCAACGCTCCACCG
>JAHDFR010000261.1 GCA_020628065.1 Acidimicrobiales bacterium
TGCCGACCGGGTCGTTGACCATTTCCCACGCCGACTCGATGTCGGCTTCGGTGAATGGTCGGAGGAGCACCAGCCGACCCTCGAGCGTGGGGTTGTGCCAGAAGCTCGACTCGCTCATCCCGGCGACGATAGCCCGGTCTGATGGTGCCGTTGCTCTCCGTCCCAGTCGAGCGGCTTCAGCCGACCGAATGCGATGAAGCCGGTGGCGGCCGTAGCCAGGGCCGCAGCGGCGAAGGCGATGGTGAGTCGAGGTGACAGTCGACTCATGATCTGGCCGAGCACGAGCTGGCCGACGGGACTGGACAAGGTCAGTACCAGCATGTGCACCGACAGCACCTTGGCCAAACGATCACCCGGTACCTGGACCTGCACGACGGTGTTGAGAACGCTGCCTGTGGTCAGGTGGGCCGCACCGAGGATCAACATTCCTCCGAAGGCCACGATCAGATTCGGAGCCAGGGCGAACGTAGCCAAGCCGAGTGCGTAGAGGCTCAGGCTCCACGACAGCAGCCTGGAGCGGTCGATCACCGAACCTCGGCCGGCTACCAGCGGCCCGGCTGAGATGGCACCAAGTCCAATCATGGTGAGCATCAACCCGTATTCACGTTCGGAGCCTCTGAACACGTCTTCGGCGAAGACCACCGCCAGCACCTGAATAGGCAGGCCGAGCAGCCCGACGGCGCACAGGGTGAGCATGGCCTGGCGGATGCCCGGTTGGGTACGGACCCAACGGGTGGTCTCGACGAAGTCGCGCATTGGTGTGAACGACGATGCTCCGCCGGTTGGAACGCTCGAGACGTCAATCAACCACAGTGCAGCCAAGACCGCGCCGAAGCTTATGAAGTTGATGCCAAAGGCCCAGCCCGGTCCTAGCGCGGCCAAGGTGACGCCGGCCAGCGCCGGTCCGACTGTGCGGGCGGCGTTGAACTGCATCGAGTTCAAGGTGATGGCGTTCAAGAGCCGTTCCCGAGGGACCAGATCGTTGGTGAACGCTTTCCACCCGGGAAGATTGAGGCCGCCGAACACACCGGCCAGAGCGCTCAAGCCGGCGTACACGGTGGGGGATCGGACCCCCGAAATCCAGGCGATCAGGAGCAGCCCGGTAGCCAACGCCTGCAGCGACTGTGTGACGGCCAGCAGCCTGCGCCGCTCGAAGCGATCGGCCAACGCTCCAGCTATCGGACTGACGAGTGCCATTGGTGCCATGCGGGCGAACCCGGTGAAGCCGACCCAGGCCGCACTCTCGGTCAGCTGCCAGATAACGGCCGGTACAGCAACGGTTTGGAACCAGCGACCCACGTTGGACACGAACCCGCCAACCCAGAACAGACGATAGTTGCGGTCACGCAGTGAGGCCCACGGTGACGACGGCGTGTCCGGGTTGCTGGCGCCGGGCGATGTCGGCTCGGCGCTGCTCTCGGTCGTGGACACCACTTCAACCCTAGGCGCACCAGCTGACCGCACGTCATTGCGAAGCCTCGGTTCTACTGGAGGTGATACGTTGCCAACATGGGGTTTGCAGTGGACAGCGATCGCCTGCTCACCCGGGCGAGACGAAGTGCCTATCCGTGCTGGAAACCGTTTTCAGAGCTTCACGTCGAGGAGCGGGCGTACTTGTTGGCTCGCCTGCCCGAGCACATCGACCCGGTCATCGTGCTTGGAGACGTCGATGGCAATTGGACGACGGTAGCGGCAACAGGGGCGGCGTCCTATGACGGCGAACAAGTTGTATCTTCCGACTTCGCGTCTGGCTGGGAAGAGATCCGATGGTCACCCGTCGATAGCGATGGTTTGCCAGGAAAATGCAGGCGAGCCCCAAGTATTGGATTAACGCTGCAGATCCGGAGGGGGCAAGTAGTCACTTCAACAGCTGGGATGGATCGGATCGAGTGGTTCTACAGCGGTCAGACAACGTTCACCCCGCAGTTTCTTGAGAACCGGGCCAACTACCCGTGCAACGTGTCGCCCATGCGGGCCGCCCGGGTGAAGGCCTTGCGGACGGAGAACGGCGCTGACCGGGCCATCGGCCGTGATGCCGTCGGCGACTGGAACGACTACCGGGGTCACCGCGACGTTGAGGTCCGAGGAATCTTCAAACCGGGGTTGGCATCAAGACCTCGACAACCCGGTCGCCTCGTCGATGTGGCAGAGCCGGGATAGCGTTCTTTTAGTCCTATGGATTCGTTTGACCACTTGCGGCGAGAGCAACGGAGGCAGGTGATGTCGACCTTGCGCAAGCGGGAAGACTCGTCGGGTGTGATTGTCGTCGGCAAGTGGCCGCTGGTGAAACTTGGTTTCGGACAGGGGAACCGGATGTGGGTCAGCGCAGCCGTCGGTGCCGATTGTTTGCCCGACAAGCTGGTGCATGAATGTGAGACGTTCCAGGCCTCGAGCATTTCGAGTCGCTCGCCGCTTTGGTTCGAGCTCGAACGGGGCCGAAATCACAACGTCAAGATTGAAGTTGACAGGCGTTTCCGAGCTTCATCTGGCGATCCTCTGGTTAAGGACTATGTGGTTAGGCTGGTGGCCGGACAGATTCGCATCTTTCTTGGTGAGGGACCGAGCAAGGTCGGTCCGGCCCAGATCCGCGAGATTGCTGTGCCGACGGTATGACACAACGGATCTCCTTGAAGCAATCGATGGGGGTACACGTAGAAGCCCGTCATCTTGAGGCCCACTGGTTCAGGTGGACGTGACCGTTGTTCCCCGGTCGGCTTCAGTGGGCCGGTACCTGCGTTACATGCGGGCCAACGAGTTTGTGTTTCCTGCGATGATGATGGCGATGTTGGTCATCGTTCAAGGCTTCATCGTTTCCTGGCGATTCGCCGCCATCACGTGGCTGGCGGTGTTGGTTGGAGGTTGGTTATTCGGGAAGTTTGCGTTGTGGACGGCCAAACGGAAGTTGTCCGCGCCGTCGGTCATCCAGTTCCGGGTGATGGAGTCGCAGGTCGCAGAGTTTGGATTCCCAGCAAAGAAGGAGCCGGCTTGGTCATACGACTGTGTGGCCGTCCCAGTGCCTGAAGGTCTTGAGGTGGCGGCACGCGGTCAGATCGGTTTTCGTGGTGTTCTGCACGGGGTTTTGGAATCGCCCGAGTGGTCTGTCGCCATTGAGGCTGACGCTGACGGCCGGGTTCACGCTGTGTCGTTGGCCCGCAATGGTGAAGCGGTCTTGGACGCTCCGGCATTGGGCAGATTGCCGGAGTCGATGCTGTCCGGCTCGTAGAGAGCCGTCACTGGTTGACGGCTCCGAGCGGCTGACAGTACGCAAATGGAACGCCACGAGAACACCGACGGCAAGGAGACGGTCACGTCCGCTGTCACCGAGTTGAGCGTCGATCAACTGCCCGAGGTCCACCGATACCGACCAAACCCCAGGCACGCTCACCGGTCGGAGCCTTACCTCGTTGTGACTGCTGAGTCGGCTAGGTAAGCGACAGATGGATTCCGAAGCGGCTTCCTGGTGGTGGCGGTGGTGGAGGAGGAGGTCGCCGATCTGTGTCCCCCGAACGGCAAACCTTACGGGATTAGTGGTCGGGATGGGGAGATTTGAACTCCCGACCCCCTGCTCCCAAAGCAGGTGCGCTAGCCAAACTGCGCCACATCCCGGTCGACTCTCACTCTAGCTCCGGGAAGCGATCAGCGGCGGGACTTTCGCTACGAGGTTGAACGCAATGGCACCACCGACGACGGCATCCAAGCACACCGGCCACTATCCACTCAACGTCAGGGCTGGTGGATACACTTCTACGGGTGAAATCGTCTGTAG
>JAHDFR010000067.1:0-7007 GCA_020628065.1 Acidimicrobiales bacterium
TCAGCATCAGCATCAGCATCAGCATCGAAATCGGGCGGATCCAGATCCAACACCAGCCAGTCGGCGCCGGAGTCAGACGAGCCGCCCACCGTCGACAACCAGATATGGAAGGCGATCGAGCCCTGGTTCGCCAACCAGGCGATGTCTTCGGTTGCAGTGATGACGGGGTACGTCGTCACTCCTCCACCCTGCTTGGGCACCTCATAACGGATGATGGAGTCGGGGAAGTGTTTGGCCGCGTTCTTCTGCATGAAGCCTTTGGCCGCCACACCATTGGGGAATCGGTGAAGCGTCAGCGGGCGGCGGTAAAGCATCGGAGCCATACGTCCGGCCACTTTTTGGTAGTAGCCGACCAAATCAGCCTTCGTGAGACCCCGTTCGGGAAACATGACTTTGTCCGGGTTGGAAACGTTCATGTCGAAACAGGCTTGACCTCAAAACGGCCGGTATCGAGCCAGTGCCGCATTCGTTTGACCGTACGCCGACAATACTCGGGAACAAATTCCTCGTACCCGGCGGTAAGCATGGCCGTGATCTCGCTGAGCAACAACAGGTTTCGCCCGGCAAGTAGCGCCTCAAACTCCTCCTCGGAGTGTTGGGGGAGTTCTTTGAGCGACTGGTATCCCTCCAGCAAGGCTCGCTCACCGGCCGGGCGATCGCGCAGATAGAACGCCGAAACCGCCAGATCCTGGATGGGACGACCCCAACCGGCATCGTCGAAGTCGAACACGGCGATGTGGCCATTGCTCCATTTGACGTTCCAGGTGTGAAGATCACCGTGGATCAAGTGACGGGGTGGTCGAGCAAAGACGTTGGCGGTGGCACGGTGGGCGGCGTCAAGAGCGTCAGCGACCACCGACCGGGCGGCATCGTCAAACCACTCGGCCTCAAAGTCGCTGAGCCGATCGGGTAGCCCCATCATCAGCGAGTCAATCGAATTGAACCTCACGTCTTCGGGCGGAGTCCAAGACTCGGCTTGCAAGTGCAGCCGGGCCGTTAATCGGCCCAGCTCGAACAGGCGGGCATCACTGGCACCTTCGCCCAGATTTGGGCCCGGCAGCCAGGAGTACAAGACCGCAGGTAGCGGCTCATCGATACCTGCGCACCTGACGGCAACCACCCGGTCGCCATCGTTGTTGGCGACGGGTTCGGGAACCGTGATGCCTTCGGTTGCGGCCAAGGCAGAGACCCACGTCGTTTCACCCGCCGTGGTCTCAAGGGTCGAGTCGGAGTTAACCGCCAGCCGTAAGGCAAAGCGACCATCGGCCGTATCCACCCGAAAGGTGGCATTGAAGTCGAAATTGATAAGGCGGAGTCCGACCGCTTCAACCCCGAAGCGGTCGAGGGCCTCGGTTGCAGCAGCGCGGAGCAACTGACGCTGCCGACTGCGCGACAGTTGACCGAACGGCTTGGTCCCAGGCCTCATCTCCCCGGCCTCATGACCCGGCAAGCCTCAGTTGCAGCATCACTGTGGCCCTCCGCCTTTCCCCGCTCAGCTAGCTCTGAGGGTAGGGAGCGAACGGCTCACAAAGAGCTCGAACCTCTTCACGGATCCCGGCCACCGCGGCCGCATCATTGCGCTGACGAAGCGTCGAGGCAATGAGACGGGCGATTTCGGCCATCTCCGGCTCCTTCATGCCCTGAGTGGTGACGGCCGGGGTTCCGATTCGCAGCCCCGAAGTCACGAACGGCGAGCGAGGATCGTCGGGAATGGAATTACGGTTGAGTGTGATCCCAGCCTCGTCCAGAACAATCTGTGCTTCCTTGCCTGTCAGTTCTTCATCAAACGGGCGCAGGTCAAGCAGCATCAAGTGATTGTCGGTGCCGCCGGACACCAAGCGGAATCCTTCTGCGGCCAGCGCGGCGGCCAAGGCTTCGGCGTTGGTCACGATTTGTTGGGCGTAGGTCTTGAACTCTTCAGTGGACGCTTCGGCGAAAGCAACCGCCTTGGCGGCAATACTGTGCTCCTGCGGACCGCCCTGCTGACCGGGAAACACCGCTTTGTCAATGGCGCCGGCCAGTTCGTTGGTGGTGAGAATGCAGCCGCCACGCGGTCCCCGCAAGGTTTTGTGGGTGGTGAAGGTCACCACGTCGCAATAGGGAACCGGGTTCGGATGCACCCCACCGGCGATCAAGCCGGCAATGTGAGCGGCATCAAACAACAGCAGAGCACCGACCTCGTCAGCCACCTTGCGGAACGGCTCGGGCTCGATGATGCGGGGATAGGCGGTGGCACCGGTGACGATCAGCTTGGGCTGGTGTTCGTGCGCCAGTTCAGCCACTTCTTCGATCTCAATACGCTCATCGGAGTCCGAGACCCGATAGCCGACAAAGTTGTAGAACAAGCCGGAGGCGTTCACCGGCGAACCGTGAGTCAGGTGACCGCCGTGATCCAGGCTGAGCCCAAGCACGGTGTCGCCTGGCTCCAGCAGGGCGTGATAGACCGCCATGTTGGCGTTGGCGCCGGAGTGAGGCTGGACGTTGGCGTGGTCGGCTCCGAACAAGTCGCAGATCCGCTGGCGGGCCAAATCCTCAACCTGGTCAACAACCTGGTTGCCGCCGTAGTAACGCTTACCGGGATACCCCTCGGAATATTTGTTGGTGAAGACCGAACCGGTGGCCTCCATCACCGCCGGAGAAGCGAAGTTCTCCGAAGCGATCAGCTGCAAGCCGGTGTTTTGACGTTCGGTTTCGTTGGCTACCAGCCGGGTGACGTCGTCGTCGTTGATGATTGGCCAAGGCATGGAAGTTTGCTCCAGTGTTCGAGTGCTGTCCGTGCTCGCAACAGTTGGTCACAGTTGTTGATCACAGTGGTTGCAAGGCCGCAGCACATGCGGACAGTAAAGATGGGTAGAGGGAAGTTGGTTGGCGGGAAGATAAGTAGAGGTTCGAAGATACTTGGTACCGGCAAATGGTACGGGGTCAAGCCAAGTTACGCAGAGTCGGGGTTGTGTACCAGTTTTGCCACCCGGCGGGCGTGACGCCCTCCGGCGAATTCTGCCGCCAAGAAGGCGTCGACGGCATCCAGTGCCACCTGAACTCCGATGAATCGTTCGCCCACACACATCACGTTGGCGTCATTGTGTTCCCGACTCAAACGGGCCGAGGTGGCATCGTGGACGGTCGCCCCTCTCACTCCGTCAACCTTGTTGGCGGCGATACAGATACCGATGCCGCTTCCACACACGGCCACACCCAGATCGGAGCGACCGGCAGCCACCTCCAGGCCGAGGGCTCGCCCAAAATCGGGATAGTCCACCGACTCCAGGCTGTCGGTACCCAAGTCGGTCACCGAATAGCCCGCTTCGCTCAGGTGCTCGGCGATAGCGGACTTGAGAGTGAAGCCGGCATGATCGGACGCCACCGCAATTCGACGACTCTCTGCTTTCGGGTTTCCTGCTTCTGACGATGTCACACCGGCGAGTGTAGCCAGCGCCTCGGCGGGCCGATCGCAAGGTTTACGAGCGTCTGGGCCGACGAGCGACAACAGCTCGGGCGCGACCGGCCAAGTCGTTGTGAACACTTGATTCCACGAAGAGCTCATCAGCCACCCGTTGGATTGTTGCGGTCTGGTCGGGCGCCATCTCCAGCACCAACGAACCTTCGTCGCTCAACCAACCAGCGGCGGTCTCAACCAGATGGACCAGGTGCTGATCAGCCGGTTCGGCAAACAACGCACCCTCTGGTTCCCACTTGATCTGGGGGTCGATCTCATCGCCTGCACCGACGTACGGGGGGTTCGACACCACCACCGAGAGCCGACCCCGCAGTTCACCCGGCAATGCCTCGAACCACGAGCCTTCGGCCAGTTGCACCCTGGCGCCTCGAGTGCCCAACCCGGCCAGGTTGGCTCGGGCGACCGTCAGGGCGTCGGACGACACGTCGGTCAACCAAACGTCGACTCCGGGGCATTCAAAGGCCACCGACAGCCCAATGGCCCCCGATCCGGTTCCGAGGTCAACCACGGTTGTGGCCCGTTCACCGTCCGCAGCGTTTCGTGCCACCTCAGCCTCAGCCACGGCAAGTCCGGCCACTACCTCGGTTTCCGGGCGAGGGATCAGGACCCGATTGTCGATGAACAAATCGAGGTGTCGAAAACCCCACTGGCCCAACACATATTGGAGCGGCTCGCCGGAGCTTCGGCGACCGACCATGGCGTCAAAGTTTGCCAGCTGGCGTTCATGAGGAGCCTGACGGAGCATCTCGACCCACTCCCCCGGCTCAGCGCCGGTGGCCCGCTGACCAATCAACCGGGCACTGATATCGGGATCGGGAACACCGGCATCGCCCAACGACGCTTGGGCTTCGGCAACCAACCTCTGCCAGGTCAGGTCGCCGTCCTGTTCTGATTCGACCATCAAGCGTGGCTGGCTGCGTCGCTCGATTCTTCCTGCAGCTGTCGGGTGCGTTCCTCATGCACGAGGGCGTCGCTCACATCACCCAGTTCGCCGGCCAGAACGCGGTCGAGTTTGTGAATAGTCAGACCGATGCGGTGATCGGTGACCCGATTTTCTTTGAAGTTGTAGGTGCGGATCTTTTCCGACCGTCCACCGCCGCCGGTCTGATCCCGCCGAGCGGCTGATGCCTCGGCCCTCTGCCGTTCCTCTTCACGCTGCAGCAGACGGGACCGCAGTACTTTGAGGGCTCGGTCCCGGTTCTGCAGCTGGCTCTTTTCATCCTGCATGGACACCACTTCGCCGGTAGGCAAATGTGTCACCCGGACGGCCGAGTCGGTGGTGTTGACGTGCTGACCGCCGGCACCCGACGAGCGATAGGTGTCGAACCGCAGGTCGTTCATGTCGATATCGATGTCGACCTCTTCGGCTTCGGGCAGCACGGTGACCGTGGCCGATGAGGTGTGCACCCGACCCTGAGACTCAGTCACCGGGACTCGCTGTACTCGATGAGGTCCAGCTTCAAACTTCATGCGAGTCCACACGTCATCGCCTTTGACCATGAAGGTCACGTCGTCGTAGCCGCCGAGATCGGAGACGCTGGTGTTCATTACCTCAAAGCCCCAGCCCTGCCCGGATGCGAACGACTTGTACATCTCAAACAGGTCACGGGCGAACAGGTTGGCTTCTTCGCCGCCTTCAGCCCCCCGGATCTCCACGATCACGTTGCGGCCGGCATTAGGGTCCTTGGGCAGCAGAAGGACTTTGAGCTTGGCCTCCAACTCTTCGATTTCATCTTCGGCCGCCGACGCCATCTGCCGCAACTCGTCACGCTCTTCGGCGTCGGCCTCCGCCGCCAACTCCTTGGTGGCTTTGACATCGTCATGTAGGCCGCGCAACCGCCCGGACAGCGTCACGATGTCGCCCAACGCCGCGTAGCGCTTCGACATTTCGACGAAGCGCTTGTTGTCGGAAACGATGTCGGGGTCGGCCATGCGGGCCTCAAGCTCCCGATACTCGTCCTCCAAAGCGGTTAGGCGGTCAAGCATCCTACGAGCGTACCGACTCCCAGGGAGCCTGGATGGAACATGTTTCGATGAGGGACGAGTCGGCCAGCAACGATTGCATCGGGGCCACTGACAACGCCCGGTCGCGCTCGGGTACCACCAGGATCAACCGGGACTCACCGTCGGTACGCTCCCGGTACTCCAGCGCCTCTGGAACCAGATTCAGATCAACGCCAACCGAGCAGACGACGGTCACCCCCGGCTCATCGCCGGTCGGCGGACTGTAGGCGGCGGTCGGCTCGGTATCAAACACACCTTCGTTGGCCACAAGCGGCGGAATCGGTTCAAGGTTGGGCAAACCGATCAGCGACGGGTCGTCAAGCAGCGCAGAACGGAGCCATCGTGGCCGGGCCAAGCGATTCAGCGGATGAGACGCCTGCGGTCGAAGCGACCGAACCGTGTCAGCCGCCCGGGTCAACGCTTCGATGTCCTCCAGATGGCTGTTGACATATACCTGGAGTTCACGGTCGGCTTCGCCCACGCCTATACGCAGCCCCTCCGAGGTGATCCGAGCCACCTCCAAACCCATGACGTCGGCCACCAGTCGCCCGTGGTCGTCAATAACCCGAGCACCGGCATCGGCCATGATCGATGCCTCCTGCCAACGTTCAGCCGACAGTGAGGGCGGCGACGCCAACTCAGCCGGCACAACCGCAATCGCCTCGGCGCCCCGAACCTGCAACACCTCGAGCTCAACCACCAACCCGACCGACTCCAGCACGGCAACGCGACGGGCCAACGCCGGAGCGACGTCAGGCTCGGCGAACACGGTGAGACCATCAGGCACAGGCTCACCGCCTTTGCGCAGCCGGGCGAACCGGTGAAGCAGGCTACCCAGGTCCTCGATGGCATCGGCCAGCCCGTAGGCGCGGCCGTTCACTGCTACCAAGCCGGCCACAGCCGGTTGACCACCGTCAGGTCCGGTAGGCAGATCTTCGGTGCTTACACCTGCTCGCGCTGCGGCCAACGCCCGCAGCTTGGCCGTCTCCAGCCGAGACTTCTGAACGTGCTGTTCACCAGCACCTCTTTCAGGTCGACCGGACGTCATACTTGCTTTCGCTCCGTCAACGCGTCGACGATGACAACCCGGGTCATCTGACGACGACCCGGCAGGAACGGCAGTTACTCCGAGGCCTCCGCCTCGTCAGCATCCTTGCGGCGACGGCCGTAGCGACGCTCGAAGCGCTCGACACGACCGGCGGTGTCCACGATCTTCATCGTTCCGGTGAAGAAGGGGTGGCTGGCGGACGAAATGTCGACCTTGGCCAGCGGATAGGTGTTGCCGTCCTCCCACTCGATGGTCTCATCGGTCTCGATGGTCGAACGAGTCAGGAAGGAGAAATCGGCCGAGGCGTCCATAAACACCACGGGTCGGTAGTTGGGATGAATGTCGGACTTCATGATTTACTCGGCTTGTTTCTCGTCTTGGATTAACTACTTGCGGGTATCCCCGGCAGCTAACTAGTCTGCCCCGGTTCGGGGCCAGTTGCTACCGCTGGTCGGCTGTTACTCAGCCTTCGCCGTTACTCGGCTTTCGCTGTTACTC
>JAHDFR010000067.1:7107-22895 GCA_020628065.1 Acidimicrobiales bacterium
GAACTCTTCGTTGGTCTTGAACATGGCCAGACGTTCAACCAGCATCTCGATGCCGGCAGCGTTGGAAGCATCCTCACCGGAGGACAAACCGCCAACCACTCGACGTAGCTTCCATGAGGCCTCGACCTCTTTGCGTGAGCGGAGCAACTCCTCGTTGCGGGTGGATGACCCGTCAACGTCGATAGCCGGGAAGATGCGCTTCTCGGCCAGTCGACGGTCGAGCCGCAGCTCCATGTTGCCGGTTCCCTTGCACTCCTCGAAGATGACCTCGTCCATCTTGGAACCGGTCTCGACCAGGGCGGTGGCCAGTATCGTCAGCGAACCGCCTTCTTCGAAGTTGCGGGCGGCGCCCAGGAACCGCTTCGGGGGGTACAGGGCGGCGGCGTCGATGCCGCCGGACAGCGCTTTGCCGCTCTGCGGGCCTGACATGTTGTAGGCCCGGGCCAAGCGGGTGATGCCGTCGATGATCATGCACACGTCTTTGCCGTTCTCGGCCATGCGCTTGGCCCGCTCCAGGGTGAGCTCGGCCACTGCCGTGTGCTCTTCCGGCGGACGATCGAAGGTGGAGGCCACCACTTCGCCGTTGTTGAGCGACCGCTCCATGTCGGTCACTTCCTCCGGTCGCTCATCGACCAGCAAAACCAGAAGCTCAACCTCGGGATTGTTGGTCTCAATGGCCTTGGCGATGTTCTTCATGATCGACGTTTTGCCCGCTTTCGGCGGGGAAACAATCAGGCCGCGTTGGCCTTTGCCGATGGGAGCGAGCAGGTCGATGATTCGCGTCGTCATGTTGAGCGGCTCATCCTTGGTTTCCAGCACAAGACGCTCATCGGGGAACAGTGGTGTCAGGTCCTCGAAGTTTCGACGGGCTTCCAGTTGACCTGGGTTTTGACCGTTGATGGTGGTGATCTCGCTCAGCGCCGGGTTTTTCTCGTTCCGGTTGGCCGGACGACAGGTGCCGGTCAGATGATCGCCCTTGCGCAGTCCGAACTGACGGACCTGCTTGACCGACACATAGGCGTCATCGCGGCTGGGAAGGAAACCGTTGGCCCGCAGGAAGGCGTAGCCTTCGTCCCGGAGGTCGACGTAGCCGTCGATGGAGACCGGTTCTTCGCTTACAGCCTCATTGCCGGCGTCGTCACGGTCACGACCACGGCCCTTACCCCGGCGTCGGTTGCGTCGGTTGCCCGACTCGACATCATCACTCTTGTTGTCGTTCCTGTCGCCGCCCTTGTTGTCGGCCTTGTTGTCGTTTCGGTCGCCGCCCTTGTTGTCGTTCCTGTTGTCGTTCCTGTTGTCGGACTTGCCATCGCCCCTTGAGCCGCTGCTCTTGGACTCGCTGTTGCGGCCACCTCGCCCACCGGAGGACTGAGACTCCGTCTTGGCGTCGCCGGATGCGTCGTCGGCCGTCTTGGTGTCCTCCTCGGCGCTGTCAGCGGCACCCGAAGATCCGTTCCCTGTGGGGCGCTTGGCGGTTCGCCCCTTGGACGCACCGTTGGAGCCACCGTCCATCACTTCGACCTCCCAGTCGGCCAGCGGCTCACCGTCGGGCCCCACCGGGTGGTCGACGTCAGCCTTGCCGGTGAGCTGAAGGATCTGATCAATGAGGTCGGCCTTCCTCGCTCGGCTGCTGGCCGAGCCACCGAGGGCGGTGATGATGGTCTGAAGCTCAGACTTTTCCTTCTTCTCAAGTCCCTCGCGCTCGACAGTCATTTGGTCGCTCACGGATGCTCCTCGCAGTTTCTTAAGTCCATGTGCTCTTCAGTGAAGTGCTCGTTGCTGCATGGGGCCATGCAGCTCGGATCGACAGTTGGGTCATGCCGCAGGTCGACTCAAACTTGCTGACTCGACGCAGTGCGACGCTTGCCACCCCGCAAAGTGGATCTGCGGGCCCGCGATGCGGACGGAAATGGTGGCGCCCCTGGTACCGATTAGCGTAGCGCCGCTGGCTGGAAATGACTCTGGTCGACGGGGCCGACGGCCGTACCGAGTCGGCCTGGAGCCTCACCCAGGCAGACCCCGGTTAGGTGTGCTGCAAAGCCCGCAGTCGGTCGGCAACCACTGCCAGGTCATTGTCGATGACGTCGAAGCTCTCCGGACGGTCGAACAGGTCGGCCAGGTGGTCAGGCAGATCCGGACGCTCCCCTAGGGCCGCCTCCACCGCATCGGGGAACTTGGCCGGGTCGGCCGTCGCCAAGGTGATCACCGGCTCCCCGTCGAACCGGTCCGACTCCATGAATCGGCGAGCTGAGCCGACGCCGACCGCAGTGTGAGGATCAATCACCACGCCGGACTCGGCAAAAGTGCGCTTCATCTCCTGAAGCGTCTCGTCGTCGCCAAGGCGATAACCAACAAAGGCCTCATCGATCCTGTCGCACCAGTCCGCCGGAACCTCGGCTCGACTCGATGCCCGCAACAGACCGAGCAGATCAGCCACCCGGGCCCCGTTCCGTCCGCTGGCCTCCCAAAGCAGGCGCTCAAAGTTGGATGACACCTGAATGTCCATACTTGGACTCAGCGATGGTTCAACCTGGTGAATCTCCAGCGCTCGTCGTTGAAAGAAGCGGGCCAAGACATCGTTTCGGTTGCTGGCCACGATCAAGGTGTTGACCGCCAAACCCATCTGCTTGGCGTACCAACCGGCCAGGACGTTCCCGAAGTTGCCGGTCGGCACGGAGAACGAGACCGGTCCACCGTCAGGGCGGGCCGCACGAGCCGAGGTCACGTAGTAGACGATCTGGGCCATCACCCTGGCCCAATTGATGGAGTTGACGGCTCCAAGCGACACGGCGTCACGCAGATCTCGATCGTTGAAGGCCGCCTTCACCAGATCCTGACAGTCGTCAAACGTTCCGTTGACAGCCAGGTTGTGGACATTGGACGCTTCGACCGTGGTCATCTGCCTGCGTTGAACGTCGGACACCCGCCCGGCTGGATGAAGAATAACAACGTCAACCGCGTCCAGCCCGGCCAAGGCTTCGATAGCGGCAGAGCCGGTGTCGCCCGAGGTTGCGCCCAAAATGGTGGCCCGGCGACCGCGGCGGCCCAGCTCTGCGTCGAGCATCCTGCCCACCAGTTGCAGAGCGACGTCTTTGAACGCCAGCGTGGGGCCCTTCGACAGATCCAACAGGTGATGCCCGCCACCAAGATCAATCAGGGGGCAGACGGCCGGGTCCCGAAAGCTGTCGTAGGCCAGACCAACCATCGTCTCCAACTCGGCCTCATCAAACGTCCCGGCCACGAACGGTGCCATGATGGCGGTCGCCGCGTCCCGGTAGTCGAGGTCGGCCGAAATGTCGGGCAGCGGTGGGAACTCCACCGGACAGTAGAGACCACCGTCGGTGGCCAGGCCGGTCAGCAGGGCGTCGCCGAACCCCAATTGCTCGGCCTGACCTCGAGTCGACACATACACCGGATGATTCATGACTCGGCTTTCACCACTCAGGCTCTCACGACTCAACGACGCGTAGAACGCTGTGAATCTCTTGGACGGCTTCCAACTCGGTGATTGCGGCAATCGTGGCCTGCATCTGGCCCTCAAAAGCGGTGTGGGTCAAGAACGAGAGGCGAGCGGTCTCGCCGGTACTCTCCTGCTGTTCCATCGAGCGGATGGAGATCCCGTTGGCGGCGAACGCCCCGGCCACCGAAGCCAGGACACCGGACGAGTCAACGGTTGACATGTTGAGGTAGTAGGCGGTCTCGACCGCATCCACCGGCCGGATCTTGGCCCGAGGCCCTTGAGGCACCGGGCGGAAGGTGGAGCGTTTGAGGTTGGTGGCGGCGTCGATCATGTCGCCCAGAACGGCACTGGCAGTGGGGGTACCTCCTGCCCCTCGTCCGTAGAACATCATTTCGCCGGCGGCGTCGCCTTCGACGAACACTGCGTTGAAGCTGTCGCGGACTGATGCCAGCGGATGCTCGTTGGGGACCATGGCCGGGTAGACGGTCACCCCGACCTCGAACTCTGCTTTGCCTGATCCGCCGTCGTCGGAACGGAATCTCTGGGCCACGGCCAACAACTTGATGACGTGATTGAACCGTTTAGCGAAAGCAATATCGCTGGCGGTCACACCGGCGATGCCTTCGTGATACACGTCGCCGGCAACCACTTGGACACCAAAGGCAAGTGAAGCCATGATGGCCGCCTTGGCACCGGCGTCATAGCCCTCGACGTCGGCCGTCGGGTCCCGCTCGGCATAGCCGCGCTGCTGCGCTTCAGCCAGAGCTTCGGAGTAGTCGGCGCCCTCCTCGGTCATCTTGGTCAAGATGTAGTTGGTGGTGCCGTTGACGATGCCCATGACCCGCTTGATGTCTTCGCCCAGCAACGACTCCCGTAGCGGTCGGACGATGGGGATGGCGCCGGCGGCGGCGGCTTCAAACAAGATGTCGACTCCGCTGGCGGCGGCCGCGGCGTACAGTTCGGCGCCGACGTTCGCCAGCAGTTCCTTGTTGCCGGTGACTACCGGTTTGCCCGCTTTCAATGAATCCAGGATCAAGCTTCGTGCCGGCTCGACCCCACCGATGAGTTCAACCACCAGATCGACGTCAGGATCGTTGACGATGGAGTCGGCGTCGGTGGTGAACACCTCCTCGTGAGCTCGCCCGCCGGGCACGACGGTGTCGCGATGCTTGGACAGGTTCCGAACAGCAATCCGGGTGATGTCGAAGCGAACGCCGGCTGACTGTTCGATCTCGCTGTTTCGTTGCTCAATCAGTCCTACGAGCGCTCCGCCGACATGTCCGCAGCCCAACAGGCCGACTCTGATTCTTGAGTCCATTTCGCTTCCTCTATCCAATCCCTCTGGGTGTTGTCCCTCTGGCTTGCCCCGTGAGGGGTTGTGCTGTGGCGGACCGGTTGACTAGTCGAGAAGTGAGGCGCACAGCCCGCCAGGATCACCGTAGTACGTGAGCAGAGTAGCCGTTCCGGTACAGACCGACGGCAGATTACGTGACGGGTCGGCCGGCAGCCCGTTGCCAGTCGACGAAACACCATCGTCCGAAGTGTCCACCTGCTGGCTGATGAACAGGTCGAGCAGACCGGGCTCGCCGACGATGCTGCGATCAAGTCGCCAATCGTCGCTGTCGGCCCCGGCCAATTCGGCCAGCCGCTGATGAGCCTCCTCACGAGTTCCGATGGTGTCGACAAGACCACGGGAGACAGCCTGCTGCTCCCCGAAAATCAACGCTCCGAGATCGTTCTTGATTTCGTCGGATGTGATACCGCGACCGGCGGCAACGTGGTCGACAAACTCGTCATAGGCGTCGTCAAGACCTTCATTGAGCGTTTTGCGTTCCTCTTCGGTCATGTCCCGGTATGGATTACCGAAGTCCTTGTGCCGACCGGCGGTCAGGAACTCGAATTCGATGCCTCCCTCGGTGGTCACTCCCCCGCCAAGCAATCCGCCATCGACGGCCACCACATCGTTGTACCGGGGGAACGGTCCGAAGATGACGCCAATACTGCCGACCAGCGTTCCATGGTCGGCCACGATTTCATCAGCACCGGCCATGGCGTACATTCCGCCGGAGGCGCTGATGCCGGACACATAGGCCACGACAGGTTTGCCGGTCTTCTCTCTGTACTCGGCGACACCGTCGGCGATGGCTTTGGAGCCGTAGATGGTTCCTCCGGGTGAGTCCAACTCAAGCAGGACGCCGTCGACCGACTCGTCGTCAGCCAGTTCGGCCAACGTGTCCTTGACGCTGTAGCCGTACGTCACCCCGGCCACCGTCGAGAACAGGCCTCCACCGCCGCCTCGTTCCTCACCCAGAATCGGACCGAAGACCGAAACAGCCACAAGCTCGGTTGCACCACCCCGGTCGCCGGCGATGAACTCTCGCCCCAGCGGGCTGTCCAACGCGTCTTCGCCACCGCCGGTCGCCGAACCTATTGCGGCGAAGGCGGAACCGAGAACGATAAGGGCCAGAAGTGGCAGGCCAAAGAGAATCACCAATGCGGTCAGTGCTTTGATGGCAGTGCGGGCGACGGCTGAACCCACCGACTCCACCGGAGCCTGGCCGGGGGCGGGCCACGGCCCGTTGTACCACCCTCCTTCGTGGGCCGGAGCCGAGGGTGGAGCCAGAGCCGGGCCGGCCGTTTGACCTCCAGGGTTTGGCGGTGACGGCTGAGCGGTTGGTGCCGGGCGCACCGGCTGGGCGTCTACAGGCGGCGGAATGTTCGACGCCGCAGGGCCACTCGGAGGCGGGCCGGGTTGCCCGGAACCGGGTTCTCCGGATGGCTGTGGTGGTCCGTTATCTTCCATCGTTGCTCTCCAGTACCGCCAAGGGCCTCAAGGGCGATCGTCGCCGTGAATCCCCGATTCTATCGCTCGGTTTGACGGCCCCCGGATCGGCCTGCTGCTGCCTGATGCTGGTCGTTCGGCACCCGTAAAGGGTGCCGAACCCTGGCTGGCTCCGCCGGAGGGCTCAGGTATTGCTCTCGACTACCCGATACATGGCCATGCGCCCAATGCGACGGGCCGTGCCCACCCCGTTCAGCACCGGATTTAAGGGAATTGCCGAAGTCGGCGTTCCTGTCCTGTTTCTTGTAGGAATCACCATCTTCGGCATCCGCTCAGCGGATCCGACTGATGGCGGAACCTCAAGGTCGGATCTTTCCGAGGTGGCCATGACCCAACCTCTCGACGGATCATCGGACTCGACTGTCACCGGAGACACTGTCAGCCGTGGAAACAGCAGCGGCGGGTTCAGCGACGGCGACCCCGGGTCAACCGTGCGGGGCCAAGCCGATTCGTCCTCGACCTTCCGCACAGCGGAACCCTCCGGCAATGGACAAACGTCTACTGGATCGGCAACCAACGAAGGGGCCGAGCTCGAATCAAACGGCACCGTCGATGTCGGCCCGGGCCTGACCGAGGATGATCGAGGCCTCATTGATCAGACCGACCAGCGCGACCGCAACCCCGAACGTACTGCGGAAGAACAGCAACGACTGTTGGATGAGTACTGGCAGGCGGTAGTTCGGGAAGCCGAGTCGGGCATCATCGATTTGTCGCTCTTCGACACACCGATTCTGCTGGTTCCCGACCCTGAGGTCGGTCTCCGCCCGGTATTCACCGATCCTGACAGCGAGCTGGCGGCGCCTTCGCCCGCTCCAGAGCCGGTTGCCCTACCGTCGCCCGAGCCGGATCCGATTCCGGAGCCCGACGAAACTGACCCGGCCGATGATTCGAGCCCGGATACAGAGGACGAGCCGACTCCCGATACCGGCACCGGCACCGACACCGACAGTGCTGATACCGACAGTGCCGATACCGACAGCACGGATAACGGCGCCGACGCTGACGGTACCGACGCAGACGAGCCGACAGCCAGTCCCGAGACCGACGCCGGCAACGATCCGGATCAGCAGGATCCTGAAGTACAGCCGTCGGACGATCCTATTCACCCGGCTGACCCCGATCTTGTTTGTCCGACACCGGAGCCCACACCGGAAGACGGGCCGATCGGAACCGACGATGATTCGGCTGCACCGGTCGAAGTCGAAGATCCAACGTCTATGGCGGAGGAGGCGGACGAGGACGCCATTACCGAACCGCAACTGGTGGTCGCCACTAGTCCACAAGACCCACGAGAGCCGACGGTGCCAGAACCGGGGACCGGCGGTGCCGCCGAAGAACCGGTTGTGCAACGTCAGGCCACAGACGACCATGATTCGGCCGAGGATTGCCTGACGAACCCCGATGGGGACGGCCTGGACCCCCTGGCCGGGGACTCTTCCACCGAGCAACTTCCCTCCCAGAAACCGCCGAACGACGACTCTCCCGCTAGCGACTCTTCGGCTAGCGCTCCCGCCGGTGACTCTCCACTCGGCAACTCTCCTGCTCCACTCAGTGGCACTCCTGAGGGGGAATCCGGCACGGACGAACCGACTGCAATCGCAGATCCGGCTGTCGGCGGGTCTGAAGACGATCCAGTCTGATCCAAACGGATCAGTGCCGACCTGGGTCTGAAGACCGGGGCGGGCGGCCCCACAGGATGGGCCTTCCGGCCTAGGACGATCGGAACTTCAAACCTGGGGCGACAGAATCTGCTTTAGGTCGATTCCTAAGCCGACCGATGCCTTTCGTATGGCGAATAGAGCGGGATGGCGGATCCCAGGTATCGGCGCACGCGCCGGATATCGGGCACTTGTTCAAGCAATGGTTCCAGCGGGAATCGTGGCCGTTGTCGGCGTCGGGGCCTTGTTGGCCACGCAGCCGGAGGACGACAGCGTCGTCTCCACCGAAGAGGCCATCGTCCTCGACGATGCGGCCGCAGGACTGGCCTTCGCCACTTCGGGCAACGCTGAACGTTCCAACCACGGATCAGCAAGCCAGGCCACTGACGGTCAGATGGACTTTGGCGGAGTTGACAGCGAAGCACCAATCGGCGACGGTTCCGGCGGCAACGCCACCGCTGCAAACGGCACAGCCGGGGGAGACAACGACTCCGTCGGCGTCGACGAAGGAAAGCCCGAGGCAGCGCTGGCCGACGGCTGGGCCACCAGCAGCAGCAGCAGCAGCAGCAGCTCAGACAACACCAGCGTCGACGGCTCCGGCGTCGCCGACGGCCATCTCAGCTCGGTCCTGGCCTATGGCGGCGCTTCCGGTCTCTCAACCACAGCAGAAAACTCGGCCGAAGACAGCACCGGCGACGCGAGTCGGCAGACGACAACAACGGTCGAACAAACCACCACCACCGCCGACCTGTCCACCACGGCCGACCTGTCCACCACCACCTCAGAACAGACGACAACAACGGTCGAACAAACCACCACCACCGCCGACCTGTCCACCACGACCTCCGAGTCCACGGCGGACGTCCCGAGTGAAACGTCCGTGATTGACAGCAAGAACACAGGCAAAAAGAACGGAGACAGGAAGACAAACCGAGATAACTCGTCAACCGTCCCGGCCAAGAAGCAGAGCGAGAATTCCGACAAGAAGCCGGCTACAGGACAAGACAAGAAACCCGCTGACACAGACACAGAACAGGGCACCAAACAGGGCAAAGAGCAACAGTCATCAACAACAAAACCAGGACGGCGGGCCAAGCCGGCGGACAAGCCGACCACCACAGAGGCCGAGCAAACGGAAACGGCAGGCTCAGCCACAACCACTACCGTCCTTTCTTCGGCGGCCGCCGACTCCACTACAACGACCATTGGGGTCTCCGTTTCGTCCACCACCGTGCAGGACGTGGTGACAACGCTCTCCACCCTGGTCACCACCACCCTCTTGGAGGAGATCACCACAACTACTGCGCCTCCCACCAGCCAGGCGCCAACGACCGTGACCTCCACCACATCCAGCTCAACCACCGGCGCTCCCTCAACCACCACCTCGACGCCGCCGTCAAACTCGGGCGGTTCCGGCTCATGTCAGGCAGGCTCGGGCACCGGGGTATTCCGAACCGCTGGCACCGACATTCTTGACCCCTGCGGCGCCCTGTTCGTCGGTGGAGGTTTCAACGCCGCCTACAACATGTTCGAATTCCCCTACGTCTATCAGGGAACCGACAACGGGGTGTACGACGTGTGGCTGGATGACCCCAACAACGGCGGGTACTACCCCGGTGGTGGTGTCAGCTCGGGAGAAGTCTGGGACCCGACCACCTCTTCCCGGGTCGATCTCCCCGACCGCTACTACGCCATCAACGGGTCCAACACTCCTGGCGTGGCCCAGCCCGACAATCACTGGAATCAGAAGTTCCTGCGCATCAACCTGGTCAGCCAGGGTGAAGGCGGGTCACCAAGCGTGTCCGAGACCCTGTCGACGGCCATTCCCGACATCTACGAGGGCATCAACTACGGCGTGGTGCAGATGATCGAAGCCCACGACCTGACCGGACAGAACGTGACCGCGACCGGGGCGTGGAACGCCGCCGGGTCATCGTTCAGCGGATCGTTCGGCAACGTGGTGCGACTCATGGACGGCCTGGTCGACGAGTTCGGCATCGGCAACGCTGGAGGATCATCGGCCCGTCAAGAGGGCTACGTGTGGTTCAACCCCACCAACGAGCCGTGGGGCAACAGCCACGTGAACGGGTGTCCTCCATCGACCTTCTTCGACACCCAGACGTTCTGGATCGAACGCATTCGCAATTACCACAACGCCGAGAACATCATCGTCATTGACGCCTCGGAGTGGGGCCAGGATCTTCGGGCCATGGCCAAGGGCTGCTATGACTCTTGGTGGCAGTCGCTGAAGAATCACTCGTCCGGAGACCTGACCCGAAACGTCGTCCTGTCGTGGCATGCCTACGGCTCCCGTATCGACGGCGGCTACGAGGGATACACCTACGCCACCATGGACGCCGACCTGGCTGCGGCCACCGCCAAGTTCCCACTCATAGTGGGTGAATACGGCGAACCGGCCGGTAGCGGTGTGAACTTCGCCGGGCCGTACCAGTGGAACCAAGCCGCCGTGTCACTGCTGTTGACCGACAACTCCGGGCCGGCTCTGGCCGACAAGTACAACCTGTTGATGGGCGTCTGGCATGCCACCGGCGACTCGTCCTACGGCCACATCTTCAAGATCGTCCGTGGACCGGCAGCTCAAACCCTGGACGACAAAGCCACCCCGTTCTGGGACATCGAGTCCGGCAGCGACAGCCGGCTGGAAAACCTGGGACGCCACCACTGGAACTACTCGCACCGAAACGGATAGGTAGAACCGGTGGCAGCGCCAGAACGGTGTCGGTCTAGCCCAAATCGGTGGTGAGGAGATCCTCGAAGGTTTCCCGACGAACGACCAGTCGAGCATCGCCGCCAGAACAGAACACCACCGGCGGGCGCAGAATCTTGTTGTAGTTGGAGCCCATCGAGTGCCCGTAGGCACCGGTTACCGGTGTGGCCACGATGTCACCCACTACAAGGTCGGCGGGCACCGAGGCTTCCCGGATCAACAAGTCACCGGACTCGCAGTGTTTGCCGACAATTCTGACCCGGTCGGTGCGCTCGGCGGTAACGGCCCGAGGCAGGAAGGCCTCGTAGCCCGAGCCGTACAGAACCGGCCGTGGGTTGTCACTCATACCACCGTCGACGGCCACATAGGTGCGGATACCGGGTAGCTGTTTCACCGTGCCCACCGTGTACAGAGTCACGGCGGCGGCAGCAGCGATCGAGCGACCCGGCTCGATACCGATCTGAGCGGTGATACCGGTCTCGGCGGCGGCGGTACGAATAATGGTGGCCCACTGGGAGATGCTCGGCGCTTCCTCGCCCTCAACGTAGGGCACACCCAGGCCACCACCGACCACAAGTTCCGGTAGACCCAGCGGATTGGCGAACTCGGCCAGTACGGCAACCGCGGCGGAGAACGAGTCGACCCGGAAGACCTGCGAACCGATGTGAGCGTGGATGCCGACAAGATTGACCGCTGGGGACTCTTGAGCTCGATCAACTGCGGCCTTGGCCGCCCCGGTTGAGACGGTAAACCCGAACTTTGAGTCGTCCTGGCCGGTGGCCACAAACTCGTGGGTCTCGGCCTTGATGCCCGGTGTTATGCGCAACAGTACGTCAGGCACCAACCCGTCGGCGGTGTGAAGCGACTCCAGTCGATCAAGCTCGTCGTCCGAGTCGACCACGATTCGACCCACACCGGCCTGGCGGGCCAAAGCCAACTCGGACATCGACTTGTTGTTGCCGTGCAGGACCAGCTTCTCGGCCGGAATCCCAGCTGAGAGGCACACGTGCATCTCTCCGCCGGAAGCAACGTCGATACCCATGCCTTCCTCAAAAGCCAGGCGGGCCATCGCTTTGCACAGGAAGGCCTTGGAGGCGTAGGTGGCATGTGAACCGAAGGCGTCAACCGCCTCCCGGCACCGAGCACGCAGATGATCTTCGTCGTAGACGAATAAAGGCGTGCCGAACTCGGCAGCCAGTTCCAAGGTGTCGCAGCCGCCGATAAGCAGGCGGCCGTCAGCCGACACCTCGGAGTTGTCCGGCAGCAGATGCCAGGGCAGAGGATTTGATGATTGCACGGGAGTCACTACGGCAAGTCCCTACCGCTCGGATTCAGGTGCCCGATCACATCGATTCGGGGGCGCTCACACCGAGCAGGTCGAGGCCGATGGCCAGACCTATCCGTGTCGCTTCCACCAGCCAGAATCGAGCTTGTCGAACCTGCTCATCAACGTCGTCCCGCAGAATGGGGCAGTCGTGATAGAAGCCGTGGAACGCCCGGGCCAGCTCCCGCACCCAGTTGGACACATGGTGGGGTGCCCGCTCGTTGCAGGCGAATTCCAGCACTTCGCTCAACGCTGAAAGCTGCCGTAATACCTCGAGTTCCCGCTCGTGAACCAGCAGGCTGAGATCAACGCTGTCCAGCGACTGCCGGGCTATGCCACGCTTGTCGGCTTCAACGCCAATGTTGTGGACCCGGGCGTTGGCGTACTGGACGTAGTACACCGGATTCTCCGACGCTTCGGTCTTGAGAAGATCAAGGTCAAGGGTTTGTGGTGAGTCCACCGACTGCAGCAGATAGGCGAACCGGGCGACGTCGGCTCCGACCTCGTCCACCAGGTCCCTGATCTCCACCAGGTCGCCGGCTCGCTTGGACATTTTTACTTCTTCGCCACCCCGAAGCAGCTTGACGTTCTGACCGATGATCACCTCGTAGGTGTCGCCGCCGGTGCCGAGCGCCTCCAGCGCTGCCCGCATTCTGGGGGCGTAGCCGTGATGGTCGGCGCCGAGGATATCGACCAGGTGGTCGCCCCGGTTGTACTTGTCCAGGTGGTAGGCGATGTCCGGGGTGAGATAGGTGTAGTCCCCATCGGACTTGACCAACACCCGATCCTTGTCGTCGCCAAAGTCAGTGGTCCGCAACCAGGTGGCGCCGTCGGCTTCGTAGACGTAACCGGAGGCGGACAACTTGTCCATGACCGCCGCTTCAGCCCCGGCGTCCACCATGGCTTTCTCACTGGACCAGGTGTCGAACGTGACGTTGAGCTGGGCCAGCGCCTCTTCGGCGTCGGCCAACGACCGCTCGATTCCCCAGGCAACCGGGTCGGCATCGTCCGGCATCTCGGCCGCCCACTCGTCGATGTAAGCACCCCGGTAACCGTCTTCCGGTGTGGGCTCACCGTTCTTGGCTGCGATCAGGGACGCTCCGAACAACCGGGTCTGCCGACCCCGGTCGTTTACGTAAAACTCCTTGTGCGGCTGGTAGCCACACCGGGCCATGATCCGGGCCAGCGAATCTCCGTAGGCCCCCCACCGCCCGCCGCCGGCGTGGATGGGCCCGGTCGGGTTGGCCGACACGAACTCAAGATTGATCTTCAGCCCGTCACCCAGGTTGATGCGGCCGTAGTCGGCTTCTCCCTCGGCCAGAACCTGGGCCAACACGTCATGCAACCAAGTGGGAGCCAGGCGGAAGTTGACAAAGCCGGGGCCGGCGATCTCCAACGCCTCAACGTGGGGCGGCCGGTTCTCGGTGAGATAGTCGGCCAGCGCCTGACCAAGCTCCCGAGGGTTCCGGCCGGCGGCCTTGGCCGACACCAGGGCGGCGTTTGTTGACCAGTCGCCGTGTTCGCGGCGGGCCGGACGCTCAACAACCACTCCGGAGGGCACAGAATCGACCCCCAGATTGGACAGTGCATCGGCAACGGCCTCGAACAGCCGGTCTTTGATCATGCATCGATCGTACAACCCCTGAGGGGCGCCGGGGACCAGGATTTCTCCTGCCCCGACGACCCCGTCTCCGTTGATTATGGACTGTCAACCCGACGCTCGTCGGGTAGCTAGGGGTTCTCATCCATGGTCGCCAGCCAGGTCTCCGGCTCGACGTTGGATAGCGAAGCCGCCAATTCGATGGCCTCGGTCTCGGATACACCCATCACTCTCACTGCGGCCACGTGCTCGGCCGTTGGCGACCAGGCCACAACCACTCCTTCTTCGCCCGCGTGGCGCACCGGACCAACCCAGCCTTGGGCAGCACCAACCTCGGTTCGCCTGAGCGTCTCAGCAAACAAATCGGTGACCGCGTGGCCGATGGCCTCGACGTCGTCCGACACCTTTAGAGCCGTCACCAGATCAAACGTGGGAAGGTCGCCGCTGTCGGAAGCCGTGTGCCACACAGCAGCACGCTCAACGTCGGCACCGCGGTCATCAAGATTGATCACCGTTTCGAAGCCACTGTCTCCACCATCGAACGACAGCTGATAGTCATCCCAACTTGTCCCGTTGATGATGGTCTCCAGCCTGCGATCATCGAGGCTCAAACCCCAACTGATGGTTGCTTCGCCATCGCCAACCCGTTCGATCGGACTTCCACCGATATCGACCGTTACCGCTCGATCGCCGAACCCCTCGACCGGCGTGCCGACGTTCGGGAACAGTTCACGGTCGTAGTTGAAGTCTTCGTACACGCTGGTGAAGACTGCGACGAGGTTGGTGTAACCGTCCGGGGTCGACTCTCCGATCACCATCCGGGACTCAGTACCCCAAGATGTTGCGTCCCAGGGGGCCGAGAACTCGAGCGATCCGTATTCGGCGCCGTCGGCCGGAAGCAGCAAAAGACCGTCGGTTTCAATGGTTGCACGGGTCCCGGCCAGTGTTGCCTGCAAGTCGGCTTTGGTGACCGCCGTCATCTGCTCGGCGAAAACAATTGCCTCGTCATCGGGTTGGTCGATTATGAGAACCGAGACGTAGCCGTCAACCGGCGACCAGGCCACGATCGAAACCCGACCAAACGGTAATCCCTGCGTATCAACCCAGCCGGGACGCCCATTCACCGTTATGGATCGCAACGACGGGAACATGAAATCGGCGGCCCAGGCGATGGCCTCCGTCGGGTCATCGGCTGTCACGGTCATCAGGCGGAACGGCGGCACGTCACCTTCGACATCATCGGCCGGCTCGTCAGTTGGTTCGTGAGTTAACGTGGAGGCCGCTACCTCACCCAAGCCGTCGACCCGGGCAACTTCCTCCAGATCGGATTCAGCCGGCTCAAACGACAGCCGATCATCCACCACCGTGGTGCCGGCCACCAGTTCTTCAAGTCGTGGGTCGCCAAACTCGGTCTGGTAGACGAGGAACGACCCATCGCTCAATCGTTCCACCACGCCTTCGTCGTAGGACTCCATGAGCGTGCGACCCGCTACCTCCTGCGTCTCGCTCTCCGTGTAGTGGAACCAACCGTCGGAGCGGGTGAAGACTATGGCATAAACCGACTCAAAACCGTTGCTGGCCGGCTTGCCCACCGCAATTCGGGAGATTCCGCGTTCTATGGATGCCCCAGTTCCTGACTGCCAATCGACTCCGTTAGTCATTGCTCGCTGATTGGGCGGCAACATGTGCAGCACACCGTCGTCTCCTACCACCGCCTCAACGTCGATGGATCCAGTCGCCGGTCCGTTGGTTGAATCACGGTCAACAGCCTCCGAGACTTCGTCCTGGGAGGTCGCCGGCGTGGTTTCCGTTGATTGTCGAGCCTGACCGAAGTAGACGACGCCCAGCGCGGCGATGGCGATTGACGCTGCCGCTCCCAGCAGCCAAGAGCTGCGGGACCGGGCGTCGGTCGTCTCGGCGCGACCACCAGTGAGAGTGGGAAGGAAACCCACGTCAGAAGGCGGCGAAACCTCGGTCTGGCTGGCCACGGCTTCAAAGGTCCGTCGCAGGCGATTTTCAACATCATCGCCGTTGGTAGGGGTATCAAAGTCGATCATGTTCATTGCGCCATCTCCTTGCGCAGCCGCTCGATACCTCGATGCATCAGCGACTTGACGGTTCCTTCTCGTACGTTCATTGCTTCGGCGATGTCGCGGACGCTCATGTCCTCATAGAA
>JAHDFR010000068.1:0-2319 GCA_020628065.1 Acidimicrobiales bacterium
GTCGGGCCGAAGACACCTTCATCGACTACGCCCAGGCCTTCATCGACTACGTCGAGCAGGACAGCGGCGGTGTCATCAGCAAGCCGCCGGTTGAGGAGTACTCAACCCAAAGCTTCGTTCCGGCTCCGTAACGAGCAACTCACCATTTCCACTCACCACATGAGGTGAGTCTCACAGTGTGAGCTACGGGCCCCGGTTCCCACCGGGGCCCGTAGACGTTTTGGTCAGATGTTGTACCGGGCGAGCGGTCCGATCGTTTGACGAATCAACGGAACACCCGGGCGGTAGGCCAAGTGGTGGTGCGTCGGTGCGTCCAGTATCACCAGATGACCTTTGGCGCCTATCGAGAGTCTTCCCACGTCATGGCGTCGAAGCGCCGAGGCTCCGCCGGCGGTTGCGGCGTACACCGCTTCGTCGATGGTCATTCCCATTTCCCGGACGGCGAGGGCCAGGCAGAAAGAAATTGATGTGGTGTAGCTCGAACCGGGATTGCAGTTGGAGGCGATGGCCACCGTTACTCCGGCGTCAAGTACACGGCGGGCGTCCGGGTACTGCTGTCGAGTGGAGAAATCGGCTGCGGGAAGAAAGGTGGCGACCGTGTCGCTGCCGGCCAATGCGTCGATGTCGGCATCGTCCAGGTACGTGCAGTGGTCGACGCTGGCGCATCCACATTCCACCGCGAGTCGCACGCCACCACTCACTCCAAGCTGATTGCCGTGCAGTCTCAGCCCGAGACCTGCGGCTCGCCCGGCCTCCAGAACGGCCCGACATTGGTCAACGTCGAAGGCGCCGACCTCGCAGAATGCGTCGATCCATCGAGCGTGAGGTGCCGCCCGTTCCAACATCGGCCCACAAACCAGATCGACGTACTCGTCCACCCGGCTCTGGTATTCGGTGGGAACAAGATGGGCCCCGAGGAACGTCGTCTCATCGCTGTGGGCCGAGGCGATTTCCAACGTTCGGGCCTCGTCGTCGATGTTCAACCCGTACCCGGATTTGATCTCAATCGTGGTGGTACCTGCTCGATGGGCCTCACCCAATCGGGCTTGCACGAGGCGATCCAGCGTTGTGGTCGACGCCGACCGGGTGGCGTCGGTGGTCACTCGGATTCCGCCGCCGTCGTAAGGTTGCCCGGCCATCCTGGCGGTGAACTCTTCGGCTCGGTCCCCGGCGAACACCAAGTGGGTGTGGCTGTCGACAAAGCCGGGCAATACGCAAGCTCCCTCGGCGTCGATCCGAACATCGGCCACCGCACCGGCCGGTCCGACCGCCACCACGGTGTCATCTTCGATAACAACCGACGCGTCGTCCAGCTGTCCGAGCGGACCGTGGCCGAGGCTCGGATCATTGGTAATCAGCAAGCCGATGTTGTCGACAACCAGGGCACCGTCGCTCATACCAGCAGCTCCTCGATGGCCGAAGCCAGCTCGGCTGATGGGTCAATCGATCTGTGAGCGCCATCGGACACGATCGGTACACCGTCAACCACCACCGATGTGATGTCGGAAGCGCTTGAGGCGAACACTGCGGCCTCAACCAGCAGGTCGGCCGGAGCACCGGCCAGCCGGGGCGATTCGAGTGACAGTGTCACCAAATCGGCCCGTTGCCCTGGCGCCAGGGTGCCGACGTCAAGCCAGCCAAGGCTCCGGTGACCGGCCACGGTGGCGGCCTCAAGCAACTCAGCGGCCGAATGCAGACCCCGACGCTCTGAGCGAAGCCGCTCATGCCACTCCACCGCTCGGGTGTCCGCCATCTGGTCGATTACGGCGTGGGAGTCGCTCCCCAGACACAGCGCCGCCCCGGCCGACACCAACTCACTGCTCGGACCGATGCCGTCGCCCAGGTCACTCTCGGTCGTCGGACAAAAGCACACCGAAGCCCCGGAGTCGCCAAGCAGGCTGATGTCGTCGTCGGTGAGGTGGGTTGCGTGGACTGCGGTGAAGTGTGCCTCGAGCGCTCCGGCCTCGGCCAACAGCGCTGTTGGAGTGCGCCCCCACCGTTGCAGGCATTGGTCGTTCTCCGCTCGCTGTTCCGACACATGGGCGTGTAAGGGTGCATCATGGTCCCTGGCCCACTCGGCGGCGACCGACATCGCCTCGGGATCAACGGCTCGCACCGAGTGAATGGCCGCTCCGATCCGGGCGTGGTCCGTCTCGGTTCGACCGGAGATCCGTTCCACCCACCGGTGTGCCGTCTCATCGCTGAATCTCCGCTGGACCCCCTGCGGTGGCAGGCCACCGCCTCCAACATCGGGCGGGGAGCCCGAGTGGAGACCCGAGTGAAAGCCCGAGTGAAAGCCCGAGTGAAAGCCCGAGTGAA
>JAHDFR010000068.1:2419-21306 GCA_020628065.1 Acidimicrobiales bacterium
GAGTGGAGACCCGAGTGAAAGCCCGAGTGAAAGCCCGAGTGAAAGCCCGAGTGAAGGTACAGGGTGTCGAGCAGCGTGATCCGGACGCCGACCTCACCGGCAGCCGAGATCAAGGCCTCGCCCATGGCGTTCGGGTTGTCGTACGGCACTCCATCCGGTCCGTGATGCACATAGTGGAACTCTCCAACGGTGGTCATCCCGGAACCGGCCATTTCGGCAAACACCGCCCGGGCCAACCGAAAGTAGTTCTCCGGGTCCAGCCGTTCGGCCGCCTTGTACATCATCTCCCGCCACGTCCAGAACGAACCCCGATCAGCCTGCACTCGCGACCGCAACGCTCGATGAAAGGCGTGGCTGTGAGAGTTGGCGAAACCAGGCAGGGTCAACCCGGGCAACCGGGTCGAACCGGGAGAGGCCGTCGTGTCGGCGGTTATCGCTTGGAAGCGGCCGTCAACCACCTCAATGGAGACACCAGAAGCAAGCCCATTGGGCAACAGCGCGTGTTCACACCACCATCCGGTCATGAGCCGACGCGCTCGACAAATGCGGTGATCCGTTCGACAAAGGCATCACGGTGGTGAAGTTGGAACTGTTCCCAGGTGGCCAGCGACCGCGGGTCAACTACTCGGTCGACAAACAACCGGCCGTCCAGATGGTCACACTCGTGCTGCCACGTTCCGGCGGTAAGCCCCCGTTTGACTTCTTCGTGCCGCCGCCCGTTGCGGTCGTAGTAGCTGACAGCGATGTTGACGTTGCGGTTCACGTTGCCTCGCAGCGGAACGGAGAGACAGCCCTCGTTGATCTCCACCAGCTCGTCGTCAAGCGGCTTGATGACCGGATTGATGGCAACGGTCAGGGGAATGGGCGGCTTGTAGGGATACCTCGGATTCCGGGTCACTTCCATGACCACCACTCGCTCGAGCACCCCGATTTGGTTGGCGGCCAGCCCGGCACCGTTGGCGTGGTGCATGGTGTCAACCAAGTCGTCGATGAGGCCTTGCACCTCGTGTGAGGTGATCCGGGTGGGGTCGATCTCCTCAGCTCGGGTTCGCAGCTCAGGAGCCCCAATCTGCAAAATCTGTTTGACGGTCACGGCCGGGTCTCCCGCCCGGGAATCTTTATCCCTCGATCAGCGGCGACCTCAACGGCCCGGTCGTAGCCGGCGTCGGCGTGTCGAATCACGCCGGTGGCCGGATCATTGGTCAGAACCCGCTCCAGCTTCTGGGCGGCCAGGTCGGTTCCGTCGGCCACGCTCACCTGACCGGCGTGTATCGACCGGCCGATGCCGACCCCGCCTCCATGGTGCAGGCTCACCCAGGTGGCGCCTGAACAGGCGTTGACCAGCCCGTTCAGCAACGGCCAGTCGGCAATGGCGTCTGAACCGTCAAGCATGCCCTCGGTCTCCCGGTAGGGCGAGGCCACGGACCCCGAGTCGAGATGGTCGCGCCCGATGACCACCGGTGCGCTCAACTCGCCGGAGCGGACCATCTCGTTGAACCGCAGTCCGAGTCGATGCCGCTCGCCGTAGCCCAGCCAGCAGATGCGGGCCGGTAGACCTTGGAACGCCACTCGTTCGCCGGCCAGGCGGATCCAGCGAGCCAATGATTCGTTGTCGGGAAACTCCTCCAGGGCGGCCCGGTCGGTTGCGGCGATGTCGGCCGGGTCACCGGACAGCGCCACCCATCGAAACGGCCCGAGACCTTCACAAAACAGGGGCCGAATGTAGGCCGGCAGGAAACCGGGATAGTCAAAAGCCCGATCGAAGCCGCCCAGTTTGGCCTCGGCCCGCAGACTGTTTCCGTAGTCGAACACCTCGGCACCGGCATCCATGAACCCGACCATGGCCTGGCAGTGGGCGGCCATAGCCGCTCTGGCTCGACGGGTGAACTCTTCCGGCTGCGAGGTCCTCATGTCGTCCGCCGCCTGTTGGGAGAGGTCGTTGGGCTGGTAGCTAAGCGGGTCGTGGGCACTCGTTTGGTCGGTCACGATGTCGGCGTCGACCCCGTCGGCCAGCAGCCGGGGCAGCACGTCGGCGGCATTGCCGACAAGCCCGACCGACAGCGGGGTGCGACCGGCCTTGGCTTCAGCCACTCGGCGCACTGCGGTTTCGTAGTCGGGGGCGATCTCATCCAGATACCGGTGGGCGACCCGACGTTCCAGCATGGCCTGGTCGACGTCGATGATCAGCACCACCCCGTCGTTCATGGTGACGGCCAGCGGCTGGGCTCCCCCCATCCCGCCGGCCCCGGCGGTGATGGTTAAGGTACCGGCCAGGCTGCCGCCGAATCGGCGGCGGGCTATCTCGGCGAAACACTCGTAGGTTCCCTGAAGAATCCCCTGAGTACCGATGTAGATCCATGAACCGGCCGTCATCTGGCCGTACATCGTCAGACCCTGCTGTTCGAGCCGACGGAACTCTCCCCAGTCGGCCCAGTCGGGAACAAGGTTGGAGTTGGCCAGCAACACTCGGGGCGCCCACTCGTGGGTGCGCAGAACACCGACCGGTTTCCCGGACTGCACCAGCATGGTTTCGTCCGCCTCCAGTTGGGTGAGCGTGGCCAGCATCGCCCGGAACGCCGGCCACGAGCGGGCGGCCCGACCGGTGCCGCCGTAGACGACCAGACCATCAGGGTTCTCCGCCACCTCGGGATCGAGGTTGTTCTGCAGCATGCGGAAAGCCGCCTCCTGCTGCCATCCCTTGCAGGTCAGTTTCGGGCCCCGGGGAGCCGAGATGTTGCGGACCGGCGTGCCGATGAGTGTGTCTGACATGACTTGCATGCTCCCAGCCCTCCAGGTACGTTGTCAACTGATGAAATCTATTTGTCAATGGTTGACATTTTGTTCGACCGATCGCCAACCGCACCACCAATGACGTCGCCTGATGTTCCCCGCTCCATCGGCCGGGTCCTGGACCTGCTTGAAGTCGTGGTTGAGGAGCGAACCTGCACCTTGACCGAAGCCGCCGGAGGTGCCGGTCTGACACCGACAACCGCACTCCGATATCTCAAGGCACTTGAGACCCGGGGCTATCTGCGCCGCGACGACTCGGGAGGCTTCTCCCCCGGCCCGGCAGTCAACCGGTTGGCCATCGCCGCCCGTGACGATCACACCCTCGATCAGCTCATCGGATCCGCCCAGCCGCACCTGGCGGCGCTGGCACAACAAACCGGCGAGTCCACCTATCTCGCCCTTCGGGGCCAACAGGTGGCCACCTACATCGCCATGGCCGGAAGCGACCGGGCACTACGTCACGTCGGGTGGGTCGGGCAGGAAGTCACGCTGAACGGAACAGCCGTCGGCGCCGCCTTCGAACAGCCCGGGACATTGGCCATCCGAACCGGAGCCGTGGAGCCCGACATCACTGCGATGTCGATGGCCTTCGGCCCTCTCCGCCGGTATCGAGTAGCGATATCCGTCGTCGGGCCATCGCATCGGGTCGACAACGCCGACCCTGAGGAACTGGAGACCATGCTTCGATCCGCCGCAACGTCGATCGAGTCCCACTACGGACTCACTACACCCCCCGGTGAGGGTGGAGAGACGACACTCCGGTGACGCTCCACTCCCCAACCATGCTCCAACTTGACGGGCCAACCGTCACTATTGACGAGGTCGTCGCCGTCGCCCGCCACCGTCAGGCGGTTGAGCTCACCGCAGGCGCCGTCGACCGTATGACCGCTTCAAGAGCGATCGTCGACCGTTTGGCCGAAGGCGAGCCAAGATACGGAATCTCCACCGGATTCGGAGCACTGGCCGCGGTGTCGATCCCCAAGGAACGGCGGCGGGCCCTACAGGCGGCGCTTGTACGTTCGCACGCCGCCGGCATGGGCGACCCGGTCGAGGACGAAGTCGTTAGAGCAATGATGTTACTTCGAGCCCGCACCCTCGCTCTTGGATACAGCGGCGCCAGACCTGAGGTCGCCCAGGCGATGCTGTCCGCTCTCAACGCCGACATCACGCCGATCGTGCCCGAGTACGGCTCGTTGGGGGCGAGCGGCGACCTTGCACCGCTGGCCCACAGCGCGTTGGCGCTCCTGGGCGAAGGCGAAGTGATTCACAACGGAGAGCGCAAGTCCGCCAACGACGCCCTGGCCCAGGCTGGCCTTGAGCCGATCACGCTGGTGGAGAAAGAAGGACTGGCCGTCACCAACGGCACCGACGGCATCCTTGGCATGCTGTGCCTGGCCATCGTCGATTGCCAACGTCTAGTCGGTCAGGCCGACATGATCGCCGCGCTGACCGTCGAAGCGCTGCTGGCCACCGACGCCGCCTTTGCCGACGACCTCCAACAGCTCCGCCCCCAACCCGGCCAGGCGGTGAGTGCGGCCAACCTACGAGCCATGCTGGCCGACTCTCCGATCGTGGCCAGCCACAAAACCGACGATCCCCGAGTTCAGGACGCCTATTCGATTCGGTGCACGCCTTCGGTCCACGGCGCCGTGAGAGACACGTTGGACCACACTCGACGGGTTGCGGAAAACGAGTTGCGTTCCGCCATCGACAATCCCATGGTCCTTCCCGACGGCCGGGTCGAGTCATGCGGCAATTTCCATGGCGCGCCACTGGGGTTTGCCGCCGACTTCCTTGCCATCGCCATGGCGGAAATCGGGTCGCTGTCGGAGCGAAGAATGGATCGAGTGTTGGACCGGACCCGCAACCACGGCCTTGCGCCATTCCTGGCCGACGAGGTTGGCGTCGACAGCGGGTTGATGATCGGCCATTACACGGCGGCCGCCATGGCGTCGGACAACAAACGCCTGGCCCATCCGTCTTCAACCGACTCGCTGCCAACCTCGGGCATGCAGGAGGATCACGTCTCGATGGCGTGGAACGGAGCACGAAAGCTTCGCAGGATCATCGACAACGTGCGCCGCATCCTGGCCGTGGAGCTGGTTATCGCCGCCCGCGGCGTCGACCTTCGCTCCCCGCTCCAGCCGGCGGCGGCAACAGCGGAAGTGCTGCAACTGGTGCGTCGGGTGGCGGACGGTCCCGGGCCCGACCGCTATCTGTCCCCCGACTTGGTGAGAGTGGAAGATCTATTGCGGACCGACACGCTTCACGAGCACCTTCAAGCAATCGGAGTGCAGGTCGCCTGACCCTCGGGTCTGACCGCTCGGCGCAGTGCAATCTAGGATCGGCCGATGACCAGACTGCCTCCGCTGACCGAGACCGAGCTGAACGACGACCAGCGTCACGTGTGGGAGAACATCAGCGACACCAGACGGGGCCTCAACCTGGTGGGGCCCGACGGCGGCCTGGTCGGCCCGTTTAATGCAATGGTTCACGCTCCCCATATCGGCGAGCATCAAAGCCGCCTCGGCCATCAACTTCGATCGAACACCTCCATCGAACCCCACCTGCTGGAGGTCGCCATCTGTACCGTGGGCGCCTACTGGCGGTCGGAATTCGAATTCTGGGCCCATCGCCGATTGGCTCTGGAGTCCGGCGTCGACCGTGACGTAATCGAGGCCATTCGAACGGGGACCGCGCCGCCCTTCCCCGACGATGACCGGGGACGAGGCCAGCGACTCGTGCACTCGTTCACCTCCCAATTGCTGACCACCGGTGCCGTTGAGCAGTCGATCTTCGAACCGACCCGTCGTCTTCTTGGCCAAACAGGAATCGTCGAGTTGACGGCGTTGATCGGCTACTACTGCATGATCTCGCTGACCCTCAACGCTTTTGACGTGCCTCTTCCCGATGGGGAGGCTGCAGTCTGGTCCGATTGACGGACCACATATCGACGGCACGTGGCCCGTTGAGGACGATTGGACTACGATCTGTCGGAGCCTTGGGCCATTTCTGGTTCTCAAGGCTGAACTAGTTAGCACGGCGCAAGGAGCAAAGATGCCACAGGAAGTTCGGGGAGTTATCGCCAAGGCCAAAGGGGAGCCGGTCTCGGTTGAGACGATCATCGTCCCTGACCCCGGACCAGGCGAGGCCGTCGTCGAGATCAAGGCCTGCGGAGTGTGCCACACCGACCTTCACTACCGCGAGGGCGGCATCAACGACGAGTTCCCCTTCTTGTTGGGCCACGAAGCGGCCGGCATCGTGGAGAGCGTGGGCGACGGCGTAACCGACGTGGCCCCCGGCGACTACGTCATACTGAACTGGCGGGCCGTGTGTGGTTCTTGCCGATCATGCCTGAAAGGCAAGCCCCAATACTGCTTTGCCACCCACAACGCCACCCAGAAAATGACGTTGGCCGACGGAACCGAACTGTCACCGGCACTTGGCATCGGCGCCTTCTGCGACAAGACGCTGGTGGCTGCCGGGCAATGCACCAAGGTGGACCCGGCGGCCAAGCCCGAGGTGGCCGGTCTGCTGGGCTGCGGCGTCATGGCCGGAATCGGAGCCGCCATGAACACCGGCGAAGTCGGTCGAGGAGACTCGGTGGCGGTGTTCGGCTGCGGCGGAGTGGGCAACGCCGCGCTGGAAGGCGCCCGGCTGGCCGGGGCCAGCATCATCATCGCCGTTGACATCGACGACCAGAAGTTGGAATGGGCCAAGAACTTCGGCGCCACCCACACCATCAACTCCTCCAAAGAAGATGCGGTGGAAAAGATCCGGGAACTAACCGGCGGCAACGGCGTCGACGTCGCCATCGAGGCGGTCGGTCTTCCCAAAACCTACGAGCAGGCGTTCTACGCCCGCGACCTGGCCGGAACCGTCGTCCTGGTCGGCGTGCCGAACCCGGAGATGAGGGTGGAACTCCCCTTCATCGAGATCTTCGGTCGGGGTGGCTCGCTCAAGTCGAGCTGGTACGGAGATTGCCTGCCCAGCCGGGACTTCCCCATGCTCATCGACCTGTACCTTCAGGGACGTCTGAACCTCGACGGCTTCGTATCCGAGACCATCGGTATTGACGGCGTCGAAGAAGCGTTCCACAAAATGGAGCGGGGCGAGGTACTGAGATCAGTCGTGGTGATGTAGCCATCACCACATGATCGAGAACGACTGCAGAACACCTCGCATAGCGGCAACACGGGATAACAACATATGAGACTCGACCGAGTGGTCACATCCGGCATTTTCAGCCTCGACGGGCAAGACTTTGACGTTGACAACAACGTCTGGATGGTCGGTGATGACAACGAAGTGGTGGTAATCGACGCCGCCCACGATGCTGAGACGATCCTGGCCGGCGTGGCCGACAGGCGACTCAAGGCCATCATCTCCACCCACGGTCACAACGACCACATCAACGCTGCGGTTGAGGTTGCCACGACCGCCGGATGCCCGATCTTCCTTCATCCCGACGATGCCATGTTGTGGGACGTCGTCTATCCCGAGCACCGGTTCGACACCGACTTGACTCACGGCGATGTCATCACGGTGGGAGGAGCCGAGTTGAAGGTCTTGCACACGCCCGGGCACTCCCCCGGCGGTTGCTGCCTGTACGTGCCCAGTCAGGGCATGGTGTTTACCGGCGACACGCTCTTCAACGGTGGCCCGGGCGCGACCGGGCGGTCTTTCAGCAGCTACGACGTGATCCTCGACTCGATCGAAGCCCACTTGTTCTCGCTGCCAGCTGACACTGCAGTCCACACCGGACACGGCGACTCCACCTCCATTGGAGCCGAAGCGCCATCGATGCCCGAATGGCGGTCCAAACAGGAGTAGTGGTCTCGGCCTAGGATCGAACAGTATGATCCTGGTCGCCACCACATGACCGCAACACCATGACGTTGCTCCTCATCCATTTGGTGGCAACAACCGCTATGGCTGGCCTGATCTGGTTCGTACAGGTGGTGCACTACCCGCTGTTTGCTGCGGTTGGATCTGACGGTTTCGCCGCTTACGAAGCCGACCATCAGCGGTTGACCTCCTATGTGGTCGGTCCGTTCATGGCGGTGGAAGGCGTCAGCGCGCTGCTCCTGGCCGCCACCGAAGCTGATGCAGTTGGCTGGCCACTCATTCTTGCCGGTTGGGTTCTGCTGGCGGTGATCCACGCCAGCACGGTCCTCCTGCAGGTACCGGCGCACGGGCAACTCAGCAACGGCTATGACCAGCGAATTGCCGACCGGTTGGTGAAAACCAACTGGATTCGCACCATTGGCTGGTCGACCAGGGCAGTCCTGGCCGCCGTCATGGTCGCCGCTGCCGGCTAGGCGTTGTATGTAGGTTGGTTGCTGGGTCCAACGGCCCAGCGCCTGGGGATGTAGTCCCCGACAAGCTACATGAATCAGTCGCAGTGCCGATTCAAGACTCGTGTTCAGGTTGAAGCCACGGAGATCGAGAACAGGACAACGCGGCGAGCGGGGAGCATCCGCTGTCGAGTATGTGATCGCCTTGGCCATGCTCGTTCTCCTCGGCATCCAAATCGCCGCCTGGTTGACCCAGACCGCTGGCGACCATCAGGCCAGAACAGCCACGGACATCGGCCGTGAACAGGTGTGGTTGCCGAACACGACGTCCACGACAACCACCACGATCCCTCCCAGCACGGCGTCGACCATCGCCACCACCACGGTGCCGACGACAACCACGACCACAACCACCGCCCCGCCGACAACAACCACAACGGCGCCAACAAGCTCGAGCACGTCAACCACAACGACAGCGGTCATTCCGATCACCACCACCACAACGGCACCGACTACCACGACCACCACCGCCCCGACCACAACCACCACCACAACTACCACCACGACGACAACCACCACCGTCCCGACGACGACAACCACCACTACCACAACCACCACAACGATCTTTGTTCCGCCCGTGGGCTGAGCCACTGCATGCACAACAAGCCGCCGATTCGACGCCTAGGTGAATCCGGAGCGGTGCTGGTCGAGACGGCCGTCACCATTCCGGTCTTTTTGCTGCTCGTGGCGTCGGTCATGGAGCTCGGCGTGATGTTTCGTGACTACACGGCACTGCAAGGCACCACTATTGAAGCGGTGAGGGCAGCGGTCATCGCCGGTAACGACTTCGACGCCGATCACAGGCTCCTCGAGGTCGTTGAGGATGTGGCTTCGCCCCTTCCACCGGATTCGATCAAACAGGTGATCGTCTTTAGAGCCGACTCGTGGGACAGCGAGGTCCCGCCGTCATGCCTTACCGCCAGTCAAAACACCACTACCGTTCGCTGCAACCGCTATCTCGACACCTCATTCGGTTTGCTGCTCGACCGCTTCGGCTGCGACGATCTCACCGACCTGGATCAGGCATGGTGTCCGAGCGACAGGGTGGTCATTCAAGCCCCGGCCAATGGCGGACCGCCCGACTACCTCGGTGTGCATATTGTTGCCGAGCGGTCAACCATCACCGGCATTTTCAGCCGAACCCAGACCTTGACCTCCACCAAGGTGCTGCGGATCGAACCGAGGGACCGATGACGCCACGGCTAATGAGCTTGTGGCGTCAACGGCGATTCCGGCGCAATCCCGGCTCCCGTGAACGGGGGGCCGCCATGGTCGAGGTGGTCATGGTTGCCCCGCTTCTGGTGGCGCTGGCCGCAGGTATCGCCGAACTCGGCTTCATCGTCCACGACGCTCAGACAGCCGTGGCCACAAGTCGGGCCGCCGCCCGGGTGGCATCGTCGGCCGGAGCGACTCGACTAGCCGACTACGACGCGCTGGCCACCGCAGCGGGCTCTCTCCGTGACATCCCTGCTGCCGACATTGAATTCATTGTGATTTTCGAACCCCAGTCCGACGGCACCATGCCGGTTGCCTGTTTGACCAGTTCAGTGGCCGGTGAATGCAACCGCTACGAAGCAGGCGACTTGACCCTGACGGCCGCCGACTTCGTCAACGCCACCAGCTGTGACCCGGGTTCGCCTGACGCCGCGTGGTGTCCCACAACCCGACAGCCGGACGTCAGCGGTGACCCCGGCTGGTTGGGCGTACACGTCCAACTGACCCACCGGGCGTACGCCCCGTTCATGAATGATCGCTCGATCAGCGACGTCACCATCATGCAGATCGAGCCTCGGTTCGCACCATGACCAACCGAACTCGTCAGTCCACCGAGGGGGGATACGCCCTCATCATGACAGCACTGCTGCTGATCCCGCTGCTGGCTTTCGCCGCCATCGGCGTCGACGTTGGGGTCTGGTACCTTCAGGCGCAAAAGAACCAGCGAACGGCCGACGCCGCCGCGCTGGCCGGCGTGGTTTGGCTACCCAACGAATCCAAGGCACGGGCCGCCGCTTTCGAGGCCATGGAGAAAAACGGGCTTGAGCCCGGTATCGACTCCACCGTGTCGGTAGATCGCCTGTCAACCGGGTCGCTTAGAGTCAGCGTGGCCACCAAGAGCGACCTGAGCTTCTCCCGCATTCTGATGAGCGAGTTCGCCATCACCCGGGCATCGGTGGCGGAGTACAACCCGCCGGTCGCCGTGGGCAGCCCGGCCAACCAGTTGGGTGACCCTACAGTTTGGCTGGCTGTATCGGGCTACTGCTCGGTGCGGGAAAACGGTGATCTACGATCAGCCCGATGGATGGCCGCCTACCCCGGCGGGGCCTATCCGCCCCGCCCCTGCAGCGGCAGCTCCAATCCCACCTACGACAGTGGTGGCTACTTGTTCGCCGTCGACATACCCACTCACCCCGGCGGTCCGGTAAACATCGAAGTCTTCGACGCCGCCTACAACCCGGCCGCCACCTCCGATCTGGAGTTTCGACCCCCCAGCACCTTCAACACCACCTACGAGTTGTATGCTCCCGGCGGATCACCGTTTGATCTGACCACCCACCCGATCGCGCAGACCCGGACAGCCTACGGCAAGGACACTTTCTGGCTGGACACGTGGCGGTCGGTACTGACCATCAACGATCCCCAACCCGGCCTGCACTTCATTCGAGTTCGAGCCACTGGCGGCGGCGTTGACTCCTTCGGATCAAACGGTTTCGCCATTCGGGCAGCCACCGGAGGATCCTTCACCACTTGCACCAGCCTGACCGATCCTGACTGCATCAAGGTCTCAGCCGTCGGTGACCTACCGCTCTATGCGTCGTTGAGCAACGGCTCCAGCACCTTCTACCTGGCCGAGGTGGAACCAAGCAACGCCGGCAAGAAGCTCATCATCAACCTCTTCGACGTTGGCGAAGGAGCGGATCTCATTGAAGTGCTGGATCCCAACGGGAACCCGGCTCAGTTCACCTGGGAGACCGACTGCGCCGTGGGCAATGCTCTGGCCCGAGGCTGTTCCGGGTCGGGTACGACCCTTGACGTCAGCGGCGCCGACAATCAGATTTACGCCGACACGCTGGGAACCTCCCGTTTCAACGATCGCGAAGTCACCCTCACCGTTGATCTACCGAACGACTACGCCGCACGCTATGCCGGAGACTGGTGGCAGATCCGCTACACCTTCGGAGCCGACATTACCGACCGCACAACTTGGTCGGTAACCGTCGTCGGTGATCCGGTTCGCCTGGCAGGCTAACGGCTAACGCCTCTACGCCAAGCGCTGAACGACTGTATGGAGCCAGCGTGGGGCGGGACCAGCCAGGGCCAAGGGTGAACCACGGCGGTGGGCAAAGCCGCCAGATGTCGACGAAAACCGGGAACCGGAGCGAACGTGACCGACGGCGTTCGGTCCGCCAACACCTCCGGTGGGCGACCCAAGTGGAGCTCCACATTCCGCACCTCGGCCAGTTCAGCCAATGTCTCGACCAGAAAGACCAGACGTTTGCCCGACAACTGGAGACGGTCGAGCAACGGTTCGTCAAATATGAATATCACCGGCAGATCGGGGTGGGCGCTCAGCGCCGGATCATGATCCCCCAGGGACTCGGCCGTCAGCCACACCACCTCGGCAGCCGGACCGGAACCAGCGTCACCGTCCGGCGACCGCGTCGTTGCATAGGCTCCTGAGGTGCGGGCCAGGTCGGGATCAGAGGCCAGCGCAGAAGGCTTGGCCACCTGGCGTCGAGGATGGTCGGCCGGCTTTGATTCGATCGGGCATCGACTGGACAGTTCGCAGGCCTGACACCATCCAGGCGCCCGCCTTTCGACCTGCCATCGGCTGAAGCCGTAGGACTTGTGCGAACCGGCACCGGTGGTCCACTGCCAACCCAAACGGTTGGCCGCCCGAGAACCGTCAAGAAGGTGGCGGAAAAAGAAGTCCTCGCCGTCGCTCCATGGTCGCTGATGTCTTACCGTCCAATGGCTCGATAGCCACATCCGGGCCTGATTCACCAACCAACCCGACTCGACGAGTTCATCGACGTTGGCCGACACGCACGGCAACGTCGATCGCCAGGCCTGATCCACCGACGTCGGGGATCCGGCCGCAGGCCCATGCTCGGGTGGCTGGGAGCGCAGTGCCGTGCCAGTCCTTCGCCCTAGGCGGGCGTACAGGTGCCGGGCGTACTCCTGCCACAGAAGTTCGTCGCGAAACTTGGCAACGTCTCTCTGTGGGCCGTCAACTTGATCCCAGACCTGAGGAAGCATCAGAAGACCGTGACGGATGTAGGGCGAAAGGCGGGAAGCGCCCCGGTCATCGATCGGATGTACCTGATTCCGGTCGGAGGCGTAGCCGGACACGTCAAAGGCGGCCAGCGCCGCATCGGCCGCCCGCTGACCACCCCGAATAGGCGAACCGGACACCGGCTCGTCGCAGATCAGGTGCCTCAGGTGATCGGCGACAAAAGCCTCAGCGGCCGGGCGTCCGGCCTCGGGGATGGGAAGAAGGGTCAACGTTTCCAACTAATCACAGGACAGTTCGTGGCCCAGTAGGCTAGCGAGGAATCCGTGCTCACCTCCGTCCTCGCACCACTGCATGGACGTCCAGCACACGTTTGAACAGGAGAGTTCAATGGCTCAGACAGCGCTTCGCGGTAACCCCGTCAACACCAGCGGCGACCTTCCGGCAGTCGGATCGGCGGCCCCCGGCTTCAACCTCACCGGCAGCGACCTCGGTGCCGTCTCACTGGGCGACTTCGCCGGTCAACGCGTGGTGCTGAACATTTTCCCATCAGTTGACACCCCGACCTGCGCCAACAGCGTCCGGGCCTTCAACGAGCGGGCCGCCGGACTGGAAAACACCGCTGTCATCAACGTGTCAGCCGACTTGCCTTTCGCCCAGGGTCGCTTCTGCGGTGCCGAGGGCATCGAGAACGCCAGCACCGCCTCAACTTTCCGTAGCCCGGACTTCCAGGCCGACTACGGCGTTGGCATGGTTGACGGTCCCCTCCACGGCCTGTGCGCTCGGGCTGTCGTTGTCATCGATGAGTCGGGCAACGTGGCGTACAACCAGCTGGTGGGCGAGATCGCCGAAGAGCCGGACTACGACGCCGCTCTGGCCGCGCTCGGCTAGTTCGAGTTCACAGGGTTTTTGCCGTTGGTGCCGGGCTTGGTTCGGTACCAGCGGCAACGCCCGGAAGGTCGGAATCTTCCCGACTACGATGATGTTTGTGAGTCTTCAAGCCAGCCGTCCGGCCACGACATGGGAGAACCTCATCACCTTGCTGGGAGGCATTTGGGTGGTGGCCGGGTTGTTCGTGGACGGATACGCCCATGTCAACATCATCGATGCTGCAACCGAAGACTTCTTCACCCCATGGCACGCCTTCTTGTACAGCGGGTTTGTAGCCACCGCCGCCTGGATCGGGTTTGTGGCCTATCGACGGCGCAGGCCAGGCCCGATCAGGGACTGGTTTCCACCCGGCTACCTGGCGGCCGCAGTGGGCGTAGTCGTCTTCACCGTGGGTGGAGTGGCCGACATGATTTGGCACACCATCTTCGGTATCGAACTTGATATTGACGCCCTGTTGTCCCCCAGCCATATCGTGCTGATGATCGGGTTCCTGCTGATTCTCACCACCCCGATGCGAGCGGTGGAGCTGGCCGGCGGCTCACCCTGGTTGGCCGCCACTTCCCTGGCGGCGACAGTGGCGGTACCGGTCTTCTTCACGCCGTACGCCAACGGGTTGGACAACGGATGGTTCCTGGAGCAGCCGTTCCCGCAACAGTCATTTGTTATTCAGTACGGTTTGGCTTCCGGCCTGTTTGTGACCGCCTTGCTTTCGGTGTCGGCGGTGTACTTTCTTAAGCGGTGGCGACCACCGATTGGCTCTGTGGCCGTGATCTGGGCGGTACCCCTGGTGCTGGAGACGTTCTTGTTCGGTGACCTGCCGTGGCTTACCGGCACGGCCGTCGCCGCCGGTGGTCTGACCGTTGAGCTGGTGGCCCGAGCGTCGATGCCGTCGGCCTGGGTCGAGCGTTACCGAATACCGTTGGCCCTTTGCTTTGGCATGTTCGTTCTGTGGAGCGTGTACACGCTGATGGAGCATCTGGTGGACGCTCCGGTCCGATGGGCACCCGAGCTGTGGACCGGGCAGATCGTCATTTGCGCTCTGCTGGCAACCATGATCGGGCTGGTCGGCCTGCCGCCAACGGGCCGTGACGCCAAGGCCCGAATCGGGGCCGATGTTGCAACAGAGATCGATCTGCCAACAGACATCGATGTCCCTCCCAAGGCTGATGTCGCCAGCAGGACCGATGTCCCGGCATGAGTGTCCGTTTTGTCGTTCTGCTTAGAGGAATCAATGTCGGAGGCCATAACCGGGTCCCGATGGCCGAACTTCGCCATGCGCTGGCCGACAGCGGGTTCTCCGACGTAACCACCTACATCCAGTCGGGGAACATTGTGATGAACCACCCGAGGTGTCGCTCGGAAGGTGAGGTCGTGACCGCGGTGGAGAGTGTCATGGCGCAGGCCTTCGATCTGTCCATCCCGGTGGTGGCCAGGCGGGCTGAAGACTGGCCTGAGGTGATGACCGACAACCCGTTCCCTCACAGAGTCGACGAGCCTAAGCTGCTCCACGTCTACTTCTGCGACCGTGCGCCGTCAGCCGACTCCTTGGCGCTGCTGGACGATCCTCGGTACGCCGACGACGAGCTGCGAGCCGTCGGCCGACATCTGTACGTTTTCTACGCCAACGGTGCGGCCCGCTCAAAACTGACGACCAACGAGTTGGAGAAGCGCCTCGGCGTTACGGCAACCGGCCGCAACTGGTCGACCGTGTCCAAACTGGCCGACCTGGCGGCCTGACTCTGACGGCGACCGGTTCATGCTGGTAGTTTGGCTGCAATGAGCGAAGCGGCCACAACTACCACGGCAGGGGCCGGGCGCACCGCCCTGATTATCGCCCACGAGCCGGACGGACCGGCCGGAATGGTCGGCCAACGACTGCAGCAACGGGGATTTGAGCTCCACACTCACGTCGTTGCCGCCGACTCCGAGCGTCCCAACGAGGCCGCTCCCTTCCCTGACCCGGCCGACTTTGATGTACTGGTCTTGATGGGGTCGATCCGCTCGCTGACCCGCAAGCAGGAAATCGACTCGTGGATTCAAACCGAGCTCGACATGATTCTTCGGTCCCACAGCTCAGCCCAGCCGATCCTCGGGATTTGTTTCGGAGGACAGTTGTTGGCCGAAGCGCTCGGCGGCAAGGTCGAGAGCGCCCCAAGCGGGGAGTTCGGCTGGCACAACATTGAGCCCAATGACGAGTTCGGACAACAACCGTGGGCTTCGGGTCCGTGGATGCAGTGGCATCACGATCGTTTCCATGCACCGGATGACGCCGAACTCCTGGCCAGCTCACCGGAAGGCCATCAACTGTTCCGAATGGGAACCTCGATTGGGACCCAGTTTCATCCGGAGGTGGATACTCACCACCTCACCGAGTGGCTGGCCACGGCTGACGATCAGTATCTTTCGTCGGTCAACATGGATCGAGACCAAATCGTGGCCGAGACCGCTGAACGGGAGAGTGATGCCCGAGCGCGTTGCTACGCCTTCGTTGACTGGTTCCTCGATCAAAGCGGCCTGGCCGAGGCCGCTTGAGAGAAGCACAAGGGGCAGTGAACTTACGTCGTGAACGTGAAGCGGCCGCTTCGAGTAGCAATTTTCACCTAGCGAACGTCGGCTAATGGACTTCGGACAGGGTCTCGCAGGAGACGATTATCGGATCATTTGGACCGGGCTGGCGGCAGCGGTCATGGTGCTCGGTTTAATCGGAGTAGTCGTTCCGTTCCTTCCCGGGCTATTTTTGATCCTGGCTACGGCGTTCGTTTACGGCCTGCTGGTGGGCTTCGATTCGATCGCCGTGGCCGTCTTGGTTGTCATGTCGGTGCTGGTCATCGTCAGCATCATCAAGAGCTTCGTTGTGCCCAGTCGAGCGGCGGCCGAGTCCGGGGCGTCGATGCTGTCACAGGTGGGAGCGGTCGTCGGAGGCGTTGTCGGTTTCTTTGTCATTCCGGTGTTCGGTCTGATCCTGGGAGCTCTGGCCGGCATGGTGGCGACCGAACTGGCCATCAAAGGAAACTGGGATGAAGCCTGGGCCGCCACCAAAGGGGCGGCCAAGGGTTTTGGTATCAGCGCCCTGATCGACCTGGGCCTGGGAACGATAATGATCGCCGCCTGGTCTGTTTGGGCCGCTTCGGTTTTGCTGTAGTCGGATTACGAACCGGGCGGAGCAAACCGGTCCCGGAACGTGAAAGCTTCAGACGATGGACCGTTGGCGGCCAGGTGGTGTAGTTTGCCGATGGCCTCGTCGACGGTCGGCAACGAGCCGGCTGGGATCCACCACATCACGGTCACCGGCAGTCCCTCGACCGGCTCGAACCACTCTCTTCGACGCCGCAGGAACTGGGTGTGGTCGGTCTTGTAGGTGTAGTTGTGCAGCGACTCCACGTCGGTCCAGACCGTCAGATTGAGCAGCATGCGTGGATCATCGAAGGCCCGGACCGATGTGGCGTCCCCCTCTTCGGTCTGGAGGCGCCATATGTATCCCGGAGACTCCTCGGCCAGCGTGTTGATGCGATCCAAATTGGCCATGAATTCCGCCATTTCCGGGCCGTCGGTTTCACCCAGCGCTCGGGCAATGTTCAACTGAGCAAGGTGGAAGGCGGATGCGGTGGATTCGGTCATGCGACCCAGGCTAGTAACCCACCGAACCTTGCTGGGAAGAACTACAGAGACCGGTAAAGGTTTGGTGGCCCGTCAGCCGCCAGCGCACCTCGACGAATACCATGTCCACCGAGGCGGCGGGGTGGACCGGCGACGCGAAATCAAGAATCCCGAATAGTGGATTAGAGGCAGGAGAGGCTCCCGTGCGTCGAATTCCGATTGCTGTACTGGCGTTATCAGCGTTTTTGTCGATAGGCGTTGCCCCGATGCCGGCCGGCGCCCACGGACAACCGATTGACGGGCTCGAGTCCAGAAACAGCTACTGCACCCAAACCGCTAGCCGTCCGTACCTGAACAAGGAAAATCCGGCCTGCGCTCAGGCCTACCAGGGTCCGGAAGGCGATCAGCCGGGATATGACCCGTTCGAGTCCAACCAGGCCAACGGCTCCAGTTTCAACGCCAACGGCCAGGTCGCTCCGTTGGTCAAGGAGATCGTTCCCGACGGCCAGCTGTGCGGAGCAGGCAGGGACAAATACGCCGGTTTTAACACTCCGACCTCGGCGTGGCCGTACCGGGCCTACGAGCCGGGCACCAGCATTCTCTACCGGTACACGGCATGGGCTCACCACCCGGGCCAGATCGACCTGTACGTCTCAAAGCCGGGGTTCGATCCAACAACCGAGGCTCTGGGCTGGGACGATCTCGAAGCGCAGCCGTTGGCCACCATCTCCACCAACGCCGTCAACGGGCAAAGCAGTGAGTACAACTCACCGACCTACGAGCAGCAGATCACCCTCCCCGACCGGACCGGCCGCATGCTGGTGGCCTCGATATGGAGACGCTCGGACAGTCCCGAGGTGTTCTACTACTGCTCCGATCTGGTTCTTGAGGCCGGAGCCAACGGCGAGATCTACAATCTCGGGGCGGTGGAAGGCAACGTCGCTCCTCCATCAACCCCGGGCCAACCGGCTCAACCGGAACAACCGACGTCGACCGTGCAGCCCGCGGCCGAGCAGGCATCCACAACCGTCGACAGCGCCACCGGTCAACAACCGGCGAGCTTGGAATCAGATGAACCTCTCACCGAGGTGGCCGGTCAGGTGGTTCTGGTGCCCGGAGCGTCACCGCAGGCCGGTTCCCGGCAGCCGGCTGCCGACACGCCCGCCACCGGTCAAACCCCGGCTGCCGCGGTGTCCGATGAGGCGGCGGCCAGCCAGCTGACCGGCGCCGAAACCGACATTTCACCCGGCTTTGCCTGGTCGATCTTCTTCCTAGGCGGCATCTTTGCCCTGCTGCTTGTCACTCTCAGCGTGCTCTTAGCGTTGGTCGTTCTCGGGCGCCGAAACAACGAACTCCATCAACCTTCGAGAATCAAGTTCGGTTAGCAACCGCCATCGGCCACCCACCGGTCGTAGCGGGCAACATCGACCCAGGCACCGCTACGGTACGCGAACGCCCGGGCCGCCGGTGTCATGAGATCGAGTTCGCCTGCTCGGGCCCGGGTGGAGGACACGTCGGCTATTCCCGCCGGGAGCAGTTCGGGAGCCATGGCGACGCCTTGCGGCGCTGGCGGCGAACCGGCCCTCGGGAACACCAATAGGCGAGGAAGACGAGACAACGCCTGATGACGATCAGCGATCGTCCCGTACCAATGCAGCTCCTGAATCTGATGCCATTTGTCGGCCCCGAGGATCATGATGTCGTAGCCATCGCCGATGTCGGCCAGCAATCGTTTTTCGGTAACGACAGCCTCAAGACCGGGACGGTCGACGACCGATTGCCGAAGAACATCAACCTGGTGATCGAAGCGAGGGTGGGAGACGTCCTCCTTGGCCAGAGGCGCTCGGCTTACCGTCAAGTCCAGGCGCTCCAAGGCCAAATGCTGCATCACCGCCTCGGCCATGGAAAGATGGGCCACTGTGGGGGGATTGAATGACCCCGGAAATACCCCGACTCCTGCCACGGTTGTCCAGAGTAACGCTCCATGGCCGTTGCGCCCTGGTCGCTACGCCCTGCTCACA
>JAHDFR010000068.1:21406-22883 GCA_020628065.1 Acidimicrobiales bacterium
CGTTGCTCACCACGACAGGGCACAACTGCAAAGGGTGACATGACTACGACAACGCTGATCTATCTCATCGCCGGTATCTCCTTTCTGGCATCGTTTGCCGTCCGACGATGGTTGACGAACACTTACGCCAAGTGGAGCCGGGTGCCGAACACCCACGGAATTACCGGTGCTCAAACCGCTCATGCCATCTTGACCAAGAACGGGGTCAACAACGTTCGCATCGAGCCGGTCAAAGGCAAGTTGACCGACCACTACGATCCGGACCGTGACATCCTTCGGCTATCGGCCACCAACTACGCCCAGGCGTCGGTGGCGTCCATGGCCGTTTCGGCCCACGAAGCCGGACATGCCATGCAAGACGCCCACAACGACCGGCGATTGGCATTCCGCCGCTGGCTGGTTCCGGTGGCCGCCCTTGGCAACCGCCTTGGACCGATGCTCCTGGTCTTCGGTTTCATCCTCGGCAGTAGCACTGCGGTCCAACTTGGGGCGTTCCTTTTTGTGGGAATGTTGATTTTTCAGCTGGCGACCCTGCCGGTTGAAATCAACGCCAGTCGCCGCGCGCTCCGCAACCTTCGTGAGCTCGGTTTCACCGATCCGCACCAGGAGGCCGGCACCAAACAGGTGCTGACTGCGGCGGCGTTGACCTACGTTGCCGCCGCCGTCATGTCCATCGCCTACCTGGCCACCCTCTTCGCCGGACAGCGACCGTCGACGCTCTAGGCGCTCGGCCTTCGATACACAAAGAGTGGCCAACAGACGTTCGGCACCTATCGAAAATCGCGATCGAACATCTGTTCGCGAACAGGCGTTCGACTGGATATGGTGGTCGCATGAGCCGCCCAAACGACGTCCTGACAGCATGCGCACCGCTCCCGTTGAGTCTCTTTGGAGCCGGGGAACCGCAGGTGACGTCCGCCCCCAGGTTCGTCCGGATACAGCTCGACCCCTGCTGTTGGGCCGATCATGTCGACGGGTTCATCACCGGGGCCGACCAACTCTACGACTACGTCGTTGACAACTTCGACTGGCATCGGGGCGAGCGGCTCATGTACGGCAATTGGTTGGATGAGCCTCGGCTGACGGCCAAGCCGTCGCTGTCGTCTCGTGTCGTGCCCGAGGTGATCCGCACGGCGGTCAATACGTTGGAAGACCACTACCAGCGTCGCTTCACCGGACTGTTCTGCAATTTCTACCAGAGAGGCGACGACAGCGTGGCATGGCATGCCGATCGCATCGGCCGCACCGACGTTGACCCTCTGGTGGCCATCATCAGCCTCGGCGGACCCCGAACGTTCGCCATGCGAGATCAGAACTCCGGCAGCGACGGGCAGCGCCAACCGGGTGGAAACAGACCATCACGGCGGTGGACCTTGTATTCCGGCGATCTTCTGGTGATGGGCGGGGCCACTCAACACCACTGGGAGCACTCGGTCCCCAAGGCAAAAGGAGCGCCACCGCGCATCAGCCTGACCAC
>JAHDFR010000069.1 GCA_020628065.1 Acidimicrobiales bacterium
TACCTGCTCATGGGCACCGAGCCCCGCGAGGAGCTCAAGGCCAAGCAGCTGGAGAAGGTCATCTACTTCGCCGCCAACCTGGTCACCTGGGTTGACGACGAAAAGCGTGACGCCGACCTGCCGAACCTCGAAGCCGAGGTGCTGGAAGAGAAGGAGGCCATCAACAAAGAGATGGAACTCCGATTGGCCGAGCAGCACGAAGACCTCGAAGCCGAGCTGAAGCAGATGGAGTCCGACGGGGCCAAGGACACCGAGATCCGCGCCCGTCAGCGTTCGTTTGACAAAGAGCTGGCCATCACCCGTGAGCAGTACGAGATGGAGCTGGACGTTCTGGATCGGGCGTGGGACGAGTTCAAGGATCTCTTCCCCCGCAAGATCATCGAGGACGAGCTGTTGTGGCGGGAAATGGCCGACCGCTTCAGCGAGTATTTCGAAGGCGGCATGGGTGCCGATGCCATCGCTCAGCTAATCGACCGCATCGACTTCGACTCCGAGGAGGAGAAGCTCCGGATCGCCATCGACGCTCCCGGCGACATGAAGCCTCTGTCGGCTCAGCGTAAGCAGAAGGCCATCAAGCGACTGAAGATCGTCGCCGCATTCAACAAGCGTGACGCCAACGGTCAGCGGGGCAACGACCCCCGGGCCATGATTCTCGACGTGGTCCCGGTGATTCCGCCGGAGCTGCGACCGATGGTGCAGCTCGACGGTGGCCGGTTCGCCACCTCCGACCTGAACGACCTGTACCGCCGGGTCATCAACCGGAACAACCGCCTCAAGCGTCTGCTTGACCTGGGCGCTCCGGAGATCATTGTCAACAACGAAAAGCGCATGCTGCAGGAGGCCGTCGACGCACTGTTCGACAACGGCCGCCGCGGCCGCCCGGTCACCGGACCCGGTAGCCGCCCGCTCAAGTCGCTTTCGGACATGTTGAAAGGCAAGCAGGGCCGCTTCCGTCAGAACCTGCTGGGCAAGCGCGTCGACTACTCCGGCCGTTCGGTCATCGTGGTCGGCCCGACGCTGAAGTTCCATCAGTGCGGCCTGCCCAAGATCATGGCTCTCGAGCTGTTCAAGCCGTTTGTGATGAAGCGCCTGGTCGATCAGGGCCTGGCCCAGAACATCAAGTCGGCCAAGCGTATGGTCGAGCGTCGTCGCCCCCAGGTTTGGGAGGTGCTGGAGGATGTCATCCAGGAGCATCCGGTGATGCTCAACCGTGCGCCTACGCTGCACCGTCTTGGTATTCAGGCTTTCGAGCCGGTTCTGGTGGAGGGCAAAGCCATCCAGATCCACCCGTTGGTTTGCACCGCCTTCAACGCCGACTTCGACGGCGACCAGATGGCTGTTCACCTGCCGCTGTCGTCCGAGGCTCAGGCCGAGGCCCGAGTGCTGATGCTGTCGGCCAACAACGTGCTGTCACCGGCTCATGGCCGACCGCTGGTCACTCCGACCCAGGACATGGTCATCGGTGTGTTCTACCTGACCGATGCCGTTGACACCGAGAAGGGCGGCGGCGTGTTCCGCGACGTCGCCTCGGTTGAGCGGGCGTATGAGTCCGGGCAAATCGACCTGCACGGGTTGATCGAGTACCGCGACCCCGACCTGCAGATCAGCCCCGCCAACGGTTCGGCCGCCGAGTACGAGCCGACCACCGCCGGCCGTGTGCTGTTCAACGAGGCGCTGCCCGAGGGCTTCCCCTACGTAAACCGGGTCATCAAGAAGCGTGACATCGGCGAGATCGTCGACCAGTTGGCCTCCGGTTTCCCCAAGGCCGAGGTGAGCGCCAGCTTGGATCGTCTCAAGTCACTGGCCTTCCATTACGCCGCCCGTTCCGGCCTGACCGTCTCCATTGATGACGTGCAGACCCCGCCGGAGAAGAAGGAGATCTTGGATCGCCACGAAATCGAGGCGGAGAAGATCGAAGGTCAGTTCCGCAAGGGCATCATCACTGACGGTGAGCGTCGTCAGAAAGAGGTGGAGATCTGGACTGCGGCCACCGACGAGGTCCGCAACGCCATGGAGGTCAACCTCCGCTCCAAGCAGTTCAACCCCATCGACATGATGGTCGGCTCCGGTGCTCGTGGAAACATGATGCAGGTCCGTCAGATCGCCGGTATGCGCGGTTTGGTGGCCAACCCTCGTGGTGACATGATTCCCCGTCCGATCAAGTCGAACTTCCGTGAAGGTCTGTCGATGTTGGAGTACTTCATTGCTACTCCGGGTGCCCGCAAGGGTCTGGTCGACACCGCCCTTCGTACCGCTGACTCCGGCTACCTGACTCGTCGTTTGGTCGACGTGGCGCAGGAAGTCATCATCAACGACCGGGATCCGTTTGAGACCGGCCGGGCTGTTCGCGGCTTGTGGCTGGAGGACGTCAAGCCCGACGGTTACTACAACCGTCACACCGGCGAGGCTTCCGATGCCACCGATCCTGACGCCCGCATGGTCCGCACCTACCTGGAGACCCGTCTCTACAGCCGGGTGCTGGCCGACGACGTCACGTTGGCCGACGGGACGCTCATTCCCAAGGGGACCATGGTCACCGAGGATGAGATGGCTGCCATGCGCGACGATCCCGAGGTCGGCCGGGTTCGGGTTCTTTCCCCGCTGACCGACGATTCGGCTGTCGGCATCACGGCTGCCAGCTACGGCATGTCGTTGGCCACCAGCGAAGTCATCGAGGTCGGTGAGGCCGTTGGTGTTATCGCTGCTCAGTCGATCGGCGAGCCCGGCACTCAGCTGACCATGCGCACCTTCCATACCGGTGGTGTGGCTGGCGGTACTGACATCGCCGGTGGTCTACCTCGTGTGGTTGAGCTGTTCGAGGCTCGTAGCCCGAAGGGTAAGGCCACGTTGTCCCGCATCTCCGGTGTTGTTCGCATCGCCGAGGATGAGGGTAAGGGCAAGGTCATCACCGTTGTGAGTGACGACGGCACCGAAGACGACTACACCGTTCCTCTGGCCTCGCGCCTTGAGGTGGTCGACGGTCAGGAGATCGCCGCCGGTGATGCCATCGTCGACGGTCCTCGTGACCCGAAGGAGCTGTTGGAGATCCGGGGTATCCGCGAAACTCAGCAGTACCTGGTGGAGGAAGTCCAGAAGGTCTACCGAGATCAGGGTGTGTCCATCCACGACAAGCACATCGAACTCATCGTTCGACAGATGACTCGTCGTGTGGCCATCTCCGAGCCCGGTGACTCCGACTTCCTGCCCGGTGAGCGTTGCGATCAGTGGCACTTCGCCGACGTCAACAAGCGTTTGGTGACCGAAGGTCAGACACCGGCCGAGGGTCGCCCGGAAATCATGGGCATCACCAAGGCGTCATTGGCCACCGATTCGTGGCTGTCGGCTGCTTCGTTCCAGGAGACCACCCGAGTGCTGACCGAGGCCGCTATCGAAGGCAAGTCGGACGGCATGATCGGTCTGAAGGAGAACATCATCATCGGCAAGTTGATCCCGGCCGGTACCGGTCTGGTCCGTAATCGGACCATCGGCACTGAAGCCCCGGACTATCAGCCGATGTCGTTCTACTCGTCTGAAGGAGAAGAGCAGGATCCGGCTGCCTGGCTGGCCTCGATTGGAGCCGAGCAAGCCGCCGCTGTAACCCAGCTGCCTACCGTTCCCGCCCCCGGCGAGATCGGGTAAGGCCAACTACTGTGACCACCGCCCACCGTCTGATCCTTTCAGGTGGTGGGCGGTCGTCGTTTTCGGTTCGTAACCGTTGTTTTCTCCGCCTTTTACCCGGGTGCGAATACGGTGTTGATCAGGCGGGGACCCGTTGGGTGGGTTTGTCCAGCAAGTTCATAGGCATCGAGTAAGTTGGGAGCCATGTCGTACTCGACGATTAACACCATCACGCTGTTCTTCGCCATGCTGGCAATGCTGGCTGCGGCCGTCACAGTGCTGATAGCGGTCTCGGCTCTGACCGGTGACCGTCTCGGGGTGATTCGATCCCTGCGCTCGGTGGCGGTTGAACTGGCGGCTGCGGTAGCGGTCACCAGCACAGTGGGCTCGCTCATCATGTCCGAAGTTCTCAACTATGAGCCGTGCCTGAACTGCTGGATTCAGCGGGGTTTCATGTACCCGGCCGCTGCGCTGTTGGCGGTGGCGGCTGCCACCAAGCGCATGGTCCTGGTGAAGGCCGCCGGCATTTTGGCGTTGATCGGGCTGCCAATTTCGATCTTCCATCGCTACGAGCAGGCGGTTGGTGTTGAGATCGGCGGTCTTTGTGGGGATGGTGCCCCGTGCTCGGCCAAGTACTTCGAGCACTTCGGTTTTGTCACCATCCCGACCATGGCCGGTATTGGCTTCGCCGCCATCATCGCCCTGGTGTTGGTGGCCGTGCGGGCCCCGGCAGCGACGGTGGCTGAGCACGTTTCCACCGATGGTGTCGAGCCGGACGAGGCTCTGGTCTAACACGACGTCTTTTCAGCCCGACTTATTCAACAACTCTTAGAACGACAACAACCACAACAGGTATACGAAATGGCCCAGGCAACGAATCCCAAGAAAGACAAGAAGTCCAACAAGTCGGCGAAGGCAGCGGCCAATCCGGCCAACAACCCGGTAGCCAACCCCAATGAAGGTGGCAACAAGTTCTTCATGCTGGCCATCGGGGCCATCCTGGTGTTGGGTATCGCCGGGTTGGCGCTTGTGGTGACCAATCGGGAAGTCACTGACCTTGACGGTCCGCAGACTGCAGCGGTTGAGATCGAGAGCGACGCTGTGCCGCTTCCTCCCACACCGGGCCAGGTGTCGGTCGACCCGTCGGCTGACCCCGTCATCGGAACCCAGCTTCCGGTGGTGAGCGGTACCGACTTCACCGATACTCCGATCACCATTGAGAACGATGGTCGGGCCAAGGCGGTGTACTTCCTGGCGCACTGGTGCCCCCATTGTCAGGAAGAGGTCCCCAACGTGGTCGAGTTGGTGGAAGACGGCCGTAAGCCCGACAACCTCGACATCTACGCCATTTCCACCTCGGTCGACGCTTCTCGGGGCAACTTCCCGCCGGTGCGATGGTTGGATATTGAAAACTTCACCTTCCCGGTTATTCGTGACTCCGACGCCAGTGAGGCCTTCGCCCTGATGGGCGGTGAGGGCTTCCCCTACACCATCTACGTGGATGCTGATAACAACGTCGTTGCTCGCAGCTCCGGCACGCTTGGCCCGGACGCCATCGCCGAGCTGTGGGGCTTGGCCGCCGCCGGTGGAGCCGGCACCGAGTAGCACAACCGTTCACCGTTTGGATCCATCAGGGTCCGCCAATTGGTCGTTAGTCTCCGGGCGGTCTTGGACCGCCCGGAGTCGCGTACGCTGTCGGGGTGCAAAACTGGGGTCGGGTAGCCGTCATCATCGGCGTGATGTGTTGGTCGCTGGGGAATCTGATTGTTAGGGACACTCCGTTGGATGGTCCCCAGGCGGCGCTGTGGCGCTACGTGATCGGCGCCGTGTTGTACGGCGTGGTCTATCGGCTTTCCACCGGCCCGCTGCGCTTGTCTCATGCACTTGTGGCAGCACCGGCGGCGGTGGCCATCGCCATCGAGATCGCCTTGTTTTTCACTGCCATCCAGCGCACGACGGTGGCCAACGTGACAGTCATCGCCGCCCTGCTACCGCTGCTGTTGATGGGGGTGGCGGTGCGCCGTTATCGGGAGACCGTTCCCCCTTCGATTGTGATGGCCACGGTGATCGGTGTGGGCGGTGTTGCCGCTGTGGTTCTTGGTTCGTCGGATTCCCTTCGGTGGTCGGCGTCGGGCGACCTGTTGGCGGTTGGTGCGTTGGTGTTCTTCGCCGCCTACTTTCTGACCGCCAAGGAGGCCCGGGCCGAGCTAAGCACGTTCGCGCTGCAGACCTACTCGATGATTATCGGTATACCGGTCCTGGTTGTGTCCTGCGTTGTATTGGGGGCCGACTTGTCGCCTCCGAGCGGCTCGGCCTGGCTGCATCCAATCGGCCTGGTGGCTGTGCCGTCCACCGGGCATCTGCTGGTCAACTGGGCCCATCGCCATGTCACCTTGACCTTCACTTCGCTCATGACGTTGGCGGTTCCTGTGTTGTCGGCCGGCGGCGCCTGGTTGGCCTTCGGCGAGCGTCTCAACGCCGTCCAGGTTGGGGGCATGGCGGTGACGATTATGGTCCTGGCCATCGTGATCGTGGAGGGCCAGCGGGGCCGATTCCGAGCGGCTTGACGAGCTTCTAGACGGATCGCTCGGGAATGGCGTTGATGACCGATGCCATGTCTTCGGGTCGGGGTACGGCGATCCGAACCGCCTCGGGATAACCGAAGCTGGCACCCGAGCGAAGCAGAACGCCTTGTTCGGCCATGGCATCGCGGAGGCCCGCGGCATTGGTCAGCCATAGATAGTTGGCGGCCGCCGGGCCCGAAGTCCAACCTCGCCTGCTTAAGGCCTCGGCCAACTGCTGGCGGAGAGCCGCGATTTGGTCTCGCCACGTCGGCAGGTCAGCCGATGCCAGCAGCTCGGGAATAGCGGAACATGCCAGCCCACTCACCGACCAGCGGGGCTGGCGTTCGCTCATCATCGCTGTGGTCCGATCGTCGGGTGCGATGATGTAGCCGATGCGTACTCCGGGACAGGCGAACACCTTGGTGAGGGAGCCCACCACCACGGTGTCGGGATCATTCCTGCTCCAAGCGCCGGTTGCCAGTGGATAGAAAGCCTCGTCTCGAACGGCGGCTCTGACGTCGGGTTCGGCTAGCCGCCCGGTCGGGTTGTTGGGGTCGGACAACCATCGACCCGCCGATCGGTCAACTTGCAGGTGCCGTTGATAGAGCGAGAACTCAGGCTCCTCCACCCAACCGGCGCCAAGGTGATTGGCCACGAGGGCGATTGCTTCGGCGCCGCCGTTTGTTAGTAACACCCGTTCCGGTTCAACGTTTAGCACCTCGGCCAGGGCGGTGGTGGCCAGCTTGGAGTTGGGATAACGGTGAACGGTGTCGAGACATCGACGGAAGATGGGTGCAGGGTCTGGGGCGACCGGGTTTAAGCTGGCCGACAGCTCCACCTTAAAGCCGTGCAGATGGGCGTCCCCACCGTGATCTCCGGGGTCGGGGGCAATAGGGCTCAACGGTCTTTCCTCACAGCTCTTTCAACGATAAGAATCGCCATCCCGGTGGCCGCTGATACCAACAGGGCACGGTCCACCAGGTTGTTGGCCTGCTCGATGGTCGTCGCGGTTGGGCGGGGTCCGGCGCCGAGGAGGGGACGATGCTCGGTCCGGCGACCATAGCGAAGCGTGCCCCCCAACTCGACGCTCAACGCGCCGGCCACTGCGGCCTCGGCTACACCGGCATTAGGTGAGGGGTGAGCGGGGCCGTCGGAACGAACGGCCGACAAGACAGACGACCGTTGACGGGGAGCGGCGGCCATCACAGCGGCGGCGAACATTCTCGCCGGAAGCCAGTTGGCGACGTCGTCGAGTTTGGCGCTACCCCAACCGAAGCGGGCGTACCGGTCGCTTCGGTGACCAACCATGGCGTCCATGGTGTTGATTGCCCGGTAGGTCAATGCGCCAGGAGCTCCGGCGACCAGAGTCCAGAAAATGGGGGCGACAGTGGCATCGACACTGTTTTCGGCGACCGACTCCACGACGGCTGCCGCTATCGATCTGCTGTCCAGTTCGCTGGGGTCACGCCCGACCAACGCTGGCAGGGCTGATCTGGCTGCCGACAAGTCGTCCTGTAGGAGGAGGTCGGCGATATCGGTGGCGGTGCGGCGCAGACTTTCCGTGCCCAGCGCGATCGTCAATGCTGCTGTTGGCGAGCCAACGAGCGTTCCGGCGGCGGCTCCGATGGTCACCCCCGTCCCGGTATAGAGCAGACCGCGGGCCCGGTCGTTCAACCACAGCTGTTCTTCCAACTTCGTCATGGCCGTCCCGAACCAGGCCACCGGATGCCATCGGTTCGGTGGTTCCGGGGTGAAACGATCGAGGATGACGGCGGCAACTACGGCGGCCATTCGCTTGGCCAGCGTCGACGCCATCACCCGGCTCTCGCTCGACGGTCTAGAGACGATCCGACAGCGGCAAAGGTGGCTCGGGCCAAAGCCGCGCCCCATACGGAGCGAGGTCCGCAGAATGCAACGTCGTGGTGGTCACCGGTGGTGGGCCACACTACGGTTGCTGCGTCGCTTGGTGTCCCCGAGCCGTTGACACCTCGACTCAACAGGGCCTGGGTTTTGGCCTCGGTGATAGTGATGATGGCGTTGACGGCGGCACTTGTTGCCAGCGGAACCGGTAGGCGGGCCACGATGTTGATGGTGCCGGGCGAGCGGAAACCGCTCTCGGGTGCGGAGTCACCTTCGGCGTTGTCGGATGCGGCCCAGGTCGGGTGTGATACACCGGCGGTTGCTTCAACGTGGATGCCGGCGTCAGTGGCCGACCCGAAAAGTGCGATGTTGGCCGATGTGAGTAGCCCGATACCTTCGCCGGTCAGCCTGACGGCCTGGGCCACTTCGGCGATGTGCGCATCAATGTCGGTTCTGCTGTAGTTTCGCTCGACTTGCACGTTCAGGATCCAGCCCGGTGACGACCACCCGCCGCCAACGGCGGCTGACGAGAGCGCTGCTGATCTCAGCGGTAGCCTCCAGACCATGGCGCCGAGTGGGGCGGCTGGGAGAACGACGTGGTCGGGTGTGCTCACCAAGCCTTACGGTACCGCCGCGCTGCTCCGTGCGGACGCAGCCGGGGGCTCTCGTGGCCGGTTGGGGGGTTCGCTTTCCCGTTGACCCGAAGTGGTTGATCACGTCTCGTAAGTTGCCGTCCTAGACGCGGCGGTGTGAACCGGCCACAGCTAGCGGAGCGATCGGTTTTGTGTAATGGTTGAAGGTGGGTAGGGCAATCCCAAGTGGGCGACGCTGGGATGGTCCTGCCGAGCGGTGGCGTTGCTGTTGCCGTGGTTTGCAACCATTTGAGGTCTGCGGGCCTCGAAACAAAAGAGAAGGGGATCATATGCAGGTCGAGATGACCGTCAACGGTCAGTCGATGTCGGCTGACGTTGAGCCGCGCACCCTCCTGGTCCATTACATCAGAGATGACCTGGGGCTTACGGGGACGAACGTCGGGTGCGACACGTCTTCCTGTGGAGCGTGCACCATTCATATCAACGGAGAGTCGGCCAAGTCGTGCACCATGTTGGCCGCCCAGGCCCGGGGTACCGACGTCACCACCATTGAAGGTATGGCTGACAACGGCACCCTTCATCCGATGCAGCAGGCGTTCATGGAATGCCACGGTCTGCAGTGCGGCTACTGCACGCCTGGGATGGTCATGGCCGCCACGTCGTTGCTGAAGGAGAATCCGAACCCGACCGAAGCCGAGGTTCGTGAGGGTCTTGAAGGCAATCTGTGCCGTTGCACCGGCTATCACAACATCGTCAAGTCTGTGCTGTCAGCAGCCGGTAACTCAACGAATGGGGGTTCGCAGTGACTGCGACTGAATCCGCTCCGGCCAACGTAGTCGGCACGCCGCGCCTCCGTAAGGAAGATCCGAAGCTTCTCACCGGTGAAGGCAAGTACGTGGACGACATTCACGTACCCGGTGAACTGTGGATGGGCATGGTCCGCTCGCCGCATGCGCATGCCAAGATCAGCTCCATCGAGACCTCGGCCGCCGCTGAGATGGACGGCGTTCACGCTGTCTACACCGGCGCTCAACTGGCCGACATGGGTCTGTGGATCGCTCCGCTGCCGTGTGCCTGGCCGGTAACCGATGACATGGTCAACCCGCCTCACTTCCCGGTGGCCACCGAGGCCGCCCATCATGTGGGTGACATTGTGGCCGTGGTGTTGGCCGATTCCCGCTACGGGGCGGTTGACGCCGCCGAGTTGGTGGATGTCGAGTACGAAGTGCTTCCGGCAGTGGCTTCCATTGCCGAAGCACGGGACGGTTCGGCTACCGCTCATCACGATCTGGACTCCAACAAGGCGTTCCACTGGCCGTTGATGCCCGATCCCGATGCTCTGGAAGCGGCGTTCGCTTCGGCCACCCACGTGGTCAAGGGCGAGTTCGTCCAACAGCGCCTGATCCCGGCCGCCATGGAGCCCCGCGGTGTGTTGGCCATTCCGTCACCGGCCGGTGGCGACGTGACCCTGTATTCGGCCACCCAGGTGCCACACATCCTCAAGGTGATGATCGCCGCCACCACTGGTCTTCCGGAGGCGAAACTCCGCATCATCGCCCCATCGGTGGGCGGCGGATTCGGCGCCAAGCTGAACGTCAACCCGGATGAACTGCTGGCGGTCACGCTGGCCAACAAACTGGGCCGGGCTGTTCGTTGGACCGAGTCTCGTTCTGAGGCGGCGTTCTCCACCCACCAGGGTCGGGGACAGCTGCAGACCATCGAGATCGCCGCCGACGAGTCGGGCAAGATCGCCGGTGTTCGGGTCCATATTGACGCCGACATGGGTGCCTACATGATGCTTATCACTCCGGGCGTACCGCTGCTGGGCAGCTTCCTGTACACCGGCGTGTACGACGTGCCGGCGTTTGGGTTCACCTGCGACGGCTACTTCACCAATCTCACGCCAACCGACGCCTATCGCGGTGCCGGTCGACCGGAGGCCTCGTACGCCATCGAGCGGGCCATGGACATGCTGGCGGCCAAGGTCGGGGTTGGCCCCGACGAGATCCGTCGTCGCAACTATCTGGGCGGGGGAGGGCCGTTCGAGAATCTCGAAACCGCCTCCACCCTGGTGTTCGACTCCGGCAACTACGGCCCGAGCATGGACGCCGCCCTGGAGATGGCCGGCTACGCCGACCTGCGGGCCGAGCAGCAGCGCCGTCGTGATGCCGGCGAGTCCAAGCAGATGGGCATCGGTTTGTGCACCTATGTGGAGATCTGCGGCCTGGCGCCCAGCCGGGCCCTCGGGGGTCTCAACTACGGTGCCGGCGGTTGGGAACATGCGGTTGTCCGCTTCCTGCCCACCGGCAAGGTTGAGGTGGTGACCGGTTCAACACCGCACGGTCAGGGCCACGAAACTTCGTGGTCGATGATCGTGGCCGACAAGTTGGGCATCGATCCCGACGACGTGCAGGTGCTGCACTCCGACACCGCCATCAGCCCGCTCGGTCTCGACACCTACGGCAGCCGTTCGTTGGCCGTCGGTGGTGTGGCGGTGGCCATGGCCTGTGACAAGGTGATCGAAAAGGCCAAGCTGATCGCCGCCCACCAGATGGAGGCCAACGCCGACGATCTGGAGTTCGCCGGCGGTGCCTTCACTGTGAAGGGTTCGCCGGAGAGCACCATGCCGATCCAGGCCATTGCCTTCGGTGCCTTCACCGCTCACAATCTGCCTGACGGCATGGAACCGAACCTGCAGGAGCAGGTCACCTTTGACCCACCGAACTTCGCCTTCCCCTTCGGCACCCATGTGGCTGTCGTCGAGGTTGATGAGGACACCGGTGATGTCAGCTTGATGGACTACACCGCCATCGACGATTGCGGCACCCAAATCAACCCGTTGATCGTTGAGGGCCAGGTTCACGGCGGCATCGTCCAAGGCGTGGCTCAGGCATTGTGGGAGGAGGCCAGCTACGACGCCGACGGGAACTGCAAGAACCCGTCGTTCCTCGACTACCTGGTTCCTTCCGCTGCTGAGGTCCCGTCGATGAAACTTGGCTCCACCACCACTCCCAGCACCAGCAACCCGCTGGGTGTCAAAGGCGTGGGTGAGGCCGGAACCATTGGTTCGGCCGCGGCGGTGATCAACGCCGTGTGTGATGCCCTCAGCCCGTACGGGGTGACCGACATTGCCATGCCGGCCACGCCGGCTCGAGTTTGGAAGACCATTCAGCAGGCCAAGGGAGGTCAGTCATGATTCCGGCACCAGTCGATTACGTCGAGGCCGAGTCGGCCGACGCGGCCATTGCCGCTCTGACCCAACACGGTGACGAGGCCAAGCTGCTGGCCGGTGGCCACAGCTTGATCCCGCTGATGAAGTTCCGCTTGGCCACACCGACCGTGCTGGTCGACATTGGCCGCCTCGGCGATCTCAGCTACATCAATGACGGTGGAGATCACATCGCCATTGGTGCGTTGACCACTCATCGGGCGCTGGAGACCAGCGCACTGTTGCAGGCCGACGCTCCGATCATGGCTCATGTGGCGTCCCAGGTAGGCGATCCGTCAGTGCGCCATCGAGGAACTCTCGGTGGCTCATTGGCTCACGGTGATCCGGCGTCGGATCTTCCCGCCGCCCTGTTGGCGTCCGGTGGTTCGGTGGTGGCCAAGGGCCCCAACGGTGAACGGGTGATCCCGGCTTCCGAGTTGTTCACCGGTTTCCTGGAGACGGCGTTGGCCGCAGACGAGCTGATGACCGAAGTGCGGATTCCGAAGGCAACCGGAGCGGGCTGGTCGTATCAGAAGTTCAACCGGCGGGCTCAGGACTGGGCCATCGTCGGAGCGGCGGCTGTGGCTTCCGGCAACGGCGACGGCACCAGGGTTGCGCTGGTCAACATGGGTCCAACGCCCATGTTGTCGAGCGCGGTCGGATCTGCGTTGAGTGGTGGCGCCAGCGCCGCCGATGCTGCTGCGCTGGCGGCTGAAGGGACCTCCCCGCCGGAGGATCTCAACGGCGACGCCGAGTACCGGAGCCACCTGGCACGGGTACTGGTGAAGCGAGCCTTGGACGAAGCCGGTTCATAAACCTGGTCGTCGGCTCACTTGGACTGAGCACCAGCGGAGCCGTAAGAAAAGTACGGCTCCGCTGGTAGTTCTTCCAGCTGCTGATAGGCTTTTGTAGATCGGTCGTGGGCTCACCCTCGGGGAGAGGAAAAGGTTGAGCCCACGACCGAATTCTTTTTTCTTGTCGGTTCGCTCCGACGTGGCAGAGGTCTGCCGTTGGGTCTGGTGATGGATTCTTTTGGCTACGCCGTCTTCCACTACCCTGATTCCGGTGAGTGATTCGATGAGCGGTACCTTCGCCAACCCGACCTCGGTTGACGAGGTGGTCAAGGGTTTGGCCGACAACGACTATCTTCCCGATCAGGGTTTGGCCACGTCGATCTTTCTGGCCGTAACGTTGCGCCGCCCGTTGTTCCTGGAAGGTGAAGCCGGCGTAGGCAAGACCGAGGTGGCCAAAGTGTTGGCACGCTGGCTGGGGGCCGAGTTCATCCGCCTTCAGTGTTACGAGGGCATCGACGCCACCCAGGCGGTGTACGAGTGGGACTACGTTCGTCAGTTGCTGCATCTTCGTACCGCCGAGGCCACCGGTGGGGCCTCGACCGGGGAGGCCGACAAGCTGGAGGCTGAACTGTACGACGAGCGCTTCTTGACTCGTCGCCCGCTTCTGCAGGCCATCGATCGCCCGGACGACTCCACCGCCGTGTTGTTGATCGACGAGGTCGACCGGGCCGATGACGAGTTTGAGGCCTTCCTTCTCGAGGCCCTGTCGGACTACACCATCACGGTGCCCGAGTTGGGGACGTTCACGGCCAAGACACCTCCGTTGGTGATTCTCACCTCAAACAGAACCCGTGATGTGCACGACGCCTTGAAACGCCGTTGCCTGTATCACTGGGTGGAACACCCCAACTTCGAACGTGAAGTCGAGATCGTCAAATTGCGTGCTCCGGGTGTGGCCGACTCGTTGGCCCGCCAGGTTGCCGCCTCGGCCGAACTCATGAGAGAGTTCGGGCTGTACAAGCCGCCAGGTGTGGCTGAGAGTATCGACTGGGCGTTGTCGCTGTCCGCTCTCGGCCAGCAGATCATGGACGAAAAGTCAGTCATGGCCACCTTGGGCAGCGTGCTCAAGTATCGAGAGGATCAGCATCGGGTGGCCGAACACGGCATCCCCAATCTGATTCGGGACGCTCTACTTCGAGGCGGCGCCGCTTGACGGCGCCGTCGGCAGCGGCCGATCCCGGGTCGGCTCCGGTTGAGGGCGACCGCATCGCCGTGGCGTTCTGTCGCATGTTGCGAGCGGCCGGCCTGCGGTTGCCGCCTTCGTCGACCATCAACTTTGTTCAAGCCATCGGCCTGGTCGGGGCCGAGACTCGTTCGGCCGTCTACTGGGCCGGTCGAGCCACCCTGGTTCACCGGCCCGAAGATCTTGAGCTCTACGATCGGGTCTTCGCCGCCTTCTGGGAACAGGAGACGTGGGAGACGGTCACTCAGGAGCAGGCGGCCGAGGACGTCATTCTGGCCCTTGACCTCGACGACGAAGACGACGACAGCGATGAAGAGTCCGAGGACGACGACGGTCCTGATGGTGACGTGCAGGAGGTCCGTTTCTCCAGCATTGAGGTTCTGACCGACAAGGACTTCGCCGACTGTACCGCTGAAGAGATCGTGGAACTGAACCGTTTGATGTCGGCGATGCGGTTCACCACTCATCAGCGGCGGAGTCGGCGCTTGACCGCCACTCGGGCCAGGACCGGTCGGCCGGATCTTCGCCGGACGGTTCGCTGGGCGCTACGTCATCAGGGTGAGCCGGTCCGCCGCGCCTTTCAGAAGCCATCCACTCGGCCTCGCCGTCTGGTCTTCGTGCTCGACGTTTCCGGGTCGATGGAGGCCTACGCCCGAGCGTTGATCCGGTTCGCTCACGCCGCAGTGAGTGCCCGCAGTCGGGTTGAGGTGTTTGCTCTTGGTACTCGGCTCACCCGCTTGACCCGCCACCTGACCAGCCGTGATCCCGATCGTGCACTGCTTGAAGCGCTACCCAAGGTGAAGGACTGGGCCGGCGGTACCCGCCTCGGTGAGGGGATTGCTGAGTTCAACAGCGAATGGGCTGTGCGCGGCATGGGCCGAGGGAGCGTGGTGGTGGTGCTGAGCGACGGCTGGGATCGGGGCGATCCTGAGTTGTTGGGTTCGGAGATGCAGCGGCTGCATCGGGTGACCCACGAGCTGATCTGGGTGAACCCGTTGAAGGCCACCCCGGGGTATGCGCCCCTGGCCGCTGGAATGGCGGCGTCCCTTCCGCATGTTGACCGTTTTGTAGAAGGCCACTCCTACGCTTCGTTGGAGCAGCTGGCCCACATTATTGCCACTGAATAGTTCTGAATAGACCGGATAGTTTCATGACAACCCCACCGCCACCGGAGCCAGAGTTGCAGCCTCCTGCTGACGACCTACATCAGTCTCCTCCTCCCTTTGCTCCTCCTCCGTCGGTGTCGGACACCGCCGGAGGTCGACCCCGATGGAACGTTCTCGATGTGATCTTGGGGTTTCCGTTCTTTTTGATCATGGCTCTTGGCGGTTTGGCGGTCGGCATGGTGGTCGAGGGCATCGACTTGGTCCAGCTGTCCGAGCCGGGTGCCACCGAGGCGTTGCCTATCGGGGTGCTGGCGTTGTCGCTGATCTTCCAGCAGGGCTCGCAGGCCTTGTGGCCGTGGTTGGTGTCGAAGCTCCGTGGTCTCGGCTTCCGAACCGACTGGCGGGTGTATTTCAAGTTGGAGGACATCTGGCTGGGGTTGGTCACGGCTGTCATCAGTTTGGCCGCTGCCTTTGTCGCCGGCTCAGCCGTGTCGTGGTTGGTCGGGCTGAGCGATGAAGCCGAGGCCGACAACACCCAATTTCTGCGTGATGCCGAGGGTTCTCCGTGGCTGTACGTGATGTTGTTTGCCGTGGTGGTTGGTGCCCCGGTGTCGGAGGAGTTGTTTTTCCGAGGGCTGGCGCTTCGAGCCTTTGAGCGGACCGCCGGCGGCAACAAGGTTTTCGCCGTCATCGCTTCGGCTTTTGTGTTTGCCCTACCTCATTTCATTGGTTCGGGTTGGCAGGGGACAGCGGTGTTGTTGTCGTCGATCTTCATGGTCGGCGTGGTGTTGGCGGTGGCCGTCTACCAGACGGGGCGTCTCGGCACCGCTATTGTCGCTCACATGATGTTTAACGCTGTGGGGGCGGCCGGCGCCCTCGGATACTTCGACCAGTTCGTGTGATGACCTCGACAGCCGAGGGTTCTGTTGCCACCGGCGTCCTTCGCCTGGATCGTGTCCCCGGGATGCGGGTGGCGAACATGGCGGTGAAGGCCATGCTGGTTGTGGCGTTTGCAGTCGCCATCTTTGTTCCGCCGGAGGCGGTGCAGGGCAAGGCTATGGGGTTCCGGGCTCCGCTGTTTCTCGCCCCGGCGGTGTTGGTGCCGTTGCTGGCTCGGTTACGGGGTTGGGATCCGTACCCTCATACCGCTGATGCCTTGGCGTCGGCCCCGTTTCTGCTCGACACGTTGGGTAACCTGTTCGGCTTCTACGACAGCTTCGTGGTGACCGACGATATTTTGCACGCCTTGAATTGGATTCTGCTGGTGGCCGCCTATCACGCCTTCCGGTTCCGCAATGTTTTTGATCGCCGTGACGCTGTGTTCCTGGGTTACGGCTTCGGGGCGCTGGCCATCATCTGGTGGGAGATTCTGGAGTGGGCGGTGTCGGAGGACGGCTTTGGCGGCGCCGGTGGTTTGGCGCTCACCTACGAGGACACCATCGGCGATTTGGCTCTGTCCAGCACCGGTGGTCTTGTCGGGTCGATTTTGGCGGTGTCGATTCTTGGTCCTGCCCGCAATGAACCCGGTGATGAGGTTGACTGACGTTCAGACACCTTTTGTCGGTCCGCCGGTTGAGTTGAAGCCGGAGTGGATCGACTACAACGGGCACCTGAACGCCGGCTTCTTTTTTGTCGTCTTCGACGAGGCGGTGGCCCACTGGTTGGATTTCATCGGTCTTGGGTTTGATCACAAGGCCGAGCATCGGGTGACGACGTTCTCCGTTGAGGGCCACATCACCTTTGAGCGGGAAGTCCATGTGGACGACCCGCTCGAGATCAGGACGCAGCTTCTCGGCTGGGATGTCAAGAAGATTCACTACATCAACTTCATGCATCATCGAGCCGAGGGATGGTTGGCCGCTACCAATGAGCTGTTGACCATGCATATCTCCACTGAGAGTCGCCGCAGCGCTCCTATGGCCGATTCGGTGCAGCATCGGCTTGGCCTCATTGCCGAGGCCCACAGTGAACTGCCGGTTCCGGCTCAGGTTGGTCGTGTGATTGGCCTGCGTTCGGGGCGACCGGCCTCCGGCTAACCGAGACGATTCAGAGCCTTGGTCGCCCGTCCGGCCACTGACCTTCGAGTTGATTCGGTCAGGCGTTGGAGGTGTGGTTTCAGCCAGGAAGCCAACTTGGGGTCGTTGAGGGCCCAGTGGGTCAGGGTTTCAATGGTGGAGTTCTGCACGATCCAGTCGTCTGTGGTTTCCAGGTATTGCTTGAGTCGTTTGGTTGCCGTTGCTTGCTGGTCGGGGGTCAGGAGATGATCCAGCTCCAGGCAGAGTTGGGCAAAGGTCCAGTTCACCGACGGCTGGTCGATGGCGGCGACGTCGGTGATGAAGCCTTCCAGGTAGGGTTCCACCAGCTTTTGGTCGGCTCGCCACAACCGTTTGAACGAACTGGAGACTCGAAGGCGGACCCATTCGTCGGGTTGGAAGTAGCAGTTATAAAGGTGTTCGATGAGTGAAGGGTCGGCCAGCGCCATGGCCACCGCTTCTTCGGTTCGGCCCAGCGTGTTCTTGGGCTCGTCCAACATGTCGACGAAGACTTGAGCTTGGGTGGATAACTCCGACATGGCCCCAAGGCTAGTTGCCTGCCGCCACCTGCTGCCGGGGTCTCGATGGTCGGTGGTTGATCGGCGGTGCCCGGTCGACGTCCTACTTGGTCAGCACGAGGGCCTGTCGACTAGTGTCTGTCGCCATGGTCGATGGTTCGCTTGACAGGTATGAACGGTTTTCCGGTCTGACGCTGGACCGCCCGGAGGACGGGATTCTTCGGATGGTCCTTGATACCCCGGGCAAGTTGAACGCGGTTGATCGGGTGAAGCACGCCAACTTGGCCGATGTGTGGGTCGAAGTCGGCCGAGACCCTGACACCAATGTGGTGTTGGTTCACGGGGCGAACGGTGCGTTTTCGGCCGGTGGCGATATGTCGATGATCGATGACATCATGGCTGACCCGGCTTACCGCAACGAGGTGTTTCACGAGGCCCGAAACCTTGTTTACAACATGATCAACTGTCCGAAGCCGATTGTGTCGGGCATCGAGAAGATTGCCGTGGGTGCCGGTCTGGCGACAGCGTTGATGGCTGATGTCTCGGTCTGTGGCCGCAACGCACGGATTATCGATGGTCACACCAAGATCGGGGTGGCGGCCGGTGATCATGCCGCCATCATCTGGCCGCTGCTGTGCGGTATGGCCAAAGCCAAGTACTACCTGATGACCTGTGATCCACTGACCGGTGAGGAGGCGGAGCGGATCGGCCTGGTTTCCTTGGCCGTCGACGACGACAAGGTCATTGAGCACGCAACCGAGGTGGCCCGCAAACTCAATCGCGGCTCCAGTCAGGCCATTCAATGGACGAAGCTGTCGCTCAACAACTGGCTGCGCATGGCGGGTCCGACCTTCGATACTTCTATTGCCCTGGAGATGCTCGGATTTGGTGGTGCTGACGCGGCTGAAGGGGTTGCGGCGGTGAAAGAGAAGCGGGACCCGAACTTCTAGTTGTCGTATCGCTTCGGTCGAGTACCGCCGACGCATTATTTGCCAGGAATTCGGCTGTCTCGGCCTCGTCTCCAGGTATCCCGATAGGCTTGTAAGAGGTCGTTGAGGCTCCGAATAGCACATTCGTTGTGAACGGACCAATCCGGCCGTAGCCTAACTAGCTGGCGCGTAATGCCCCTGGGGGTGCCACGCGTCGCCCGCCTCGGAGTTCACTCCACTGGCCGGGGCCCATGATTGCACGGTGCAGTGGCTTTCACCACAAACCGTCGAACATCGGCTGTCGACCGAGTCGAGGCTTCCCCCGAAAAGTTTTCCGCCCCTGCCCAAGAGGTGCCTGGTGCCCACAATACAACAGCTGGTCCGTAAGGGCCGTCAAGACAAAACACGCAAGGGTACGACACCGGCCTTGATGGGTTCGCCCCAACGCCGAGGTGTCTGCACCAGGGTGTACACGGCCACGCCGAAGAAGCCGAACTCGGCTTTGCGTAAGGTCGCTCGTGTTCGCCTCACCAGCGGTATCGAAGTAACCGCATACATTCCCGGTGAGGGCCACAATCTTCAGGAGCACTCGATGGTCCTGGTCCGCGGCGGTCGTGTGAAAGACCTGCCCGGTGTTCGCTACAAGATCATTCGTGGCACGCTCGACACCTCCGGTGTGCGTGACCGCAAGCAGGCCCGTAGCCGCTACGGCGCAAAGAAGGACTAACAGACATGCCCCGTAAAGGTCCGGCCCCTCGACGTGAACTCGCCCCCGACCCGGTTTACCGGTCGGTGCTGGTCACCCAGCTCATCAACAAGGTCTTGCTGTCCGGCAAGAAGACCACAGCCGAGCACATCGTGTACGGCGCGTTTGACATCGTCGGCGAGAAGACCGGCGGTGACCCCGTTGCCGCCTTCAAGCGTGCGGTGGACAACGTTCGCCCGCAGCTCGAGGTTCGTAGCCGCCGGGTCGGCGGTGCCACCTACCAGGTGCCGGTTGAGGTTCGCCCTCGTCGAGCCACCACCTTGGCTGTTCGCTGGCTTGTCTCCTACGCCCGGGAGCGTCGCGAGCGGACCATGGCCGAGCGTCTGGCCAATGAGATTTTGGACGCTTCAAACGGCATTGGCGCTTCGGTGAAGCGTCGAGAAGACCTTCACAAGATGGCCGAGTCCAACAAGGCCTTCGCCCACTATCGCTGGTAACTGGAAGACCTGAGAATCTAAGGATCTGCATTCGCCATGGCTGACCGACCTTCACCACTTGAGACGTACCGAAACATCGGCATCATGGCCCACATCGATGCCGGTAAGACCACAACAACCGAGCGCATCCTCTACTACACCGGCAAGAACTACAAGATCGGTGAGGTTCATGATGGCGGTGCCACCATGGACTGGATGGAGCAGGAGCAGGAGCGTGGTATCACCATCACCTCCGCCGCCACCACCTGTTTCTGGGATGATCACCGCATCAACATCATCGATACACCCGGCCACGTCGACTTCACCGTTGAGGTTGAGCGCTCGCTGCGTGTGCTTGATGGTGCCGTCGCCGTGTTCGACGGCGTGGCCGGTGTGGAACCGCAGTCGGAGACGGTTTGGCGTCAGGCCGACCGCTACGGCGTCCCCCGCATGTGTTTCGTCAACAAGTTGGACCGCACCGGTGCCGACTTCTTCTTCTGCGTCGACACCATCAAGGATCGGTTGACCACCGACATTGCTGTCATCCAGTTGCCTATCGGTATCGAGGCTGACTTCGTCGGCGTGATTGACCTGGTCAAAATGAAGGCTTTGGTGTGGCCGAAGGCCACCGACGAGACGGATCTTGGTGCCACCTACGAAGAGCAGGACATTCCCGCTGACCTGCAGGAGCAGGCCGACGAGTATCGCGAAGCGCTTCTGGAAGCTGTGGCCGGTAGTGACGACGAGGCCATGGAAAAGTACCTCGAAGACGGCGACCTGTCCGAAGAGGACCTGGTAGCCGCCATTCGTCGTACCACCATCGCCGGCGAAGTTGTACCCATTCTCTGCGGCACTGCGTTCAAGAACAAGGGCGTTCAGCCCCTGCTTGACGCCGTCGTGGCCTACATGCCGTCTCCGCTGGATCTTCCGCCGGTGACCGGAACCATGCTCAAGAGTGGTGAAGAGGCTGAGCGCAAGGCTGACGACAACGAGCCCTTCTCCGCTCTGGCCTTCAAGATCATGTCGCCCCCCGGGCCCGGCAGCCAGAAGCTCACCTACTTCCGGGTGTACTCGGGCAAGCTCGAGACCGGTAGCCAGATTCTCAACACCCGCACCGGTAACAAGGAGCGGATGGGTCGTCTGCTTGAGATGCACGCCGCCAAGCAGGAAAACCGTGACTTCGCCATGACCGGCGACATCCTGGCCGTGACCGGCATCAAGGACGTTCGGACCGGTGACACCTTGACCGATCCGGACAACGCGGTTGTCCTGGAGTCGCTCGACTTCCCCGATCCTGTTATCCACGTGGCCGTCGAGCCCAAGACCAAGGGTGATCAGGACAAGCTGGCCAAGGCCCTCATGTCGCTTTCGGCCGAGGACCCAACCTTCACCGTCAACACCGACGAAGAGACCGGCCAGACCATCATCGCCGGTATGGGCGAGCTGCACCTTGAGGTGCTGGTCGACCGCATGAAGCGTGAGTTCAAGGTGGACGCCACCGTTGGTAAGCCACAGGTGGCCTACCGCGAGACCATCACCGGCACGGTGGACAAAGACACCTACACCCACAAGAAGCAGACCGGTGGTTCCGGTCAGTTCGCCGAAGTCACCATCATGATGGAGCCCAACGAGGCCGGCGGTGGCTACGAGTTTGTGGACAAGATCACCGGCGGTCGTATTCCCAAGGAATACATCCCGTCGGTGAGCCATGGCATCGAAGAAGCGATGACCAATGGCGTTCTCGCCGGATTCCCGACCGTGGACGTTCGAGTGACCTTGCTGGACGGCAAGTACCACGACGTTGACTCATCGGAGATGGCATTTAAGATCGCCGGCAATATGGCATTCAAGCAGACCGCTCGCAAGGCAAAGCCGGTCCTGCTTGAGCCGATCATGGCCGTCGAGGTGGTGACACCTGAGGATTACATGGGTGACGTCATCGGTGACCTGAACTCTCGTCGAGGGAAGGTCGGTCAAATGGAAGCGCGTGGATTGAACCAGGTGGTGACGGCTGAAGTGCCGTTGTCCGAGATGTTCGCCTACTCGAACGACCTGCGGTCCAAGACCCAGGGTCGGGCCACCTACACCATGCAGTTCCACAACTACCAGCAGACTCCCGGCAACGTGCAGGAAGAGATCGTCCAGCGCATCCGGGGCGAGTGAGTGTGACGAGGCGGAGCCTCGTCACCCCGTGATTTCATCCGGCTTCGTCGGCTGATGCTCGGGGAAACCCAGAACGAACAAACAAGACACCGGTAACACGAACTCAGTTCCGGAAATCAAGAAGGAAACGGCTATGGCCAAGGAAAAGTTTGAGCGTAATAAGCCTCACGTGAATGTGGGCACGATGGGTCACATCGACCACGGCAAGACCACACTTACGGCTGCCATCACCAAGGTCCTGTCGGACCGGGTTGAGGGTTCGAATGCTACGGCGTTTGAGGATATTGATAAGGCTCCGGAGGAGCGTGAGCGTGGTATCACGATCAATGTTTCTCATGTTGAGTATGAGACGGAGAGTCGGCATTACGCCCATGTGGATATGCCGGGTCACGCTGATTACATCAAGAACATGATTACTGGTGCTGCTCAGGTTGATGGCGCCATTTTGGTTGTCAGCGCTGCTGATGGTCCGATGCCGCAGACTCGTGAGCACGTACTTCTCGCCCGCCAGGTCGGCGTGCCCGCCATCGTCGTTGCTTTGAATAAGGCGGACATGGTTGATGATGAGGAACTCCTTGAGTTGGTCGAGATGGAAGCCCGCGAGCTGCTCAGCGAGTATGAGTTCCCCGGTGATGATGTTCCGGTGGTGCATGTGTCGGCGTTGAAGGCTCTTGAGGGTGATTCGGATGCTGCTGACAAGATCATGGAGCTGATGACGGCTGTGGATGAGTACATCCCGGAGCCGGAGCGTGATCTCGATAAGCCGTTCTTGATGCCGATTGAGGATGTGTTTTCGATTACGGGTCGTGGCACGGTTGTGACTGGCAAGGTTGAGCAGGGCATTGTCAATACTGGTGACGAGCTTGAGATCATTGGTATTAAGGACACTCAGAAGACCACCTGCACTGGTGTGGAGATGTTCCGCAAGTTGTTGGATCAGGGTCAGGCCGGTGACAACATCGGTGCCCTGCTTCGCGGTATTGAGAAGGACG
>JAHDFR010000070.1:0-4418 GCA_020628065.1 Acidimicrobiales bacterium
TGCCGATTGAAAGTGCCGATTGATGATGTTGAGACTAGCGTCGGCCCCGTCGACGGTGACCGCTCGGCGTCGAAGACTAGTTCAGCTTACGGAACGAGAACGACCCGATGGGGGCCAACTCGATCCAGGTTTGACCCGGTCGAAGGGTCACCGGGCTGCCGTTGCCATCAACGTATTTGATGGGCTGGTCGGCGCTGGTCCGACTCCACTTGCCGTCAATCACCGTGCCGTTGGTGAAGATCAGCGCCCGGCCGGTACCAACCGTCTTGGCGTGCGGCGACGCCAGGTCAGCCGTGCTCTGGGTGTACTTGGTGGCCATCACGATGACGTTCTCGGCACCAACGGGAAGGCCGTTGTGATCCACATGTTTCTTGCCGTTCTGGACCCGACGCCACTGCTGTTGGGCGTTGTTCCACGTCCAGGAGATGGACGCCCGACCGAACTCGATGTCCACCCCACCGGTGGCCTTGCCGCTCGTGGCCGGAAGGCCGGTCCGCAGCATCGTGGGGGGAGCGCCAACTCCGGCCGGGCTGCGAGCCCACAGCCTGTCGGTGGTGGCCATCAAATTGTTGGGGGCTGAACGGGACGACAGCCGCCAGTAGGCGTCGGCGGCCCGAAGGGCATTGACATTGACCACATCGACGTCGGCCAGCTGCCTCAGTACGGCGGCGTTGGCTCCGGATGCCGCCAACAGCGGTCGACCAAAGGGCTCCAGCACATCAAAGTCGGAAGTGCGAACCGAACGAACCGGGCCGACCGTCTGCGGCTGCTGGCTGTGGAACACACCGATGAGGCGGGTCAGATCTCCCTCGACCTTCACCTCGTAGACAATGTCGGTCTGATTCAGTCCGTACTGCGGCCGTCCGGCGGCCACGTTGTCAAGCTTCACTGCCAGGGCCGGTTGCGCGTCCAGCTTGCGGACCCACTGGCCGGTCAACGGATGCTGCTCGGTGAAATTGCGGGCCAGTCGCTGCTGGTAGGCGGCGGAGTTCATAACCCGGCGGATCAGCTCGGTGTCGGACAGCCCGCTCCACAGTGTGCGCCAGCGTTCCACCTCGTCGGCGGTGGCCGGTCGGCGCAACATGGTGGCCGTCATCAACGACATGCGAGCCGACACCGAGGTTTTGTTCACGTTCTCCGACGCCTCGGAGAAGTTCACAATCATTTTGCCTCGAGGCGTGCCCTGACGTAGCAGATTCTCCCAGTAGGCCAGACCGCTGTCCTTGGGCGCCCGATTGAGGATGTTGCGGTAGATCTGATCGATGAAGTCGGCGTTCGACAACTGCCCGTAGCGGTTCTGGAACTCCGGTGACTTGGCGAAAGTGGTGGCGATCTCATCCAGAGAGCTGCCAGAGCGAGCCTGATCAACCCAGTAGGTCACACCCTCCTGCTTGGGTGGACGGAGAAACGTGGCCCGATAGAGCCGGACCACGGGAACAAACGGTCCGCCGACGTCGGCTGAGTCCAACAACGAATCGAACACGACCTGCGGCGGAACACCCGACGACAGTCTGGCCGCCCACTTTTCCCGCTCCGCTTTGGTCGACACCCGGCCGGTAACGTCGCGAATGAACATGTCGGCCAGATCATCGGGCGCCACCTCGGCCGTGGTCAGCCGTGCCGGGTCGGTCGAATCGACCGCCGGAGCGGCGTCGACCGGTGCCGGGCTCACGCCCGATGCGACAAGGCTGACCAACAAGACGGCCACCAGCATCAAGACACGGGCAGGGGAGTAAGGTTTCCGGGTAACAGCCCGGGAAGCAGAAAGACGGCGCATGCAATCCTCGTCGGCGGATCGGGGAATTGCTTGAGTGTAGGAAGAGGCCGGCGAGAGCCCACTAGGGCTGAACTCACTACCATTGTCGGCCATGGAAACGTTGGCGATCATCTTGGGTTTGGGGGCGTGTCTCAGCGTCACCGCCGACATGTTGAACACGCTGGTGGCCACCAACACCAACATGAGCCGGTTCTGGTTGACCTCAATCCTCTACCGCCGAACCTGGCGCACACTGCGCATTGTCTACCGGCTGCTGCCGGAGGACGACCCCGACGCTGAACGTGAAGGCCGCCGCCACAGCCTCCGGGAGCGGCTACTGGGATTCTTCGCTCCGGTCTCGGTGATCTTGTTGCTGTCGGCGTGGGTGGTTCAGCAGGTCATCGGGTTCGGACTGATCTGGTGGGGGATGGGGGGTGTCGACGGCGCCGACTCGCTGTTTGAGTCCATCTACTACTCCGGCGTGATCTACTTCACCCTTGGCTTCGGCGAAATCGTGCCTTCCGAAGCGGTCCCTCGTATCGGAGCGCTTTTCGAAGCGTTCTCCGGCGTGCTCACCACCGCTCTGGTCATCGGCTACCTTCCGGCGCTTTATGCTGCCTTCAGCGAGCGGGAACGTAAACTGATGACGCTGGACGACGGTTCAGAGGAGCGAATCACCCCGGTCTCGCTGTTGATCAGCCGCTCGCCCGATGCCGATCTGGACGAAGTCATCAGCTTCTTCGAAGGTTGGGAAGAGTGGGTGTCCTCGGTCATTGAGACCCACACCACCTTCGCCATGTTGCGAATGTTCCGCTCCAAGCATCCCGGTCAGCATTGGATCACGGCTGCAGGGCTCATCGCCGACACCGCCCTGGAATGTCAGATCATCGTCGGGCTGGAGAATCGCTCGCCCTACTGGACGCTGAGACGGATCATCATGTTGTTCAACGAACTCACTGTCGGCGTCGATCTCAGCGAGTACCGGGCCCGCCTCGACGCCAACTACGCCATCGACGGCGAGGTTGAAGACAACGAGCTGTTCCAAGCGCTGCACCGACAGCTGACCGAACACGGCTTCGACGTGCACCCACTCCGGCAGGCCAGAGAAGAAACGCTGGAGCTGCGGCGACTCTACGACGCGCAGCTGGAATACCTGATCGACTCGATGTTGGCGCCCCGCGGGTTCTGGGGCCACAAGATCGGTCTGCCAATGTCGACGATGCTGGACCAGTCCGCCGGAACCGGCGAAGCTCCGGACACAACCACCGTCGACGCCTCATCGGCCGGCTGACCGGCCGCTCATGTCGACCGCGTTGGGGTCGACGGAGCATCATGGACGAACGGCTGGCCACCGCCTTGCGCCCTAGCGAACCGAGCTGGGTCATTCGACGCGGGTCCGTGCTGCCCGGGCTTAAGCAAACCAGGGACCAGATCGAACGTTACGGCCGCTATTGGAGGCACGAAGCCGAGTTGGCCTTGGGGTCCCGGCGCCCGGCCCTGGTATGCCTGGGCGACTCCCTGGCTCAGAGCATCGGGGCGTCCGCCCCCGAACAGGGCTATGTCGGTCGCTTGCGAGACCACCTGGAAACCAGAGTCGGTCCGGTTTCGGTGCTGAACTTGTCGCGTTCGGGGGCCAGGATCGAAGATGTCGTGCACACCCAACTCCCGGCTCTTGACAACGCACAGGTTGAGGTCGCCTGGGTTACATGCACTGTGGGTAGCAACGACCTTGTTCGCAGCGCCCGCTGGGACCGAATCCGCAAGTCGCTGTCCGTTCTACTGGAAGAGCTGCCCCCGCAGGCGGTAATGGCGACCGTCCCGGCCAACGGCAGTGTGGCAGCCAAATCGTTGAACCGGCATTTGCGACGAGAAGCGGCCAGATTCGAAGTCGAAGTAGCCGACGTTGAGCGGGCCCTGACGACCTGGCGGGGGCGTCGAGCGTCCGACTTGTTCCACCCCAACGATGACGGATACCAGCTGTGGGCCGACGTCATGACCCCTTGCCTGACCGGACCGACGACGTAGAGTCACAGCCGACGTAGTGTCACACAGCCGACGGATCCTTAGGCCACTTGTGCTTTGGGTAGCGGCCGGCCATGTCTTTGCGAACCTCGGCCCACGAGCCGGACCAGAATCCGGCAAGATCGGTGGTGACCTGGATCGGCCGCCGGGCCGGAGACAACAACTCGACGACCACGGGTTCGCCGGCCACCAGCGGCGTCTCGGTCAGCCCGTAGAAGTCCTGAGCGAACGCCGAAAGGGTCGGCGTCTCACCGTCGTAGTCAACCTTGACCGCCCGCCCCGACGGCAGATCAATTTCCGTCGGCGCCAATCGACCGACCTCGGACCGCAGAGAGTAGTCAAGTGTTCGTTCAACCAACCGGTTCGGGTCGAAGCCGTTCAACTCGTTGATGCTGGTTACCGCCAGCAGCGTCGGACCCAGCCAAGAGTTGATGTCTGCGGCCAGTGCCTCGTCACTCCAGTCCGGCCACGGCGGCCCTAAACGTCGATGCAGCAGTTGAACCCGGTGGCGCAAACTCCCACTTCCCCCGCTCCAGTCCAGCAGCTCAGGCCGGCGGCGAATGGCGTCGGCCAGTATGGCAGCGGTTTCCTCGCCGGGCTCGGCCCGCCGGCGGGCCTCGGCCAGAATCACGCCGCCGAT
>JAHDFR010000070.1:4518-10249 GCA_020628065.1 Acidimicrobiales bacterium
CTGTCACCAAACTCCAATGTGACCTGGGTTGCGATGGCGTCGGCGAACCGGTCGAATACATCAGTCTCATCCAACGCACCGGCAAGACGAATACGGGCGTCCTTGCGTTTGCCGTCCAGGTCGGCGGCCACCACAAACCGTTCCGAAGCCAGTGCATCCCGCTCCGGCATCCAGGCGGTGGTGCGGGTCCGCAATTGATAGCGACCCCTACTACCCCGGGCGATGGCCAGGCGGTCGGGGAAGGCCAGCGCCAACATTCGACCCACCGAAGACTCGATCACCGACGGCGGAACATCATGCACCGAACCACCGACACCGACCCGGCGCATCAGGTCGCCGGCGGTGCGAGCCACCCGATCAAGGCTTCGACCATTGGCCTCACGGGCTACCGGCCCGTCAACGGCACTCGGATCAATCACCAGATTGACCCGTACCGCCAGATCAACCGGGGCGCCCCGACCCATCCCGGAGAGGACGTCTCGATCGTCCAGCAACGCCGTCAGGAGACAGGCCAGTCGCTGCTCGTGGTCGTCGTCGGACTCCAGAATCATCCGGGCCAACCGAGGATGGCTGGGAACCGATGTCATGCGACGGCCCAGATCGGTGAGGTCCCCGGACTCGTTCAACGCCCCCAGCGTGGTCAACAGGTCTTCAGCCTCGGTCCAAATCTTGTCCGGCGGTCGATCGAGAAAGAACAACGACTCCGGGGTACGGACACCCCAGGCCCGTAGCTCCAACACCAGCCCGGCCAAATCAACCTCGGTGATCTCCGGTGGTGTCTGCGGTGTTCTCACCGCCTGCTCCATCTTCGACCAGGCCCGGTAGGCCACCCCTTCCTCAGTGCGGCCGGCCCGACCGGCCCGCTGGTCGGCCGATGCCTGTGAGATCCCTACCGTCTGCAGTCTTGTCATTCCGGTCCGCGTGTCGAACCTGGGTGTGCGGGTCAAGCCGGAGTCAACCACCACCCGCACCCCCTCAACGGTCAGGCTGGTTTCGGCAATATCGGTGGACAACACCACCTTGCGTCGCATCGACGGTGCCAAGGCGGTTGCCTGGTCATCGAGCGAAAGGCTGCCGTGTAGTCGGTGGATCTCGGCCAGCACACCGTCGTCGGTCAGCTGTCGCTCGGTTCGAACGATCTCACCCATGCCGGGGAGAAACACCAGAACATCGCCGATCTCTTCATCCAACGCCCGATGGATCAACCGGCAGACGCGGGGGACCGGATCGGACGAATTGGGTCGACCGCGTTGAGCTGTCCGTCGTTTCGCCCCTGCCTTGCTCTTGCTGGCAGATCCGGCATAGCGAACGTCGATGGGATACTGACGAGAGTCCGAAGTGATAACCGGCGGGCGAACAGAGAGGTGTGAAGCCAGCGCGTCGGCGATGGTGTCGGCGTCAATGGTGGCCGACATCAGCAACAACCGCAGATCCGGCCGCAAAGACTGTTTAACGTCCAGCGTCAACGCCAAGCCAAGGTCGGTCTGCAGGTTTCGTTCATGGAACTCGTCGAAGATCACCAGGCCGAAGTCCGACAGCTCCGGGTCGTTCTGCAACCGGCGGGTGAGAATACCTTCGGTGACGACCTCAATCCGGGTGGCGGAACCGACCCGACGTTCATCGCGGGTGACGTAACCGACGGTTTCGCCCACCCGCTCACCCAGCAGATCGGACATACGTCGGGCTGCGGCCCGGGTGGCCAGCCTTCGGGGCTCCAACACCATGATTCGGCGATCATCCAGCCACGGTTCGTCCAACAACCGCAGTGGCACGATGGTGGACTTGCCGGATCCGGGAGGGGCGACCAGCAAGGCGGTTCCTGGGTCGGTCAAGGCCGACCTCAACGAATCCACCACTTCCTCGACCGGCAGGCGGTCGGGCGCATCAGCCGTCGGGTTGTCCACCGTCCCAGACTACGGGCGGTCAGCGAAGCCCGTAACCTGCCAATAGCCCGTGGGGACACTGGGCTCAAAAAGGTACAGACTCGACCGGCTGGAGGGAAGTGCCGGTCGAGCCTGTAGATCTAGCGTAGTGCACTACCCGGCATGACGCCGGTTGGTGCAATCCTATTGATTTAGTTTGATACTAGTCCAGCATCACGCTCTTGGACACGCTCGGAGTGCCGTTGGCGTCCAACGCAAACAGCATGTACGCCCCTGGGGGAGCCACGCCTGCATCCGACGGCATCGTCACCTGGTAGCTGCCGCCTCCGTTGGAGGTGAAGCTGACCGGGAGGCGTCGCTGAGCGTTGTTGTTCGAGTGGGTTGAATTGGCCAACCGGACAAGAGCGAACTCCGAAGCACCACCGCTCACGTTGACCGTCACGCTCTGCCCGTAGCCGGCAGAGCCGGGGGCGGAGTTGATGACCGGGCGAGGCTTCAGATTGCCGGCGGCATCAAGCAGATATGGCGGCGTCAAGATCTGAATGTCCGGGTGATTGCGTTCGGGGAAGCCGGCACAGTTGCCACACAGGCCGCCGCCACCGACCATGACCCGACCGTCGTGCAACAACAGGCCGGCACTGTGGTAGGTGCGGGGAACCGACATCGGAGCCAGCTGACTCCAGGTTTCGGTGTCCGGATTGAACAGCTCGGGAACCATCACGGCGTTGGAATCGGTGAACAACTCGATGGCGCTCTGGCCGCCCAAGGCCACCACCTCACCCGAAGGCAGGACCACACTGGAATGGAGGGCTCGAGGCCGGGACATGCCCTGGACCTGGCGAACAGCACCGCCGGCGTTCAGATCGATGATGTGAGTGTTACCCGAGGCCTGACCTCGAATGTAGTCCGGAGCGCCGCCACTGGTCAGGATCTTGCCCTCGTCGTACATGACGGCGTTGCCGTTCATGGCATCGCTGTCAGCCCCGCGGGTGCCCACTGCCTGAACCGACCCTTGACCAGCCGGGTTCAGCCAGTGCATGGTCTTGGCCGGGCCGGCGTGGAACACCTGATTGTTCTTCCACGAGAACAGCCACATGTGGTTGTCCGACCGGTACTGGCGCTGATAATCGGCGGTCAGCAACGTGCCGCCGCCCTTGATGCCGGGCAGTGTGGTCCACGCACCATTGCGGAAGATCTCGCTGTCCTTGACCCGAACACCGCCGGACCATGAACCACCAACCGCCAGGACGGAGCCGTCGCTGAGCGTCACGTTGGCGTGATACCCACGACCGATGTTCATGTCGGCGGCGTCCTCCCAGCTGTCGGTGGCCGGGTTGTAGATCGACGCTTCAGCATTGCCGGAGCCGCCGGTTACGATGACCCGCCCGTCAGGCATATTGGCAATGCCGGGACAGAACATGTCGTGCTGGGTGTTGCCGACCCGGCGTGCCCTCAGGGCGCCGTTGTCGGGGTTGTAGATGACGGTTTCGGCGTAACCGTTGGTACCGCCAAAGGTCATCTCCTCATACGCCGACCACATCAACACTTCACCGTTGGGGACGTTGGCCATGGCCACCGGTACCAGGCCGACGTTGACCACCGGGCCCCAAGAACCTGTGGTGTTCACGCCACCTCCGCCACCGCCGGTGTTGCCCCCATTGGTGGGCACAAGTGTGACCGTGTCCAGGCGGCTGCCGTCCTCACGGTTGTGGAACGTGATGGTGTGCTCACCGGCGGTCAGGTCGACCAGCACCGGGTTGGCGCCGCCCCGGTCGGAGACGTTGCGGGTGGTGTAGCTTCCGCTCGCCCCGATGTCGAAGAGGTAGCCACCTGCCGGTTGGCCGTCGACGGTCACGTAGAAGGAGTCGGACTGACCGTCCAGCCCTCGGGTCGAAGTCTCAATCCGGTATTCGCCGGCGTTGGCCACGCTGAAGCAGTAGGAAGCGGTGTTGGCTGAACCGGCCCCACCCCACTCGTTGACTATGCCGTTCGGAACATGAACGTATTGGCCGCCGGAGGCCGCTCCGTCGCTGCCCACGGCCATGAAGCCACTCAGAGCACCGGTTTCGGCTTCCACCGACAAGGTGCTGACGCAGGCGCCGGTACCGTCGCCTCCTCCTCCTCCACCACCACCACCACCGGTGTTGCCACCGAGAGGAACAAGAGTGATTGAGTCGAGGCGGCTGGCGTCCTCGCGATTGTGGAACGAAATCGTGTGGTCTCCGGCGCTGAGATTCACCACCACGGGGTTGGCGCCTCCACGGTCCGACACGTTGCGGGTGCCAAAGGCTCCGCTTACTCCGATGTCAAACAGGTACCCGTCGGTCGGCTGGCCATCAACGGCAACAAAGAACGAATCGGACTGACCGTCCAAACCCTGGACCTTGGTCTCGATCCGGTAGTCGCCGGCCGAGGTGATGTTGAAGCAGTAAGAAGCGCTGCTGGCACTCAGGCCGCTCCAGTCGTTGCCGGAACCCTGGGGGGTGTGGACGTACTGGCCGCCGGACGCCGCCCCGTCGCTGCCCACGGTCATGGCTCCACCAAGCGAGCCGGTTTCCGCCTCCACCGTAAGAGCGGTGGTGCAGGTGCCGGTTCCACCGCCGTCACCACCACCGGTGCCGGTATCGCCGCCGGTGTCTCCACCGCCACCGCCGACGTCGGCTGACTGCCAGTCGAAGACCTGGTTGGCGTTGCCGTGACACGGCCACTGAATCAGCGTCGCACCGGCATCACGGGAAGCACCGAAAATGTCAAGACACATAGCGGTGTGCTGCACGGTGATGCGAAGTCCTCCGGCGACCTGATCAACGGTGAAGAGGGAGTTCGGAGTGCCGGTGCACGGGTACTGCAGCACTTCAGCCGCCGCCTCGGTTGAGGCGTTCCTGACATGGAGGCAGTGCTCGGTGCCCCGGTTGTAGAGATCTACCAGCCCACCGCCGGCGTCACGCATCTCAAAGGATTGGTTCTCCGACCCATCGCAGTTGACCTGCACAATCCGGGTATTGATGTCGGATGACCCACCTTCGGCCTGCAGACACAGGCCCGAGTGACTGGCCACAATTGGGCCGGCCGTGGCCGCGTCGGCGGCGCCAACGCCTGCCACGGTGACTGCCACCACCTGGACCACCAAAAAGAAGGCGCCTAAGACGCCAAGTTGCTTCCGCCGGAAGCTCGCCATTGAATCCACCTCACCTGTGCACCCAGCAGCCCCTATGCCGCTGTGCCTACAACCTTATGGGTAGGTTAAGGTCCGTCTAGAAACAGTAAACAATCGGCAAAGTAAGCCGATTTACCCATGTGACGGGTGTTTGGGCGGCGCGGACCGACATGGATGGGTCGACCGACCCAGACCGGTAGATCGCCTGGACTACTTGGGAACGCCGAAGGCCTGAGTCCAGTAGTAGTCGTGGAACCCGACGCCGATGTGGGTGTAGCGGCAGTCCAAGATGTTTCCCCTGTGGCCGCGGCTGCCCATCCAGCCTTCAACCACCGCCGCCGGCGTTCGGTATCCCCAGGCGATGTTCTCGGCAACAAACCTCGACGAGTAGCCGTTGCGCATCGCTCGATCCCCAGGGGTGGAGCCGTCCTGGCCGGTGTCATCGAAGAACTCGTTGTCGGCCATGTCCCGACTATGTGCCCTTGATGCACCGGCAAGAGCCTCCATGCGCTCCAAAGGCTCGCAGCCGACGCTCACCCTGTGCTTATTGGTTAGGTCGATAACCGCCTGCTCAAACGTTGAGGCTTCGTCCGGATCAGGAGCTGAAGCGTCCTGATTGGCGTTACCGGAGTTCGAACTGGAGCTGGAGTTCGGAGTCCGCTCTACTGATGATCGGCCGGCCTGCTGCAGC
>JAHDFR010000070.1:10349-22770 GCA_020628065.1 Acidimicrobiales bacterium
ACTGGAGCTGGAGTTCGGAGTCCGCTCTACTGATGATCGGCCGGCCTGCTGCAGCAGCGGTGACTGTGTCCCCTGCCAGTCCTTGTCCTCGTTGGGCGACGTATCGTCGTCGTCGGAGTCTTCCTCCGACTCGTCGTCGTCGGACCCGGCCGGTCGAGTCGGTTCGCTTGTGCTTGGCGGCCGCGCCGTCGAGGTGGTGGTGCTGGGGCGGGAAGTCGTCGTGGGCTTCGAGCTGGTGTCGGGGGGATCGGTGCCCTCGGATACCTCGGCGGAGTCCTGCTCGTCGGTTGCGCCGGTGGCATCCAAGGGCTGATCACCGGACGGCTCGGACGGCACTTTGAGAACCGGGTTGGCCCGCCGCATAAGGCCGGCCGCACGGTTCATGTCGAAGTCTTCGGCATCGCCGATTCTGGTGCCAATTCGATTGTCTGTCCGCTCACCGGCCATGGCGCAGTTGACGCCTTGATCAACGCCTTCGTCCCCGGCACAGGCAGGGCTGGAGCTTGAGCCCAGGACAGGTAGGCCGGCAACCTCAGTGCTGCTGAGCTCGTACTGCTCCGGCTGGTTTGCCATGGCCATCATTGTCAGCGCGACAAGAACGGCTAGTGCCGCGAGCATCACGCCCACATATACACGTTGCCGTATCGTGTTCACGTCTGCATTCTCTCCTGGCCGCCAACCGCTCAGCGGGCCACACATAACAGGCTAACCGGCGAAAACGGGGTGGTTTCAGTCGCTTACGCCCGGTTAACCAAACACTAACGGAACGTGGGTGGTAACCATTCCGAACATTAACCCAGCGGCTCTAAGTAATAGCCCCCGGGACGACGTGGACGTGATCCGAGATATGGGCAAGTGTGGCCGCCCGAGCGATTGAACGGTGGCCGAAGGACTCCCGAATCCGGTCCACTGCGCCGTCCAGAGGCGCTGAGTCGGCGCTGAAGAGGGGAAGGGCCAGCTGAACAGCGTCGTCGGGACCCAGATTGGATACCGCCACCCCCACCTTGGTGAGGCCGCGCTCTTCAGCCAGCGGCCATGCCGCCGCCAGGAGATCCCGGGCGGCATCGTGAACGGCTTTGGTGTGAAACGTGGCCTGAGGAAACGTGGTGGAACGAGTGGCCGACTGAAAGTCGCCGAAGCGGAGGCGTAGCGTGACGGTTCTGGCCACTTGGTGGGACTGCCGCAGTCGCCGGCCAACTCGATCGCAGGTGTCCAGCAACGTCGCCTCCACCTCGGCCCGGCTATAGCGCCCGTTGGGGAACGATCTCTGCGAGCCGATGGACCGGTTGCGCCGCCCCACCACCACATGGCGAGGGTCCCGGTTGTGTGCCAGTGCGTGCAGGTGGTGTCCAGCTCCTTGACCGACCATGGCCACCAGTTGGTCGCAGTCAAGGGCCGCAACCTCAGCCACCGTGTAGAGCCCTCGCTGGTGAAGTCGATCGGCGGTTTTGGGGCCAACCCCCCAAAGCGCCTCAACCGGTAGAGGGTGAAGAAAGTCGAGCTCAGTCCCGGGGGTGACCAGTAGTAGGCCGTCCGGCTTGCCCACCGCACTGGCCACTTTGGCCAGGAACTTGGTTGATGCACCTCCGACGGTCAGAGGCAGGCCGACCTGGTCATGGACCCGTCGTCGAAGGTCTTCGGCGATCTGCCTCGCCGGGCCTACCAGTCGGCGGAGACCGCTCACGTCAATAAAGGCTTCATCGATCGAGAGGCCCTCGACCACCGGCGATGTGTCCCGGAAAATCTCGAACACCGCCCGTGATGCTTCGGCGTAGGCTTCCATCCGTGGAGGGACAACCGTGAGCTTCGGGCAACGCCGGCGAGCCTCCCGCTCGTTCATAGGCGTTTTGATGCCGAATGCCCGAGCCTCGTAGCTGGCGGCCAGCACAATGCCTCCACCAACAGCGATGGGCCGACCGCGCAGGTCGGCGTTGTCCCGCTGCTCAACCGAGGCGTAGAAGGCGTCGAGATCGGCATGAAGGATATGGGGTTGGTCCTCGCTGCGATCGATCATGGGAACATATGTTCGCATAGATAACGCTGTCGTGGCAACCGCTCCGGATCAGCCAAATTGGCCAACCGCACCACCATCTGAGTTGCGTCTGAGTCGCCTCTGAGTCGCCCCTGAGTCGCCTCTAAGTCGAATGTTAAATTCTTGGTCTTTGGCTGTTTAGCCATGGATCAGGGGCCGTAGATCCCATACCCTAGGTCGCGGAAGCGCAAGTGGGAGTAGGCGCAGCAGTGGCAGAGGCGAACAGCGTTACCCAAACCAATGACGCGGGGGTCGATGGGGCCTCGCTTCGATTCGACGGACTGGGCAAGACCTTTCCCGACGGTACCGAGGCGTTGCATGACATCACCTTTGCGGTATCCAAGGGCGAGTTCGTCACCGTCGTCGGGCCCTCGGGCTGCGGTAAGTCGACCCTGCTTCGTATCGCCTCCGGGCTGGACAGTCAAACGGCGGGCAGCTGCGAGGTCGACCGGGCCAACATCGGCTACGTCTTCCAGGACGCTACATTGCTGCCGTGGCGAACGGTTCGGCGCAACGTCGAGCTGTTTGCAGAACTGCACGACATGGACGAGTCGACCAAGAAGAAGGCCGTGGGCGACGCCATCGAGCTGGTTGGTCTCTCCGGGTTTGAGAACCATCACCCCCGTCAACTGTCGGGTGGCATGCGGATGCGGGTTTCGCTGGCTCGCTCGTTGGTGATGCGGCCGCCCGTCTTTCTTTTCGACGAACCGTTCGGGGCGTTGGACGAAATTACCCGGGAACGGCTGAACGAGGAAACACTCTCGCTGTTCGCCAACGAAGGTTTCGCCGGGTTGTTCATCACTCACTCCATTACCGAGGCGGTGTTCATGAGCACCAAGGTGCACGTGATGTCGGCCCGGCCCGGCACCATCGTGGCCAGCTACGACATCCCCTTCGACTATCCCCGCAAGCCTGAACTTCGCTTCGACCCGGCCTTCGCCGAGCTGTCGGGCGAAATCAATCAGGCACTCCGAGGAGCCCACACATGAGCGCCGGACTGTCGGCAAGCAACCCGGCCGAGGTCGTCTCGGTGAAGTCCGTTCCGAAAGCCGCCGAGGGCACGCTCGTAAGCCGATTCGGTCCGCCGCTGGCGGTGTTTGTCGGGTTCATCGCCCTTTGGTACCTCTACGCCCGGTTCATTCTCGACGAGAACGGCCGCAAAACGGCGCTGCCCTACCCCCACCAGGTCATCACATCATTCTTCGGCGGTGGAGCCGACGGGTCGCAACCCGGTCAGCTCTTGTCGGCGACATGGCTGACCTTTGTCGTCGCCCTCGCCGGTCTGCTCATCGCCATCGTGCTCGGTGTGGTGTTCGCCGTCATGATGAGCCAGGCCAAGTGGGTTGAAACGTCGTTCTACCCGTATGCCATCTTTCTGCAAACGGTTCCCATCCTGGCGCTGGTGCCGCTCATCGGCCTGCTGTTCGGGTTCGGGTTCACGGCACGAATTCTGGTGTGTGTGATCATCTCGCTGTTTCCCATCATCACCAACACGTTGTTCGGTCTGAAGTCAGCGGAGAAATCCCAGCACGAACTCTTCACGTTGCACGGAGCCGACAAGTGGACCCGGCTGACCAAGCTTCAGTTGCCGGCTTCCTTGCCGGCCATGTTCACCGGCTTCCAGATTTCAGCCGGGTTGTCGGTCATCGGCGCCATTGTCGGCGGTTTCTTCTTTCAGCGGGGGCCCAAAGACTTGGGCAACCGGATCCTGCTGTACTCAAGCCGACTTCGCCCCGGCGAACTTATCGCCGCCGTTATTCTTTCCGCCCTGTTGGGCATCGCGTTCTTTCAGTTCTTCGGCTGGGCTCGGACCCGGCTGACACAGTCCTGGTACCAAGGGAGATAAACGTAATCATGTCTATAGAGACAACATCCAAGTCAACCGAGCAGAGGAGCTGGTTCCGGCTTCTCGTCGGCCTTGTGGCACTAGCCCTGGTTGCCGCCGCTTGCGGTGGTGGCGACGGTGATGGTGACGCAGCGGACGGCGAGTCGACTGAAGCAGCCTCCTCCGATGGCGAAGGCGGAGCAGGCAGTCTCAGTGACTGCCCCAACCCGCTTGTCATTCAAACCGACTGGTTCCCCGAGCCCGAGCACGGCGCCGTCTACAACCTGACTGCCGGCGAAGGATCGGTCGATCCGGAAAGCGGACGGTTCTCCGGACCCCTGGCCGCTGATCCGTCGATCACGCTTGAGGTGCGGGCCGGTGGTCCGTTCATCGGATTCCAGCCCACCGTGGCTTTGATGGCCACTGACGACGACATCTTCCTCGGATATGTCAACACCGATGAGGCCATCGCCAACTACGACCAGTTCCCGACCACCGCCGTGGCCGCTCCGCTGGATGTCAACCCGCAGATCATCATGTGGGATCCCGAAACCTACGACATCGCCGGATGGGATGACGTGAAGGACACCGGAGCGGTAATCAACCACTTCGCCGGCGCCTCCTACACCGAGTTCCTGGTCGGCTCCGGACTGGTCGACGCCAGCCAGCTCGACGGATCCTATGACGGTGCGCCCACCCGGTTCATCGCCGAAGGCGGTGCACTCATCCAGCAGGGCTTCGCCACCCAGGAGCCCTACAACTACGAGAACACGTTCGCCGAGTGGGGCAAGCCGGTTGAGTTCCTGCTGATCCACGACTCCGGCTACGAGCTCTACCAGGGCCCGCTGGCCATCTTGGACTCCAAGCTGGATGACGCCGCCCGCTCCTGCCTGTCGGCCTTCGTTCCGATCTTCCAGCAGTCGATCGTCGACTTCCAGAACGATCCGTCGACCACCAACGCAGCCATCCTGCAGGCCGTGGTCGACCTCGACAGCTTCTGGCAGCTGACCGAAGACTCGGTGGCGGAGACCGTGGTCCAGATGGGCTCGCTGAACATCGTCAGCAACGGCCCCGACGGCACCATCGGCAACTTTGACCTGGACCGGGTCAACGAGGTCATCAAGATCACCGACGAGCAGGTGCCCTCCATCGCCGTGCCGGAAGGTCTAACCGCTGAAGACCTCGTCACCAACGAGTTCATCGACGAAGGAATCGGCTTCTAGACGATTCCCGGAATCTGGCTTCTAGACGATTCCCGGAATCTGGCTTCTAGACGATTCCCGGAATCTGGCTTCTAGACGATTCCCGGATTGGGTCTTTAGGACCACGCCCGGAATGGGCGTCTAGACGGTTCTATAAACAGGTTGCTTGCGCGGCCGGGTTGGGTGGCAACACTCGGCTCGGCCGCCGACGCGTCAAGGTGTCGGTTGATCGACCCGAGCTTGCGTGGTGTTGCATGTCGATGCCGCTGGCTACTCTGAGTCGGATGGAGAGGCGGATCGCGGACGTCGAGAGGTGCATCTCGTGGTGAGTTCAACCACGTCGACCGGAGTCGGCAAGCCTGCCGTCGGCGCCCCAACATCACCGTTCTACATTCCCTCCCTCGATGGGCTACGAGCGGTATCGATCGCCATCGTCTTCATCTCGCACGCCGGCTACACGGCCATTCCCGGTGGATTCGGCGTCACCGTCTTTTTCTTCCTCAGCGGATATCTGATCACCACGCTGCTGCGGCGAGAGTTCGACGCCAACGGCACCGTAAGCTTCCGCAACTTCTACTGGCGGCGAGTGTGGCGCATTTTCCCGCCGATGTACGCCGCCCTGGCCTTCGCCGTGGTGGTATCACTGACCGGTCTGACCATTGGGACACCCACCGTTCCCGCCGTAGCTTCGCAGGCCCTGCACCTGACCAACTACGCCAGCCTCACCCAACTGAACGTCGGCATGCCGTTCGGCAGTCACGTCTTCTGGTCATTGGCAGTGGAAGAGCACTTCTACCTCATCTTCCCGGTGTGTGCTCTTTTCCTGTTGAGGCGCTACGGCCCGCAAGCCCAGGCCCTGGCCCTGCTCGGCGCATGCGCCCTGGTGTTGTTGTGGCGCATGGTGCTGGTCGGTCTACTCGATGCCAACGAGACCCGTATCTTCGTCTCGACCGACACCCGTATCGACGCCATTCTGTTCGGCTGCGCCATGGGCCTCTACCTCAACCCAATGAGCGGCGACTCGCCCCGCTGGTCGGGTCGCAAAGCTCTGGCCGTGGCCGGTGCCGCCGGTGCCTTCATCCTGGTCACCATGGTGATTCGCCACGAGTTCTACCGGGACACGCTTCGCTACAGTCTGCAATCGATGGCTCTGGCCCCGATCTTCTACGCCGCCATCCAACAGCCCGACTTCGGGCCCTTCCGGCTACTGAACCTGGCCTGGGTGCGGTTCGTCGGGGTTCTGAGCTACTCGCTCTACCTGGTGCATCTGGTGGTGATCATGGCGCTGCGAAACGTCCAACCGGGATTGGGCACTCCGGCTGTAATAGTGGTGGCCGGTGCTGTATCGCTGGCCATCGCCTATGCGTTTCACATCGGCCTGGAGAAACCGGCTGCTCGAATGCGCAAACGCTACGCCTCGCTGTAGGAGGCGGTAGGGCCTCGGCTCAGGGTGTGACCTTGGTGCCCGGCACTCGGGCGAAGTCCACCAAGAGCGTGGCCAGCTCGTCGGCCCGGTCCAACATCAGCATGTGGCCGCCACCGTCGATGACCCGGAGCTCAGCGTTGGGGATCTGCTTGGCCAGCGCCTTGGAAAACCGTGGGGGAGTGAGGCGGTCACGGGAACCGGCCACCACCATGGTGGGCACGGTGACCTGGTGAAGCGAACGGGAAATGTCGTACTCGGCCAGGGCCGCTGTGGCTTCTCGACGGGTCTCATGGGGGATGCGGCCCGTTGATTCAATCAAGTAGTCGATCAACTCCAGGTTGGGGTTGCGGCTCATCGCCGTCAGCCCGGCGCCCACCCGCATGCGTTTGTCGAACACGGCGAACCAGTCTGTCAGTTTCAATGACAGTGCCCGCAGGCCGACCTGGGATCGGACGTCTGACAGCCTTCCGGCAGTGCAAACCACGGCCAGTCGGTTGATGCGCTCAGCTGCCACATGAGGGTGCTCAATCATGGTGGCCATGGCTGTCATAGCCCCCATCGAATGGCCGATCAGAGTGACGTCCCGCAGGTTCAGTGCGCTCAACACCTGGGCCACGTCGGCGGCCAACCGGGGAACCCCGTATCCTTCCGAACCCACGGTGGACTGACCGTGCCCACGATGCTCGATGGCGACCACTTCGAACCCGGCGTCGATGAGACGTCGCCCGACCGGAGCCCAGTCGTCCCGGTTGCCGGTCAACCCGTGCAGTAACACCACGGTCGAACCTGACCCGGCGCGGCGCACCGATATGCGGGCACCATCATCGGTGGTAACCGTCGACGCCAGACCGGTCGGAAAAGCCATGGACTCGCCGGCCAACGGATTCGGATTCTTGGCCCACCGCTTGGCCAACGCGCCCTGACCCCAGTAGGCCAAGGCTGCCGCCGCTCCGGCTCCGACCACGGTCGCCGCGGCCGGCAATCCGGCCCGCTTTTCGGAACTCACCTTCTCCAAGATAGGGTCCGTTTGATGGGAGACACCAGGTCGGAACACTCGTCACACGAAGGTTCGCCCAGGCTTTCCGCCGTTCGTAGGTCGGCGGGCCCACCAGATCACAGCGAGGTTGTGGTGGTAGGCGCCGGTCTGGCGGGGATGGCCGCCGCCCGGGTTGTGAGCGAAGCGGGCCGTGATGTTGTCGTTTTGGAAGCGTCGGACGGGGTCGGTGGTCGGGTTCGGACCGACGAGGTCGACGGCTTCCTTCTCGATCGTGGCTTCCAAGTCTTGTTGACCGCCTACCCCGAGCTTCAAACCCAAGTTGACTTGCACGCTCTCGATCTGCGCCGGTTCGAACCGGGAGCCGTGGTCTACAACGCCGAGCGATTTGCTCCCGATCGTTTCCGAGTTGTCGGTGATCCGCTGCGGCGACCGAAGACTCTTTACGACACGGCCCTGGCACCTCTCGGCTCGGTGGTCGACAAAGCCCGCATCCTGGCTCAACGAGTCCGATTGCAGAGGGCCCACCCCCGTGAGTTGCTGCGAGGCGAGGACCGCTCAACCCGTCAGGCATTGGTCAACGAAGGCTTCAGTGACACCATCATCGAGCAGTTCTTTGAACCGCTGGTCGGCGGTATTCAGCTTGATCCATCGTTGGGTACCAGTCGACGGATGTTCGACGTCATTTTTCGCTGTCTGATAACGGGGGACGTTGCCGTACCGGCGCAGGGAATGGGCCGGTTGGCCGACCAGATGGCCGACTATCTGCCTGACGACACCATCTATCTGAACACTGCAGTGGCTGCGGTGCAGCCGGGTGGCGTGACCTTGAGCGACGGTCGGTCAATAAGCGCTGAACGGGTCGTGGTGGCCACCGAGGGCCCGGCAGCGGCCGCACTGCTGGATCTACCTACGGTCGAATCCAACCCGGCGACGTGTGTGTGGTACGCCGCCGACGCTTCACCCCTGCCCTCCCCGTTGGACAAGCCGTATGTGATTTTGTGCCGTAGAGCCGACGGCCCGGCGTTGAACGTGGTGCCGATGAGCGTGGTTGCACCCGGTTACGCCCCGGCGGGTCAGACGCTGATCGCTGCCGCCTGTCCCGGCATCTACGACCCGGACGCCGAACCGGCCACGCGCGACCAGCTACGCACCATGTTCGGCCCGTTGGCCGACAAACTGCGTCATCTACGCACCGACGCCATCGCCCACGGCCAGCCCCGTCAGTATCCGCCGTTTGGTCCGAAACAGCGAGTCTCGCTGGGTGATGGCCTGTTTGTGTGTGGCGATCACCGCGACACCTCGTCGCTTCAAGGCGCCATGTTCTCCGGTCGCCGTACCGGCGAAGCCGTGGTTGATTCGCTGTCCTAGCTCATCACCTCCCACCTGCCGCGCTTTCGCCGTGCCGCCGTGCATGGCACATGGGCGATGTGAGCGGGAGGCAGACGTCCGGTCTTGCGAGGTCCGGCAGAACCGAGTGATCGAGCTGCAATGAATAACACTTGACGTCGAAAGCCGGTAGCGTTTTGACAGCTATGGCGACCAGCGACTTCACAGCGCCGCCCTCAGGCGAGCCCGGTTATGACCTCGTTCGCCTGCCTGCCCGGCATCAGACCCCGTTTCAGGCCGTGGCCAGGAGAATTGCCTTCGCCGTGGCGTTGGTGGTTTTCGTGGCATTGGTGGTTCGCTTGGGGCGAGACGGCTACGTCGATATAACCGGCGATCCGATTTCGTTCGGCGACGCCATGTACTACGCCTCGGTCACCGTGACAACCACCGGTTACGGCGACATCACCGCCGTCAGCTCCGGGGCCCGTATGGCCACCATCTTCCTCATCACCCCGGCCAGGATCCTGTTCCTGATCCTGGTGGTGGGAACAACGGTGGAGGTGCTGACGGACCAGTCACGCCGCGAGCTGCTGACCAAACGATGGAGACAACAGGTGAAGAACCACTATGTGATCTGCGGGTTCGGGGCAACCGGCCACAGCGCGGCGGCGGACCTGATCAGCCGAGGAGTGGAACCGGCCGAGATTGTCGCCGTCGACGTCAACGTCGACGTGGTGGCGAAGGCATCGGAGGAAGGCTACGTCATAGTCCAGGGCGACGCGTCCCACCGTTCGGTGCTGCGCCAAGCCGCCATCGAACGGGCCAAGGCGGTCATCGTGGCCCCCAACCGAGACGACACCGCCGTCCTGGTAACCCTGACGGCCAGGGAGATGAACCCCAACGCCCACATCGTGGCCGGAGTGAAAGAGCAGGAGAACATGCACCTGTTCCTTCAAGGCGGAGCCAACGAAGTGATCGACGCCACCGCCGCCGTGGGACGCATGCTCGGCTTGGGGACCTACGCTCCAGGAGCGGTGCGGGTGCTCGATGATCTTCTTGACGCCGGTCGTGGACTGGAGTTGGTGGAAGTTGAATGCGACGGCACCGTGCCCGAAGGGTCAATGCTGGTTGCCGTCGTTCGAGAAGGCCGCCGTCAGCCCATCGCCAAAGTGGATGAATCCAGCCTAAAACCCGGTGACCGACTGGTTGTCCTGCGGGAAACCAGGCAGCCCAACTAGCCGGCGAGCTAGGGTTGAAGTGTGGCTCACCCGAAGCGGTTCGACGACGATGACCCGGTTCTGGCCCGGCTTCGAGAGCTGTGTCTTGGCCTGCCCGGGGCCGATGAAAAAGTGTCGCACGGCAGGCCGGCTTTCTTCACCAAGAAGATCTTCGCTGGGTACGGTGCGGTCCTGAAGGGCGACCACCACTCGGGTCAGTACGACCAGGCTCTCGTCTTTATGCCTTCGGATGAGGACGCCGCCGCCATCGATCAAGACGAGCGGTTCTTTACCCCGGCGTATTGGGGGCCGTACGGCTGGCGGGGTGTTGATCTCTCCACACCCGAAACCGACTGGGATGAAATCACCGAGTTGGTGGAGGAAAGCTACCGGGCCACCGCACCCAACAAACTGATCAAAGAGCTCGACGCCCGCTGATCGCATTCCACTGACACCGCATTCCACTGACACCGCATTCCACTGACACCGCATTCCACTGACACCGCATTCCACCGGTATTGGCTTGACCGTTAGGCTGGACGGAACAAACGCCCGGTGGAGGAACCATGACAAGCAACACTGCCTCTGAGAGCTCCAGCCTCAAAGCCACCCTCAACCTTCAACGCAAGGCGGCCATCACCCGAGGTGGGGCTGTAGACCACGCCGGCAGGGTCCGAGTGGAGCGGATGACCAACTTCGACATGGATCGGACCATCTTCGGTGCGCTCAGCGGCGTGCCTCGGATGTTCATGGACGACAAACTGGCCAAAGAGCCGGTGTGGAACGATGACGCCGCCGCCCAAGTGGAAGCGGCCTATGCCGAGTCGGAAGCCGCCGACCCGGCTCCGGTCATCGACCAGCGCCTGATCGACTTCATGGTTCAAGAGTGCGACTTCAGCATGGAGCACGCCGACGGCACGTTTCTTGAGCACCTCGTGTTCTGCCATGACTACGCCGCCCGCCACTACCCGGAACACTCACCCAACGTTGCCCTACTCCACTCCATTCTGGGCACGGCCACGAACACCTTCGCCATGGAGGCGGCCAAGATCCCGGCACTTAAAGCGCTTCTCACCGACTTCGAAGCGCTTCATGTTGAGGTGTTTCCATCAACCCTGCGGCTGTTCTACAACACCGAGCTGCTGGACGAGTTGGAAGCCAACATGGATCGCCTGGACAAACTCGAAGCTCTGCATTGTCAACGGGTGATCGACAACGAGCCGCTCACCATCGACGCCGAGAATCTTTGGATCAACTTCAACTACCACCTGATGCACTTTGTCGACTTCATGCCGTCGGCCAACTGGTCAACCCATCGAGCCGACCCGCTGTTGCAGATGTTCCAACGGTTGTCCACCCTGCTTGACCGGGCCGGGCAACGCCAAGCTCAGGTTGACGTCACCTTCCCCACCGCCAAGGGTGCTCCGGTCGACGAAGAGCAGACCCTGTTTGGTCGAGTCGCCGGGCTGCTCCCCTCGTCGGTCACCCTCAAGTTGGCCCGCAAGTCGATTCAGGATTACTCGGCCAAGGCCGGGCACGACCTGTCCTACCGGCTCGACTGGGCATCCTAAGAAGTCTCTCGAACGAGGTCTCGGAGCTGATCCAGCCGTCTCCGGGCGTAGGTTGGTTCGGCCAGCCAGCCGTTGACCGCTTCCCAGGCGTGGGATAGAGCCTGAGCCTGCGAGTGATCATTCCCGGCCAAAACCTGGATGCCGAGGTTGGACAGGTCGTGCCATACGAGATCCACTCTCGACTCGTCCCAGTCCAGCAAACCCACTAAGCCGTCGGTGCCGATTCGAATGTTCGATGCCCCCGGATCACCGTGCACCACAGCTGTAGGAACTTTCGTCAACGCCTCGAAGACAGCCAGAACCTCCTCGGTCACGTCGTCCGGTAACTCGTCGACATCGGCGTCCACGCTGCGCCGTTGACGCCGCAGCCGATGAACCTCCGAACAGCCCGGTCGCTGAGGGTAGCTCACGGTAACTCGGTGCAATCGCTGGAGTTCATCAGCCACCAATTGCCAGTCCTCGGGCGAAGAAGGTTCCCGACCCGGCAGCCAGTTCTGGACAACCACGCCGCCGCTGGACGACTCGCCGTCGGCGGTTGCCACCACCATTGGTATGACGAAGTCGTGGCGGTGCAGAAAGGCCAAGAGGCCGAGTTCCCACGCCAGCGACTCCGGCTCCCGGCGGGAGCGGCGCACGGCAATCGGACGTCCGCCCAGATCGCCTCGCCAAACTTCATTGCGATGACCGCCGTCGACCTTGGACACCAAGACCAAGTCGGGCCACGCGGCGACATCGGTCGGCGTTAACCCCACTTTGCTCTGAACTGGGCCGGGGTCTCACTGGTGAGTTGAGCGAAACGATAAGTGAAGTCAGCTTGGTCGTAAA
>JAHDFR010000262.1 GCA_020628065.1 Acidimicrobiales bacterium
CGTGGGCGATGGGGCCGGACGAGTGTCTCACTATGAGTTCCGGTTGGAATACGTAGTGATCTCGGTAACTGACCGATCCGTCCACGTCGGCGTTGATGGCGGAGGCAATCGTTTTGGCCATGTCCTCGAACGGTTGGCGGAGGGTCGTCAGCCCCGGATCGGTCAAGGCGGTCATGTCGGTGCCGTCGTAGCCGACCACCGATACTTGGCCGGGCACGTTCAAACCTTTGGCCCCGGCCGCTTGGATAGCACCCAGCGCCATCAGGTCGTTGCCGGCCAAGATGCCGGTGATCCCACGGTCTAAGAGTCTGAGGGCGCCTGCCCGACCTCCCTCAAGGGTGAAGGCGGTGTTGACCACTGTCTCATCGCCCACACCTATCTCTTTGTCGGCCAACATCTGTCGATAGCCGCTGACGAATCGAGTGGTCGGTATGAACTTGGTTGTTCCGAGAACACATCCGATACGGCGGTGTCCCAGGTTGATCAAGTGGGAGATGGCCTTGCCTGCCCCGGCCTCCTCATCGCAGCGGACGTGCGGGACGTCGATGTCGGTGGCGACACCGTTGACGAAGACCATGGGGATGTCGGCATCGGCCAGTCGTCGATAGTGACTCCAATCGCCTTCGGGCTCGGCGTGGTGCCCGCCGACGAAGATCAGGCCATCGACGGCCGCAGCGGTCAGCTCCTCGATGCAGCGTTGTTCGGTACTCAGGCGGTTGGTCACTGCCACCGTGGTCAAAACGCCTGAGCTGCTGAGCTCAGCGGACACATGATTGAGCAAGGTCGGGAAGACCGGGTTCAGCAAGTCGCCGCAGACAATGCCAACAACCCCTCGACGAGCGGTCACCGGTTCCGGCAGGTCGCCGTAGCCGAGGTCGCTGAGCGCGTCCAACACTCGTTGCCTGGTGGCGGATGCTACGCCGCTGCGGCCGTTGATCACACGACTGACGGTTGGCTCGCTGACTCGAGCCATCTCTGCGACTTGTTTCAATCGAGGCCTGGCCACGGGTTGAGTATGACAGAAGTCGACGCAGACTTTCAGCAAATACTGCAAGATTTCTAGAAATGTTGTTAAACTTTCTAGATACGTGGACTAGTTTTCTGCAAAACGCAGGGGGCGAAAGTCGCCGTCTGCTCGTCCGGTGCGTCGCATCACCGGACTCGGCGAAGGAGAGAAGATGTCCAAGCGTTTGCTGTCTTTGATGGCCTTGCTGGCGGCGTTTATGCTGCTGGCAGCGGCCTGTGGCGGGGGAAACGATTCGGCCGACGAAGCCGAGCCGACTGAGACCGAGACCGAGGAGTCGGCCGAAGAGACCGAGGAAGAGGCCACCCCCGAAGAGGAGCCGGAGCCCACTGAGGACGAAGAGCCGGCCGAAGAGTCTGCCGCCGAGACCCTCTTGATCTGGGCCGATGAGAATCGAGTCGGTCCGCTTGAAGCGGTGGCTCCGGCCTTCACCGAAGCCACCGGCGTCGAAGTGCAGGTGGAGCTGGTTCCCTTCGGTGACATCCGCGAGCAGGTGCAGCAGGCCGGCCCGGCCGGAGAGGGTCCGGACATCTTTGCCGGAGCGCACGACTGGACGGGAGAGTTGGCGGCCAATGGTGTTGTGGCCTCGGTTGACGTAAGCGACATAGCCGACAGCTTCTTGCCGGTCGCCCTTCAAGGATTCAACTTTGAAGGCCAGAACTACGCCGTGCCGTACGCCACCGAGGCAGTGGCCATGTACTACAACACCGATCTGGTGGCTGAGGCACCCGCCTCCTGGGACGATCTGGTGGCTGCCTGTGGTGACGCTGGGGTGGAGAACTGCGTGGTGATGCCTGGTGGCGGCGCCGCCGGGGATGCCTATCACATGTATCCGTTCGTCTCTTCGTTCGGTGGTTTCATCTTCGCCTTTGACGACGCAACCGGCTTCGATCCGTCACAGGTCGGCCTCGATAGCGACGAAGCCATCGAGGGTGTCACCTTCCTGGAGAAGCAGGTCACCGACGGCATCGTTGCATCGACCGACTACGACACGGCCAAGAATCTCTGGCTCGAAGGCAACGCCGCCTTCTGGATCACTGGCCCGTGGGAACTGGGCAACACCCGTGAACAGACCACCGTTCCGAACTGGGATGTTGCGGTCATTCCCCAGATTGGCCCAAGCCCGACCCAGCCGTTCGTCGGCGGTCAGGGATTCTTCCTATCGGCCTTCTCCGAGAAGGCGTTGATCGCTCAGTCGTTCCTGCTCGACTTCATGGCCACCGACGAGACCATGCAAGCTCTCTATGACGCCGATCCTCGCGGCACGGCTTGGGTCGCAGTTCAGGATGGTCTTGGGGCCGACCCACAGGCCGCGGCCTTCAGCGCTTCGGCGGCCAACGGTATTCCCATGCCCAACATCCCCGAAATGGGCGCCGTTTGGGGCCCACTCGGCGACAACATCCTGCTCGTCCGCAACGGCGAGCTCGGAGCTTCTGACGCCATGACCACCGCAGCCGAAGCGGTGCGAGGAGCGGTAGAGGGCTAGCCCCTCCCGGCAGTCACTTCTGTTGTCAACTGGGTACTGGCAGTATCAACCGTCTTCACTAGGTACCACGAGAGGCCCGACCGATGAACTCTGAGCGGAACGAGCGATCAGCTCGGCGCCGACTGCAGCGATCGTCCGGTCGGGCCTTTTGGTTGCGGACGGTGTCGGTCGCCGTCTTTGATGCCTTGGCCATCCTGGCCGCCTCCACTTTGGCGGCAAATGGAGCATGGTCGTTGGTGGCGCTAGTGGCCTTCGCTTTGGTACTGGTCAACTGGGCCTATCTCAGCCCTCGGACCAGTGCCTCTCGTTGGCTGACACCAGGCTTGGTGCTGATGGCGTTCTTTGTCGTCTATCCAGTCCTGTACACGTCATATGTGTCGGTGACCAACTGGCAGACCGGCAACATCTTGACCAAGGAACAGGCAATCGAGCAGTTGGGTCGCCGGTCGCTCACCACGTCTGCGTCTGGAGAGTCGGGGCCGATGGCGGTCTATCGTGACCCGACCACCGATGAGTTGGCGCTGGTGGTGGTCGGCGAAACAGTGCAACCTTTCGCCGGTGTTCTCCGCTCCGACGGCGACGTTGCAACAGTTAACGAGGCGTTTCCCGTCGATTCGTCGTTTGACATCACCGAGCCGCCGGAGTTGGTGGGATCGTTCGAGCTGTTGACCCGACTCTCGCTGACGGCCGAGGCCGGAAGGCTGGAGGAGGGGGTGATCGATCTACCCGGTGGGTCGGTGGCGGAGGTCGAAACGCTCACGTCGTTTCGTTTGGTCACCGGGGGACCCCGGTACCTCTACGACGATGCATCCGACACTCTCACCGATACACAACTCGGTCTGACATGTGTGTCCGGTGAGGGCACGTTCTACTGTGATCAGGTTCCGGAGGTGGAGGTGGCCGGTCTGGCGTTAAGCGCCAAAGATTCAGCCATCAGCTGCACCAGCGGGAGTTGCGACAACGTTCCACTGTTCGCCATCGACTCCAGTGCGCCGGGATGGCGCCAAGTGATCGGTCCCGACAACTACGTCGACCTGTTCCAGAACGAACGGATCGGCCAGCCGTTCCTACGGGTCCTGGTCTGGAACGTTGCTTTCGCTTCGGGCTCGGTGCTGTTGACGTTTGCCCTGGGTCTGGCACTGGCCATTCTGGTGGAGAATGAGTCGATGCGAGGCCGGAACGTCTATCGCTCGATCTACATCATCCCGTACG
>JAHDFR010000071.1:0-8453 GCA_020628065.1 Acidimicrobiales bacterium
CGGCGCCACCATCGATGTGAACCTCGAACTGTTCGTCACCGGTGGAGCCGCTGGCCCGAACCAAAAGCGTGCCGTCGGTCCCAACTTCCCCGCCGGCGTAGCGGAAGTGACCGTTGCAGTGGAGGGCCTCGGCCTGGAGCATGCCGGTACGGCACTGGGCGTCTCGGAACGATCCGCTGGCGTAGGTGGTCACGGCCTCCGATTGGTAGATCTCACCGTTGTGGACCACGTAGTCGACGTGAACGTTTCGGTCGTAGCCGGTGCGGAGGGCGTCGTTGACGAAGGCAACTTTGAGGTCGGCCAGCTCGGTACCGGCCGGCACCTGGACGGTGTGGTCGGCCATTTCGGACGAGAGCTCGATGGAGGCGACCGCCGTTCCGCCCACCTGTACTTCGAGGCGCTCGTCGCCGGTGTAGCCGCGGGCTCTGACAGTGAAATCGGTGCTGTCGTCGGCCGATGCCCCGTTGTTCCACTGGAAGGCTAAAACCACGGCCAACACCGCAAGTACCACGGCGAGAACGGCGGAAGTCGACTGAGCCGACGCCCACGACGGGCCTGGCAGTGAGGCCGCACGACTCGTTGACCCGGTTCCGGGCGAAGCCCACCGTTTACTCATTTGTTACTCCCTACTACATGCCTGATGTCAATACCCGAGTCCTCCGTAGAGGACTCTGTGCACGGGTCGCCCATGCGCCGCCGGATCTAGGTGATCCATCAGGTAGAGAGTGTTTGAACAGCCCAAATCTTCACATCAACCGAGAATCTGAGTCGTATCTGCGGCCGATCTAGACCGAGCCTTAACTATTGGACCCGGATTGACCTAACAGAGACCGGCGCCCTTGCCGGAACGCCGATCTCTGCCGATGTGTTATCTCTCTGGATTTGTTATCAGCAGGGCAGCCGCTACAGGTCCTCGATCAACTCCTCGCCCGGCACGTGCCGCAGCCACCAGTCGTTCTGGGACACAGCATTGCCCTTGCGGTCGATAATCGACAGGCTCGGGCAGCTGCCGCCTTCGCCGTAAATGGTTATGTAGTCTCCGTCGAACGATTTGAAGGTCATCGACATTTCGTCTCCGTACGTGGGAGCCTGCTCCAACAGGATGGATACGGCAATTCGCTCACCCATCCGCAGCGAGTCGTAGTAGTCGGAGTAGTAGTGCACTCCGGCCATGTTCCGCCCGATCGAGATGTTGGCCGCCAACTTGTCCAACTCACCTTGGACGGTGAGTTTGATCTCCGACTTGCCGGTCTTGACCAGTCTCGAGCCGTTGTCGTTGGGCACGTAGGAGATGGGCTGGCCGTTCTTGTCACACAGCTCCCGCTCCACGTAGGAATCGCAGTCTTCAAACATTTCGAAGAATGCCTTGAGCATGGTCACACAGCCGCCGGCCACGGTGGCGTGCCCGGCACCGTAGGCCGGGTGCATGGGCGAACCTTCAGGGAAGGCCATGGGCAGCAACAGGTTGTTGGCGTTGAATCGCGCCGCCGTCGCTTTGCACGGTGGAGTGCATCGAGGCTTGCACCCCAACTGCCGCATCGCTCTCATGGCCGCGGTGTTCTGGTTCTTGTTGTGTTCGGCCACTGCCTTGCGAAGCGGTTCGGGAATCTCGTTCAACGTCCACTCGAATGCTTCGCCGGCACAGCCGAGCTTCGCCGCACCGTCCAGGGCGGCGATGGTCAGTCGACCGCCGATGGCTTCGGGCCGGGCTCGCCGGTGGAAGTTGAACTTTTGCCGCCGAACGGCCTTAAGGCACCGAGTGGCCACTTCGGTCACCAGCGACAGGACGTGCGGCCCGCCGTAGGTGGCAAAGGGAGTCCGCCGTCCCGAGGGTGACGCCTCAGGGAACCCTTTGGAGAAGGGAAGGCCCATGGCCAGCATGACCAGCCCGGCGTTGAGATAGGCCTCGTAGAGGGCGTCGTAGTGAACGTAGGTGGCGAGATCTCTTGGTGTGGTGATGAACCGTCGCTGTTCCTCGAACACGTCGGCGCCGCGAACGTCGGCCCCGTTCTGCACGTCAAGCCAGGAGCACCAGTCGGTCATGTAGTCCAGGCAGTTCTTGTGGGTGAGGGTGCGCTGGTCGATTATCAGCGACCCGTAGGGGATGTAGCCGTCCTGCAGGTCGAAGGCGGCGTCGAGCCCCGGATAGCTGGCTGCGCCTCCGCCTTCGCAGGCCAACGACGTGGCCCCCACCAACATGAATTGGGAGATGTACGGCCCGGCCATAGCGCCTTTGGTCGAGCCCCGGAATAGCGTTTCGGGGGTCAAGTCCCCTCGACCAGCCCGGCGCCGTCGTTCAAACCGGTTGTAGCCTCGCTCGTCGGTGTTGTGCGGCGTTGACGACTTGACGTTCTGGCCGCTGTAGAACGGCATCTTGTCGAGCAGTTCGGCGATCTGCTTGGCACTCAACTCTGATGCCCCCGGGTTGCGGGTGGACGGGCAGAGCTTCTTTCGGCCGCCTTCGCAGATCTCGGTGAAGGGCACGTCGCGCAGGATGGCCATGGCGTAAACCTCGGCCATTTCCGCCGCCAGTTCGCTGGAACCGACGCGGGGCGCCGGTGCCATGCCGACCGAAGCCGGGTCGGCTCCCTGTAGCTCATAAACGTGACCGGCCCGAGGGCTTTCCCAGCCTCGCCATTTGACGTCGACTTCTTTGTCGCCGCAAACGTCCTTGGTTGAACAGTGATACTCGACGTCGTGATCGTCGGCTGAAACGACGCTCTTTTCGAACAGGGTCCGGTCGGATGAGTTGATGGCCTCCACGAAGCAGTGATAGTCGTTGGCGTGTTCCAGCACGCCGTCGCCATTGTGCAGGAGGCCTTTGGTGAAGTTCGCCGGGTAGGGGTGTCCGTGGTCGGCTTCTTCGCAGTTGGTTTCGGTCAATGCCGCCGGCCGTAGCCGGGCGATCTCGGTGGCCAGGTCTCGCTTTGCTTTAGCGGCCTTGGCCCGCTCCGACCCACCGGGGTCGGGCTTGCTGTATGGAAGTGCCATCTGTTTCCCTCCAATGGCTTTGGATTGGCTCGGGTGAGCCGTGGTGGTTTGCGGTACCGCCCGCTATCCGACGTGTCGTTGCCTCTGAGGTTGGGCTGCCGACGCGCCGGTGAAGGGTTGACGGGCCTAGTGGTGTCCGAGATACAAGATTCGGGCGCAAACTTTAAATTGCGCACGCTAAGTATTGTTTGCGTTATTCGAGCGTGCGTACTATAGTTTGGAGTAGTTCGCAGGTGAGCCGGCCCCGCCGAGCCCACCGCCATTCGAAGAACACTGGAGAACCCCAATGACCGTTACCGAACTCATCGCCGACTCACAGGAACGCATGCTGACCGAGCTCCAGGCCGGCCAGGAGCGCATCGTGGAAGCCAACAAGCAGATGGCCGAAGCCGTGAAGGGCATGATCCCCACCGAGATGTTCGACAGCGCTTCGCTGCCGGCCATGCCCGGCATGGGCGAACTGCCCGAGCCGGCCGAGATGATCGACGGCTACTTCGACTTCGCCGCCAAGGTCTCCGACATCAGCCGCACCTTCTACAAAGACATGGTCGCCGTCTGGACCCCGGAGAAGGCATAGTCCTTCGACGGAAACACACTCTGAACTGGATCGCCGATCGGGCGTTAACCCGATCGGCGATTCCGCGTCCGGGCCGGTGTTCCACAACTGGCCTCTACCGAAGCGCGATTACAGTAGGACCGATGGCCGACGGCGAACCGTACAACCACCTGGGCGAGTTCATCAAAGCCCAGCGACAGCTGGCCGAACTGTCCCAGCGCGAGCTGGCCCGCATCGCCGACGTCTCCGACGCCTACGTCAGCCAGCTCGAACGTGGACTCCACCAGCCCACCATCAAGGTGCTGCGGTCCCTGGCCACCGCCCTGGACGTGCGGGCCGACACCATCCTGCGCTATGCCGGATGGCTGGAAGGGACCACGGGCGAGCCGGGCCAAGCCGACGACGGCGCCTCGGTGGAGCAGGCCATCAAAGCCGACGCTCGACTGACCAGCCAGCAAAAGCAGGCACTACTTACCGTCTACCGGGGATTCGTCGGTGACATCGAGACCGACTAGAGCCCCCCGACACCCCTAGGCCGGCTCAACCTCAACCAGCGCCAGAGCGGACACGGCACGATCGACGACGCCGGTGATTTCGCTCTCCGGAACACCGAGGCCTCGTAACACCAGGCGGCACACCGCCGGGCCGGAGGAGATGTCGGCCTCTTTGAGCACCACTGCCCGAATGGATTGAAGCCCGGCGCCAAGAACCATGTTGGTCGGCTCCGGGCCGCCGCCCACATCGAATCTTCCGGCAGCCGCCCCTTCGGCGATCGTTGAAGAGATGATTGCCCGCACCCGAGCACGGAAGTCTGGCTTGGCTCTGGTCAGGGCCACAAACGCCGCTCCAGCGTCCGGGTCGCGATGGGCCAGGTCGAGGAATTGGAGCAGGCCGATGGCCACCCGTCCGGCCGGGTCGCTCTCGACGGCGTCAAGGGCGTCGCGGGCGATCTCCACGCCGGTGCCGAGATGCTCGGCGATCTCGTCGATGAGGTCCGATACCGAGGGGAAATGGTTGTACAGCGTGCCCTGGGCGACGCCGGCCAGCTTGACCACTTCACCCACGGTCACCCCGTCGGGTCCGCTTCTGGCGATGACCTTCATGCCGGCAGCGCGCAGCGATGCCCGGGTCCGAGCTCGCTTCTTGGGGTAGCCGGCTTCTTCATCTGCCATAGCTTCTGGATATCAACCCTTGGGCCGACAGTCAACGAATTTCGAACAACTGTCTCCAAAAATAGGCAGGACGGTCAACTCTGCCCTCACACGAAGGCGATATCAGAAACTATAAAGCTGATGCTAAATATAGATTAACCAAATCAACATTAGTCATTAACCTTCAATATTGACATTGCTCGTCATTTTTGTAAGAATGGCGTTCAGGAGCTACTTCCCATCCCAAAGGTCCCCCATGACAACGGTCAACCCTCGCCCCACCCGACCAGCATCTCGAACCGAGGATCACACCTCGGAACTGTTGGAAGCACTGACCGCCATGGAACAAATGGGATCGATGGGCGCCATCGGCCCACTCGGGCCCATCAACCCTATGGACTCCATCTTCCAGGAGTTCCTCGAGTCCACCGACTCCCAACCAACCGAGGAGTCCGTTGGCGAGCCGACACCCGGCCAGCTGGCATACGACGCTCTCATCGAAACCCTCGACGGGATCAACGAGCCCAAAAGTGCCTCCCGGAACGGCACCGTCGGCCCGGCCGGCGCTGTGGCCTTCGCCCGCAACCTCGGCCGCAACATACCTCTGAACAAGAACACGGCTCCGGACATGACCAAGAACCTGGTCAACTGGACCGCTTTGGCCGCCGGTCGAGCCATGAAGGCCACCGCCGGACAGATTCGGGTTGCGGCCGGCGTATCCGACGTCGAACCCCACCCCAAAGACCGGCGATTCCAAGACGAAGCCTTCACCGCAAACCCGATCTACCGACGCGTGGCCCAAAGCTACCTCGACCTGCACCGTCAAATCGACGAAACCATCGACGAGCTGGAACTGGACGAGTCCACCCGGCTACGGGTGGACTTCCTCGCCGGACTGGTCACCGAAACCATGGCGCCGACAAACCACCTTCTCGGAAACCCGCGAGCCCTACGCAAAGCGGCGGAGACAAAGGGTGTGAGTCTGGCCAACGGGCTACGCAACGCCGTCGACGATGCCGTCAACAACGGCGGCATGCCGTTGATGGTCGACAGCGAGCCGTTCATTCCCGGAGAGACCAAAGCCGCCACCCCCGGTGCCGTCGTCTTCCGCAACGAAATCCTGGAGCTCATCCAATATGAGCCCACCACCGATCAGGTGCGGGAGGTGCCGGTCCTCATCAGCCCGCCGCAGATCAACAAGTTCTACGTGCTGGATCTTGCTCCCGGGCGCAGCCTCGTTGAGCACGCCGTCAGCCACGGCTACCAAACCTTAATGGTCAGCTGGCGCAACCCGGGGCCCGCTCAGGCCGACTGGGATCTGAACGACTACGTGCGTGCCCTGCTTGAGGCCACAGACGCCACGATGGAGATCACCGGCGTCGACAAACTCAACATGCTCGGGGTATGCGCCGGCGGCATGACAAACGCCGTTGCCCAAGCCCATTTGGCCGCCATCGGCGACCAGCGAGTCAACTCGGCCAGCTTCCTGGTTTCCGTTCTTGACTGGGACGAGCCGTCAACCCTGGGAAGCCTCCTTTCCGGCCCGACAGCCGAAGCGCTGAAGCGCCGCAGCGAAACCAGCGGCATGCTCAGCGGCGAGGACCTCGGCAAGGTGTTCGCCTTCATGCGCCCCAATGACCTGGTGTGGAACTACTGGGCCAACAACTACCTGATGGGCGAAAAGCCGGCCGCATACGACGTTCTGGCCTGGAACTGCGACTCAACCAACCTGCCCGCCGGGCTACACCACGACTTCATGGACATGGCAGCCGGGAACACGTTGACCAAGTCCGGAGCTGTTGAAGTTCTCGGCACCGAGTTGGACCTCAAGCAGGTCACCTGCCCCAGCTATGTTGTCGGCGCTGTGACCGACCACATCACTCCATGGAAAGGCTGCTATCGCAGCGTCGATCTTCTAGGTGGGGACACCGAATTCGTCCTCAGCTCTCAGGGCCACATTCAGGCTCTCGTCAATCCTTCGGGCAACCCGAAAGGCAGCTATCACCTCAATCCCGCAACGCCGGAGTCGGCCGACGAATGGCTCGACGGTGCAACGAAGCACCCCGGCAGCTGGTGGGATCACTGGGTTGAGTGGCTGACACCCCACAGCGGCGAGTTTGTTGACCGACCAGTGTCGCTCGGCAACGACTCGTTCCCGCCGATCATGGCCGCCCCCGGTCAGTACCTGGTGGAAGAGCGCCCCACGGCTTAGCTCTCCCCACCCCGCCATTCCGCCGCCCGACTCGCCGCGTTGCCGTATCGGGCGGTCAGCCAACCCGCAGTCAAACTCGGTCCGCCGTGCTCACTCCCACCGAAGCTCCAGCTCGCCGCGCCCAAACCCACGAGAAGAACCACCCATGAAACCATTCCGCCTCAATCGTCATCACAAGCCGGTCTTTCCCGCCAGTGTTTTCGTCGATCTCGACTTCTCCACCATTCGGGATCTCGACCACCTCGATGCCATCATCCATCGGGACTTCGAGGTCAAAGCACCAACCGGGTCCGATATCGCCCAACGAGCATCGGATGGCCTGTACACCGATCGCTACCAACTTCTCCGCGACCTCGGCCTGCACTTGTTCTGGGCCAACAGGTTCGCTCTGACCATGTACGACAAACGACCCACCCGCTGGTCGGATGTTGCCCGTCGACGGGACGACGTGTTCGTACCGTTGCTTCGCCCTTGGCAGGACCGTAGCGAGAAGGTGGAGGCGGTGGAGTGGTCGTTCCACCGCCTTCCGGCCAGGTGGGACGAGACCATGGAGAACCAGCTCTTCAACCTGCTGTTCGACGTGTTGTCCAACAAGCTGTATCACGCCGCCGAACTGCCGGCGTTGAAACCGACTGTGTCCGAAGCTTTGGCTACCGGCGGAACCACCACCGTGCTCAGCGACTACGACCCCGACTACCCACGCTTCGGTGTCGACGAAATTCTGGATGCCTCCGCCCCGCAACCCGAGTTGGAGGCATTGCAGCGGTGGGCCATGGTGGTCCACAACCAGCATCCGTGGGACCGATCGCACGCTGAACTCAAGAGCGTTGGCGATCTCGGCGACGACGACGTCGTGGTGGTCTTTCACCCCAAGAATCGAGATGTGCTGGACTTCATTCAGCGGGCTCGATCCAACGGCACCGAGCCCGCCACGCCGACCGGAGCGAGCTCGGCGGTCGAGACGGTGGCCGTTGTCCCAACCGCCACCGCATTAAAGCCGGTACCACCAATGGTCGTCGGGCAACGAACCGACCGCCGGGCGACCATTGAAGCGCTGGCCGTTCGTCGAGGAGAGGTGACTTACAGCAACGCCGATGTAGTGAGAAACGCCCCACCGTCATGGTCGCCGATGAGCGCCGACGAAATCACCACCAAGACCGGCATCGAGCAGCGCCGCTACACCGCCGAGCCGTTGGAACAGATCGCCCTCGAGGCCGCCCGGAGTGCGCTCGAACATGCCGGTCGTCAACCGCACGACATCGGAGCTGTGCTGTTCTGCTCCTGCACATCGACCCGGCTCATTCCCTCTACCGCCACCTGGATTTCCGGCGAGTTGGGCATCGCTCAAACCAATGCTTCGGCCGACATCATCGCCGCCTGCGCCGGGTTCCCCTACGGCATGGCCCAAGCCCTCCGGCTGCTGGATGACGTCAACCGACCGGTGCTGCTGGTCATGGCCGAAAAGTTCTCCGACAAGATCGGCAACGCCCGCCCCTCTCGCATGATTTTTGGTGACGGTGCCGCCGCCATGGTCATCAGTCCT
>JAHDFR010000071.1:8553-13739 GCA_020628065.1 Acidimicrobiales bacterium
CCGCCCCTCTCGCATGATTTTTGGTGACGGTGCCGCCGCCATGGTCATCAGTCCTGCCGCCGTCAGTAGAGGGAGCGGCAGCAGAGGGAGCGGCGGTAGAGGGAGCAGCAGCGCTGACCTTCGGAACGGGCCTGGTTTCGACGTCGAAGTGGTGCAGACCTACGCCAGCGGACCGTCCAGCGAGGTCAACTCGATCATCTGGCCCAATCCCGATTTCGACAACGACATCACCGTGTACGGGCCGGAGGTGAAAGCTCTTGTTCGTCGATACCTCGATCAGATGATTTCAGAACTGGGCGGGTTGGACGGAGTCCGCACCAGCCGCCACCAGTCAGGGGTGACGGCCACCACGTTCGCCAGCCGGTTGCTGGACGACATCGACGTCATCGTTCCCCACCAGGCCAACCGAACCATGATCGTCGACATCGCCGAAGCGCAGGGCGTTCCGATTGACAAGCTGTATTTCAACATCGAGCGGGTTGGTAACGTGTCGGCCGCCAGTATCCCGATGGCCATCGCCGACGCCGTCCATGACGGTGTGATCAGCGAACGGTCGCTGATTTTCGCTCCCGGCTTCGGGGCCGGAGCGGTGGGCGGCTACGTCGTCTGCTGGATCGAACCCTCGATGATCGCCCCCGAGTCCGGCACTCGTGGCGACGCGGCCTACCCCGTTCCGACTGACGGTCACGCTGACGCATCTGCTGTCGCTGCCGCATCTGCCGACAACGACCGGCCCGAGCTGGTCGGAGTTCGCTGAACCCCAACCACCCAACTCACCAACACAGCAACTCACCAACACAGCAACTCACCAACACAGCAACTCACCAACACATCAACTCACCAACCCACTAGCAGTCCTCACCACAACAGGAGCAGTACCCATGAATACCTCAACCACCCTCGCAGGCACTCTCGAAGGCAAGGTTGCCGTTGTCACCGGCGGCACTCGCGGCATCGGGGCTGCCATTTCGCTGGCCCTCGCCCGAGACGGCGCCACCGTCGCCGCCGGCTGCACGTCGGCGGCCAAAGCAGGCGAGTTCGCCGACAAGGTCGAAGTCGAAGAGCTGCCCATCAAGCTCTTCGAAGGCAATGTCGGCGACCCCGACGACTGCCAGCGGGTCATCGACGAGGTCGTGGCCGAGTACGGTCGCGTCGACATTCTGGTCAACAACGCCGGCATCACGGTGGACAAGACCGTGAAGCGAATGACCGTCGACGACTGGCACGCCGTGCTTCGCGTCAACCTCTCCGGCAGCTTCTACATGGCCAAGGCCGCCCTCCCCCATCTGGTCGAGACCGGCCGTGGTCGAGTCGTCAACATAAGCTCGGTTATCGGCGAAACCGGCAACTTCGGTCAAGCCAACTACGCCGCCTCCAAGTCAGGCCTGTTCGGGTTCACCAAGACGCTGGCCATCGAGTACGCCTCGAAGGGAGTAACGGTCAACGCCATCACCCCCGGCTTCGTAGCCACCGACATGGTCAACGCCGTCCCCGACGATGTTCTGGCCAACATCGTGTCGACCATCCCGGTCGGTCGGCTAGGTCGAGCCGACGAGATCGCCCGAGCCGTTCGGTTCCTGGTGGACGACGACGCCGGCTACATCACCGGCTCCATCATGGCCATCAACGGCGGCCTCGAAATGTAGATCCTTATGCCCCGGCCGGGACCCGACTGGGCCCGCCGCCCGGCCGTGGCGTACCATTGGAAATCGTTCAAAAAGCGCAGGCGACAATCCGGGCATGATGTACTCAACCTACGACTGGTATGAGGGGTGGGCCGACGCCACCCGTGCCATGGTCGGCTCGGTGGCCGCCGGATCCGAAGCCGTCAACCGCATGCTGCCACCTGTGGCCCGGGATTCGCTTCCGATGAGGATGCTGCGGGCCAACGCCCATCTGGCGGTGAACACCAAGCTGACCCACTCCCGGCCGGACTTTGGTATCGACTCGGTTGAGGTGTCACGCTCGGGCCGCCTCATCGATATCGACGTCAAAGAGCAGGTGGTCGACGCCAACCCGTTCTGTTCGCTGCTGCGTTTCACCAAGCCCGATGCCGGGTACCAGCCGCGTGTGCTGCTGGTGGCGCCGATGTCGGGCCACTTCGGCACACTGCTGCGGGAGACGGTACGGACCATGGTCCGTGAACACGACCTGTATTTCCTCGACTGGCACAACGCCCGGGACATCCCGTTGTCCGCCGGCCGTTTCGGCTTGGACGACTACGTGCTTCAGGTGCGCCAGGCCATTGTTCGACTCGGCGGCCCGTTGCATGTGATGGCGGTGTGCCAACCGGCGGTGCCGGTACTGGCCGCAGTGTCGCTGCTGGCCCAGGAGGGCCACGACGCTCAACCCAAGTCGATGACGTTAATGGCCGGGCCGATCGACACCCGGGTCAACCGCACCGAGGTCAACGAGTTCGCCGAGGCCTGGCCGATGGAGATGTTCGAGCGGGCTCTGGTGACCACGGTTCCTCGCCGCCACATGGGGGCCGGCCGCCGGGTGTACCCCGGGTTCCTGCAGGTGAGCGCCTTCATGGGCATGAACTTGAACCGTCACGTACGGGCTCACGCCCGGCTGTGGGGAAGCGTACTGGACGGCGACGCCACCGCTGTTGGCCAGACCCGACGGTTCTACGACGAGTACTTCGCCGTGTCCGACCTGGACGCCGACTACTACCTGGAGACGGTGCAGCGGGTGTTTCAGGATCACGAGCTGGCCCGTGACCTGTTTGAGGTATTGGGTGTGCCGGTGGAGCCGTCGGCCATTGAACGCACGGCGTTGCTGACCGTTGAGGGTGAGAACGACGACATCTGTTCGGTGGGCCAAACCGAATCTGCCCACCGGTTGTGCTCGTCTCTACCTGATTCGATGCGAGCTCATCATGTGCAACCGGGTGTCGGCCATTACGGGGTGTTCAGTGGGTCTCGGTGGGATCAACAAATACACCCTCGGATTCGGGACTTCGTCGCCACCCACGACTAAGCGTCCGACTGGTCGCTCGACCGGGCGAGCTCTAGCCGGATGCTTCCGACAGCGCCGAGCTTAAGGTGTCGACCAGCCGGGCCTGCTCGCTGGCGATGTTGTCCAGCAGTTGGATCACTGCGTCAGGTTGCTGGCGTCGCAGACGGTCGAAGGTTTCCCGGTCGATGACGGCCAGCTCAACCTCGGTGTCGGTGACCACATCGGCGGTTCGCTCGGTCCGACGCAGGAAACCGATTTCGCCGATCCAGCTGGGAGCGGTCGCTTTGCGCAGCCGGAACGGTTTTTGGCCCTGCTCGATCTCTCCGGGGGCGAAAACTGACAGCGTTCCGGTGAGCAGGTAGATCAGTTCGTCGGCATCGTCACCGGCGGCCAGCAGCGTGGTTCCGGCCGGGACGGTCCGTCGTTCGAACACCGCCAAAAGTTCGTTGGGGACGGCGTTCTCCGTCGTCGTTTCGTTGCTGTGGTCGGTCAGGATCAGCTGTTCGACTTCGGCCAGCGCTTCATCCAGTGTCGGGTGGTTGGTCAATCCTTGGGCCACCGCTGCTTGTGGGGCGGAGGCCAGCCGGACCGTCACACCCTGTTCGGTAAGGTCGTCGATGAGTCGATGCAGCAGGCTGAGGGCGGAGCCGTCGATGCCGGTGACATGCCGAAAGTCGAAGACGACTTGTTCCACCGGTGGGCGGCACTCGTCCATGATCCGGTCGGTCATACCGGTAACCGACCCGAAGAACAGGAATCCTTGTAGTTCGGCCACCCGCAGACGGTCGCCTCCGGCTACCAGCGCTTCGGTTTCGGCCACTGACCGGTCGACTTGGCTGCGGGCGGTGGCTCCGGTTCGCCACCTCCTCACCGGGTCGACCCGGCTGTAGCGGACGATGAACACTCCGCAGGCGATGACCACGCCCAAAACGATGCCTTCCAACACGCCGACGCCGACGATACAGCCGATGATGATCAGGCTGAGCACGGTGTCGGTGATGCCCGGGGCTCGGCGCATTTCGCCCACCCAGTCCATGATGAGGCCGACCCCGACCGCCACCAGGAGGGCGCCGACCACAAATCTGGGGGTATATCCGACGATGGCGGTGCCCAGCAATCCGAACAGCACCAGCAGTCCTCCGACAGCAACCGACACTCGTTTGGAGGTGGCACCCATGCGGTTGGCTAGAGCGGTGAAGCCGATGGCGTGAAAGCTTGGGGCGGCACCCAGCACCGACTGAAGGATGTTGGCTGTACCGGTGACTTTAAGCTCGTCGTTCAGGTCAGCCCGATGGTTGGTGACCGACTCCAGGCCGGAGACGTTCAACATGAGAGCCAGCGTGGCTACAGCAGCCACTGCGGCCAGGCCAGGCAGCTGGGCGATGATGTCGCTCCAGGCAACGTCGGCGACTTCGCTTGGTGTTATCAGCGATGGCGACGGCGGGTCGGTGAACGGCCCGATGAGCCACGAAGCCTCTTCCACCGCCTGAATGGACGAAGCGGCCACGGTGACGATGTAGAACGCGACGGTGGCCATGATGATCAACCCGGGCACGGCCGCTTTGGGGGCACCGGGTCGGCCGCTTACCAGGTATGCGGCCAGACCGAGGGCCACTCCGGGCAGCCAGAACTTGATCTGTTCGGGGGTGAAGAGGGAGGCCGGGCTGAGGCCGTGGCCCCCGCTGTCGGTCATGACGCTGAGCCCACCGAGGAACAGGAGACACCCGGTTCCGGCCACGAAGGCGTTGATCACCACGGCCGGAATGAATCGCACGATCCCGCCGAGTGAGAAGCTTCCAAGTGCCGCCATCAACAGTCCGGTGATCAGTGATGCCAGCCCGGTGACGACGATGATCTGGTCGGCGGTGAAGTTTGCGCCCGATTCGGCGGCCAGTCTGGCCACCACCGCCACCAGTACGATGGTGGGCCCGTCCTGCACCGGCGATATCGCCCCCGGAACCGAGCCTCGAAGCGCCACCAGAGCGGTGGTGATCCCAGCTCCGAGGAGGAACACGGTGGTGCCTCGGGGCAGGCCGTCGGCCAGTGGTCCCGAGAAGGTCAGGGCCGCCAGCGAGATGGTGAGACCGGCGGCTGACACCAACAAACTGAGGATGGCCAACACTTCTGCCAGGACGGACGCGCCGGCTGAGGTGTCCTGGGAGCGTAGCGCCATCGAGCTTGTCTACTCCAGGCGCCGGCTAAAGGCAACAGCGGGGAAGTGTTGT
>JAHDFR010000071.1:13839-20124 GCA_020628065.1 Acidimicrobiales bacterium
CGGGGAAGTGTTGTGTTGTCTTCTACAAGTTGGTGTTCAAGCCCGAGGCCGGGTTTTGTTCAGGCTCCGACGCCGAGCGCTTCGTGGATTTGGTTGCGCACGTCATCGCTGATGTTGAGACCGTCGGCCAGGTCGTTCATATAGCCGACTTCTTCGGCGGTGTCGATGTCGACCGCCATGAGCGAGGCGACGTATACGTCGTTGGCCAGTGCGGCCGGAACGTCGGCCACCAGGCCCGGCAGGTCGAGCGGTGATTCCAGCTCGGCTCGCAGCAGCGCTTCGTCGTCGCCGTCGAGCGGTCCGGCCCGGTCGACGATGGCATTGATCTCGTCCTCGTCGACGTGCCCGTCGGCTTTGGCGGCGTTACACATGGCACGGATGAGGAGCTGGGCTTCGTCTTCGCCCAGTTCGAGTGTGCGGCCACCGCCACCGGCTTCGCTGCTGGTGTCATCGTCGCCGCCGGTAAGCCCGCCCAGCATTCCGGCCAGGCCGCCGAGTCCACCGGCTCCGCCTCGTACTGCCTTTCCGGCCAGCATCGATCCGGCCATGGAGCCGATCATCCGCCCGGTTGAACCGCCGAGAGCGCCGCCCAATGCTCGGCCACCAAAGGCTCCGAGTAGGGATCCGACCATGCGTGCAGCGCTCATCTACCAGCTTCTTTCGTTTGAGATTTTGTCGCCCGCATGCAGTTCCTTTCGGCCCTGCACCGTTTTCTTTGACGTTTGAGTGGGCGACAAGGTCGCGCTGTTTTGACCGACGCGATCTGCCGGTGGGTCAGTGCGGCTTCTGAGCGTGTCGTTCAATCCGGATGAGGAGCGCGGCCGATGGCACCACAGATCCAGTCATGTAGGTGCTGAGTCGAGATGGACTTGTGCCCACAAGTTTGGCGAACTCGGCGGCGGTCAGCCCACTCTGTTCCACTGCCGACCTCACTCTGGTGGCCACTTCGTCCTTGTCGGTGTTTTCCACCGAGAGTCTCGCTTCGTTCACCGCAAGACGGAACAGGGTCCCGACTCCGTCGGGCGGCCGGTAGGTCAGGTAACGTTCAATTCGGCGGGAGACAGGTCCCCACGGTGAGCGTCTAATTTCAGCAAAGATCGGCTGCCAGTCGCTAACCAGACCTCGATCGATCACCGTGATGAGAGCCTCGTAGGGCCAGGTGAGCACGTCGTCGTCGGGATGAGCGTCGACGTTGCGGAAGCTGACGGTCACTGCGTTGCCCCGCTAAGCATCAGCGCTATGCGCTGACAGATATCGACGATGAATTGCCAATCGTGGTAGCGCTCTTGGAGGCCTTTGTATCTGGGGAGTTCGTCCAGCACATCTACATCGTTTGGTTCAGGCTCAGCCAGTGCAACCACCAGTTCCGTCAGCACGGAGCCCCACTCATCGGATCGGTCTCGGTAGTAGTCGTCGATGTGGCGGAGTATCTGGACTGCCTGCTCAACGCCCAGGTGTTCGGAAAGCGCAACCACATCCAGGTAGTCCCGCACGTAGTTCCGCTGGACGACAAGGAAGGCTTTTACTCGTAGGGCTTCGGGTTCGGTTGGCGCGACCACGGTCGCTCCATGGCCCACGTCGATGGTTGTCGTCTCCAGCGGTCGCCGGCGGCGTAGCTGCCGAAGGCCGGCTTCCACCCCACCGAGGCTTCCCATGATGGTGAACGGCGGCCGAGATGCTCGAACCGATGTGGCCCATCCTTCGGTTGCCTCTACAGCGTCTAGCACGATTTCGTAGCGGTCGACGAGGTCGGTGAGGACGTGGTCGTGGTCGAATGATTGGCGATGCCCGGCGTAGAGCGCGGCCGCCGACCCGCCGACCAACACGGCATCGGGTACGACTTGCTGCAGTTTGGCGGCGGACGCAAGAACTTCAGCCAGAATCGGGCCGGGTTCACTCATGTCATCAGTCTTTGCTTCTTGGTTGATGGTTGCAATTATCAGATCTGATAACCATACTACAGCAGGGTGACGATGGCGATCGGGGCCAACAGGGCGACGAAGATGGTGAGGAAGGTTCGGGCGGTGGTGGCGAACCGGAGCCAGGCTTGACGATCGCCTCGCAGGAGGCGCAGGAGTTGTTGGAGGTTGCGGATCATCCAGGTGACCCAGGCGCTGAAGGCGACGAGCAGCAGTAGGCCCACCACCACGCCGACCCGTCGGATCACGCCGAGTGGCCCGTCGATCAAGTCGGCCAGCCCGGGGATGGCCAAGGCGTCCCCTACGGTGGTTCCGGCGTCGGAGTCTCCCAAGCCGAGGAAGTCGGCCACGTCGTCCACCGCCGAACTCAACCCGGTGCTATTCCCGAGGTCGGCGCCGTCGCAGGTGAAGTCGGGGGCAGATACCTGCTCGACCAGCAGGTAGTCACAGCTGAACTGGTCGTCGAAGGCGAAGCGGATCATCAGGTACGACAGGACCAGGGCGATCGCCGCCATGATGCCGCTGACGGCGAACACGTTGTCCCATATCGACCGCAACGGTGATCCGGTTTCTTTGCCCGGTGTGGTGATCATGACCCGAATCACAGCACAGACTCGGGTTGTCTAGCCATCGTTGCGTCCAATAGAGCTGGTCGAGCTGACTATTCCCGCTGTATTCGTCTTGGCTTGGGTGCCGGGGTTTCAGTAACCGTCGCCGACCGGGTGGACCAGTGACGCTTGCCTTGAGCGGTGGTCTGGTGTTCGAGCGTGTGGTTGCGGTGGTGTAGGTCTTGGTGACATCGTCGGCACAGCAGTGCCATGTTGTCGACATCGGTTCGGCCTCGGCCCGGAGCCGTCCACGGCAACAGATGATGAGCTTCACAGCGGTCGATGGTGGCTCTGCACAGTACACAGCCCCGATCACGAACCGCCAAGGTAACAAACTGGGCGTCCGATGCGTTCCGCCTACTGCGCCCGTACCAAAGAGGCACCCCGTCGAATCGAGCCACCAGCGAACAGGCAGCACCGGAAGACAGATAGTCAACCAGTAGATGCTCAGGTATGGGGCCTGACCCCAACTGGCTGGCTACGACCGGCCGGTCCGGATCATCAAACAACTTTTCGGCGTCAACGGTGATCACTACGGTCGGTCGACGAGACACCCGCTCGCCGCCTAACGACCCCGAGGAGTCTCCTCGTACGGCCGCGGTAACGGCGTCATAACAACGGTTTCGGAGCAACTGGTGCTGATGAGCAGGAACATCCCGGCCGCCAGCGGATTGGTAGGCGGCGTCGGCCCGTGCCACTACTTCCGCCCACAGCAGGTCGATATCGGCCCGGGGCCCTTCAACCGCGATCCCCGATAACGCTGGACGACCGTCACCGGAAGGGCTCTCGTATCGATAGGCCCGCCGGGCTTGACGTTGCAGGTCGTATTGGCGCTCCACCTCAACAGCATCCGCTGTTGCTTCAAGATGCTCGCTCACTACTCGACTGGCCTGATCCGGCGCCAGCCCTTCAACGGCGTCAACCAGCTCAACCGGAATCTTCCCGGTTTCCTCGTCTGCAGCCCGAACCAGCGCGTCGATGGACTGAGGTGCGATGGCTCCCTCGGCCAGCTGTTCACCGAGGCGACTGTTGGCAGCCACAGCTGCTGAACGTCTGGCGTCTTGACTAACCGACCGGTTTGAACGGCCCACATCATCGGCCATGGCATTTCGAGCCCTACGCCGATCAACTCTCGCGTCACCGCTACAGCCGGCAACCCGGGCCACCGCCAGAAGGCGTTCGGCCGCCAACAGTTGCTCAGCTCGGGAGCATGTCTCTATCAATAAGGTGTCCGGCAGTCGCCGCAACGCGTCGGCCAGGCAGTCGGCGGCCCGCAGCGCGTCGAGCCGGGCCGCTTCAACATCATCATCAACAACCCGAGCGTCGGCACGGCCGGGCCCGGAGCTGACAGCAGCCGCCAACGCAACGTCAAAGGCAGCCCATGAATCCCGCTGTGCAGCTGGTGATGCCGTCGTTCCCGCCATGACCACACCGTATCAGCAGATTCAACAAAAAAGAACATATGTTCGATTGTTCTTGAGCCATCTCAAGAACAAACGTCGTGGATGCGATGATCATAAGCGGCTTACGATAAACGCAAGCTGCGATATGCTGGTTTCATGAACGACGTCTCCGACTATCTGGCTGCCATCGGGCGTAAAGGCGGACTGAAGAGTCGCCGGTCCCTCAGCAGTGACCAGGCCAAAGAGATGGTCCGAGTCCGGGAGGCCAGGCGCGCCTTTCGGGATTTCCACGGCTCGTGTTTCTGGTCGGAACGTCCGGACTACAAGGTCACGGCAAAAGATGTCGATTGGGTCATCGAAAGGCTTCGAACCTACGGGGGCCATGCCGGCGTTCGTAAGGCGGCTCAACTGTGCCGCTAACCGGTTTACAGCAGACGGTGGTGCAGGTCTTGGCCGGCAACCGGGACAGCTCCAGTTACCTGGCCGGTGGGGCCGCCCAACATCTGCATCCCAACACCGTGCGCTTCAGCTACGACCTGGACTACTTCCATGATTCGATCGAGCGTGTGTCGTCAGCGTTCGAATCCGACGCTCGTTCCATCGCCGAGGCCAATCTGGATATGACGGTCGAAATTTCGCAACCGGGGTTTGTGCGAGCCAAGGTCACTGGGGGCGGCGAGTCGACCGTGGTTGAGTGGTCCCATGACACCGCTTGGCGCTTCTTTCCTACAGTGGCGGATCCGGTGGCCGGCTTTCGTCTTCACGACGTTGATCTGGCGGTGAACAAGGTTCTGGCTCTAGTCGGTCGAACCGAACCCCGCGATTTCGTCGACATCCTCTCTGATCAGGACGCCACGGTGAGCCTCGGCGCCCTTGTCTGGGCCGCCGCCGGCAAGGATCCGGGGTATACCCCGCTGGGGCTGCTTGATCGACTCCGGCGGCGTCGCACGCCGAGGCCTGAAGAACTTGATCGGCTGAATCTGGCCAGACCGGCAGACCCGGTCGACCTCAAGGAACGATGGCTGGCAGCCCTCGCCGACGCTGAGGCGTTCGTCGAGAGCCGACCGGCTGACGAGATCGGCTGTCTCTACTGGGACACCAAGTCGGGTCGGGTCACGTCGACAGATCTCGATCAGCCCCACGTGGTCCCCCATCATGGGCAGCTGTATGGGGTTGTGCCGATCGTGCGACAGTAATGTCGGTCAAACCGAAGTCAACCGAGGTGAGCCGCGGTCAGCTACTGGCGACGACCGCCGCCGGCTCGACAGCCGGTTCCGCTGGCAGTGCTACGGCGGTTACCACGCCGCTTTCCTGTCTGGTCTCAGCGCAGCGTTGCTCCGGTTTGAGTAGCGAGCACTCAAAGCAATACGAGGCGACCCGAGTGGTGTCACCATCGAGATAGCGGACGCCGAGTCGCCCTTCCGGGCACCGAATTGGGGAGTTCGTCATTGATTCTCCAATAGGTTCCACGGCCAGCCGGAGCCTGACACCCCGCCGACCTCTTCGTCGACTTGTCATCGTGGGGGCTGAAGTGACTTTTGTCAACAGCAATTTTGCCGGTGTCGGCGGAGCCCGTTACCGCCGCCTGCCTACTCGCTAGGCTCCTTAGTCTGGCCTTCAAGAGTTGGGTGACGGCTGACGACATCGGGTTCACCGCCGAGGGGACGACGTATACGTGAAGAACTGGGCCGGCAACGTCGTCTACGGGGCGGAGACCATTCATCAACCCGAGCGGGTCAGCGATGTTCAGCAGGTCATGTCGTCCGGCGCTGCAGGGCGGGCCCTCGGCTCTCGCCACTCGTTCAATCGCATCGCTGATGGCACGTCGATCATCGACACCACGGCGCTACCGGAATTTCTCGAGCTGAGTGCCGATCGAACCGCTGCTCGGGTGAATGGCTCGATGAGTTACGGACGTCTGGTCGAGCTACTTGCACCGCTGGGGCTCGCCGTTCACAACCTGGCGTCGCTGCCGCACATATCAATCGCTGGAGCGATCTCCACCGGTACCCATGGCAGCGGCGACGGCAACGGCAATCTCGCCTCGGCGGTGGCCGGTGTCGAGATCCTGACACCTACCGGAGATCTCTGGGCTCTCGGTCGGGGGGAGCCGGACTTCGCCGCGGCGGCAGTCGGGCTCGGGGCGTTTGGTGTCATCACTTCGGTCCTGCTTGACGTCGAGCCGGCGTTCGGCGTCGCTCAACGGGTCTACGACGGTCTGTCGCTGGCCGACCTCGCCGCCAACTTCGACGCGGTGTTTTCGAGCGCGTATAGCGTGAGCGCCTTCACCCGCTGGCAGAGCGACGTCGAGCAACTGTGGGTGAAGCAACGGTCCGGTGATGAGGTACCTGCTGC
>JAHDFR010000071.1:20224-22604 GCA_020628065.1 Acidimicrobiales bacterium
TTGACGACGCGTTGATGATCTCGGAGGTCCGAACGATTGCCGCCGATGCCATGTGGATGAGTCCGTGTTTCGGGCGCGAGTCGGTGGCCTTTCATTTCACTTGGCACCCCGACGTCGAGGCGGCGGCACGAGCGTCAGATCTTGTGGCCGACGCCTTGGCGCCGTTCGCGGTACGCCCGCACTGGGGCAAGGTGTTCGATCCGAATCGTCTCGATCTCAGTTCATACCCGCAGGTGGACGCCTACCTTGCGGTGGTTGATCGATGCGACCCGGGCGAAGTGCTTCGCAACGACTGGTTCAGGCAGATCTTCGATCGTTGACCAGCGTTGGCGCCGCTCATAGCGCCTTTATCCCGTAGCACCTTTATACGGCGATAGCGCCGTCTTCGTCCCAGAGGTCGCGCCAGCTCTGCCCTTCGCGCCAGAGGAAGACCTGTCCTTTGATTAGTCGGCACGCCCGTTCGACCTGTGCCAGCTGGTTCATCTCGGTGTCCGTCAGGCGTACCGATGCGGCGGCGAGGTTTGCCTGCATGTTCCGTGGATTGGTGGAGAACGGTATTGGCGTGTGGCCGGCGTTGACCGCCCAGGCGACGCAGAGCGTGGCCGGGTGCACGTCGTGGGCTAAAGCGACTTGCCGCACAACGGGGTCGTCTGTCGGCGAGGTGTCATCGGGCGTTCGGTCACGCTCGGGGCGTTCGGGTGATCCGATGGGGCAGAAGCCGATGGCGGCGATATTCTCCGCTGCGAGATAGCTCCGAAGCTCCGGTTGCTGAAAGTGCGGGTGCAGCTCCATTTGGTTGACGGACGGGCGCACATTCATTCCTGGCAGGACCGAGTCGAGCTTTGCCATCGTCATATTCGACGTTCCTATGTGGCGAACGAGGCCGCGCTCGACGAGGGCTTCCATCTGTCCCCACGTGTCGAGGAAGCGCTCGGCGGAGAACGGGACAGCATCAGGATTTCGTTCGTCGACATCGCAATGTGGCGGATGGAAGTTCGGAAACGGCCAGTGCACTAGATAGTTGTCGAGCACCTCGACCCCGAGGTCTCGTAGCGTCTGTTCACATGCTCCACCGACATCGTCGTGTCGGTCGTTCCAGACCTTGGAGCTGAGCCACAGCTCATCTCGACCGACCGACGAAGCGGACAGCACCTCACCGATGTGGGCCTCGTTGCCGTATACGGAAGCACAGTCGATGTGTCGGTAACCGAGGATGAGGGCTTGCCGTACCGCCTCGGCCACCGTCTCGTGGGTGACACTATCTGAGCCGAATGTGCCGAGACCGATTGCCGGCATTTCGGCACCCGATGCCAGCGCCCGTTTCGGTACGAGTGACGGGTCGATACCCGGTTTTGGAGGGTCGTCGCTGGCGTGCATGCCGAAACGCTAACCCGTTTTCGGGCCGGCATCGTAACCGCAAGCGTCTACCGAGATGCGGCTCGTTCGACCGTCAGTCTCCCGACGCCTGGTCAGTTGGGGGCCGCTCATCAGTATCGGCGAGCAGCGACGGAATGTCTTGGGCGTAGGACAGTAGTCGGACGACATCGACGTGGTTTTCGCCGGCGAAGTAGAACCAGCCGTGGGGGAACCCGGTGATGCGAAACGATCGCAATCCGGGTATGTCGGCGAGCTCACCGAGACGGAGCGACCCTACATCAGGCATTGTTTCTATCCTGCCCAACGCCTCGATAGCAGCGTCGAAGAAGCGCTCGGCTACCTCGGCGTCGGCGGTGGATTGGTAGTAGCGGGTTTGTCGGACCAGGTCGTGTTCGGCGAGTGGACGTAGCCTTGCCTGGTTCACTGCTGCGTGTTTATAGCAGCGTTTCGGAGTTCGTCGACGACGTCGCTGGTAACTGGGCGCCCCTCGCCTGATTCGAGTCCTTCTGTTATCAGTTGGCGCAGTCGGCGGGCGGCTTGTTCATGTTGGTCTTGACGAATGAGCTCTCGGAGGTACTCGCTGGCGTTGCCGTACTCGCCGGACCGCACCCGATCGGCGACATAGTCTTGCATCGACTCTGGCAGAGCGAAGCTCATGGTGTTGCGGCTCATCAACCAATCATGACCGGTGTTATTAACTGTTGTCAACCAGTCCGCATTTGGACCGGCGAATACGCCCCGCCGACGTGATCCCGATGCCCGACAATGACAGCAATTAGCCTCCAAAAACGTACCGCCTGCGGCTGTACGAGTCGTCAAGACCGAGGCGCGCTCATGGCGCCAGCCCCAGAGCGTCGACGAGGTCGTCGAGCAGCCATACTTCACCGACGTCCCGTCGTGGTGAGACCGGTGGGGGTTGAACCAGTCGGTCAGGGAGGTGGGCTTGTGCGCTCGCCGGCTCCCGAACGGCACACCAACCATCGCGCATGCCAGGTTCGAACCC
>JAHDFR010000072.1 GCA_020628065.1 Acidimicrobiales bacterium
TGGTCCCCACCCCGGCCGTTGTGGTCTGCACTTCACACCCGGTTGGAGCAGCAACGGATACGACCGTCGTTGTTGTTGTGGGTCTGGTGGTTGTTGAGGTTGCCGAGGTCGTTGCGCTGGACGGTGTTGCGCTGGACGGCGCTGAGCTCGACGTTGACGGTGGACGGGTGGTACTCCCCACGGACGACGTCGGCGTGGTGTTCTCGCTGTCCACCGATGTCGACGACGTTGAGTCCGGGGTCGACGTAGCCGGCGAGTCTTCGCCCTCGGCCAACTCGCCATCATCGTCAGCGGCCGTTTCAGACGACTCGTCGGGTCGTTCAACATCGGCGCCGTCGGCGTCACCATCGTCAACCAAATCAGCGTCACTGTCTACGGCCTCAGCCGTTGACCCTTCGGCGGTCGCCGCTTCTTCTTCGCCGGTGTCGCCACCGAAGAAGAGTCGGGAGAAGGTTGAGCGGCCGCCGCTGCTGTCGACGCCACCGTCGGTGCTGTCCACACCACCCGAGCCAACCCAACCGGAGGGCAGCAGAACTGACCCGATCTCGCTGGCCGAGTCAGCCCCGCCTCGGTTACCGGAGCGTAGCCTTTTGGGCAAAACGCCTCACTCCACAAGCGGGTTAAGACGAGCCTGTCGGCCAGCCGCTCTTTTGGACGCCAGCGCGTAGATGCGCCCGGTAACCGTCGGCTCTACATCGCCGTCGGCCGCCACCCAACAGCTGTCGCACACCCCTGAGCCTCACATCGGCCGGGGTCCAATCCGTCCGCCGACTGGCCCAGCGAAGCAGCGCAACCTGCCAGTCGTCGGTTCGTGCGACTTTGGCGACCAACCGTGCGGGTTCGGTGCGGCGTGAGTTCTACGTTCACGGCAACAAGCTCCGCGACAGGCTGGAGACAGAGGGAAAGGTCTTGGTTTGGCATGATCATTATCTACTGCCGCAACTGTTCGACACGTCAGCTTGCGGCAACATCGCAAGTCGATTCGATTCATCGATCAGCCGAGGGGCTGGTCGGCTATGTCCGATGTAGTGCCGGTCATTTGGTGATCCACCAATTCGTCGAGACGTACCCCAAGCCGGAGCCTCCACCGGTGGTTCTCGCTCTTCGAGCTCGGATGGTTGCCGAGGCACAACTTGCCGCGCCCCACGCCTCCAGCGGCGACTAGCCACAACCATCGCAGGGCGTTATGCAATCGTATCTAGAGCGAGAATCAGCGGTTGATTCTGCGGCTGAGCGTGCAGCGGAGCTTCGTGCCGGGCCTCCTGGGGCACCTACAGACTCCCTTTCCGCCGACATCGTTGCGATCTTCACCCTAACTGTGGTGTCGATCGGGTTCGCCGTATCGTTCGCCGCACTAATCTTCGGTGGCGAACTTGATGTGGGACTGTCGCGAGCAACAGGTTCGTTCGTTGTCGCTGGCGGAGTGATGAGCCTCCTGGTCGGGTGGCGTAGCCACGTTGTGCCAGTGGCAACGTTTGTTCAGGAAGGCCCCGCCATCATGATGGCGGCCGTCGCCGCCGACTTCGTCGCCGGCCCGGGGGGTGGGGTCACCGATGTGTTTGTGCTCCTGGTGGTGACAATGCTGGCAACGTCAGCTGCGGGCAGCCTGTTTGCCCATGTCGGCCTCGGCCGGCTTGTCCGAAACGTCCCGACGACGATGGTGGGCGCCTTCATCGGCGGAATGGGCTGGCTGCTGTTCAAAGGCGGCTTCGACGTAATGGTCAACAACACTCTTGAGATGTCCGACCTTGGCGGTCTATTGCACTTCGAGACGGTCAAGTTCTGGTTGCCGGGTCTGATAATCGGGCTATTGGCATGGGGGGTCAGCAGCTTGCGCTCGCTGCCCATTCATACGCTCGGCGTCCTGTTTGCCACCTGTCTGATCGGCTTCTACATCATCGTTGCGCTGACGTCGACCGTTACCGGGGTGGAATCAGACGGTTGGCTACTCGGACCGTTCCCGGCGGCCGGAGGGGCACAACTGGTATCACCCCACGAATTCCGTAGCGCCAACTGGTCGGGCATCGCCACGATGGCTCCCGGGATCGCCGGTGTCGTCGGCCTGACATGCGTCGCCCAGTTACTCAGCCTTACCGGCATTAAGGCCGAGGTCGCACCACAGCTGGACATCGACGCCGAGGTTCGTACCAGTGCCCAAGCCAATTTGGTCGTTGCACTTCTAGGCGCTACGCCAGGGTTTCAAGGGCTCGGCTATACAGTCCTCTTGAATCGGCTCGGGACGGCGCGCCGGGCCGTTTCGGTTGTGTCCGGAGCTCTCGTTGTCGTGTTCGGGTTCGTTGGTGTAACCGCCGTTGGCTACGTACCTCGGTTCATTATTGGCGCACTGCTGGTCATGACTGGGATCGATCTACTTCATGCTTGGATTCGACGCTTGATGAGCCAGGACAACATGGTTGAGCAGCTGATTTGCGTTGGGGCCGTCGCAACCGTCGCCTCGCTTGGCCTGCTGCACGGGATCGCTCTTGGCCTCGCTGCCGAGGGCATTGTCTTCATCACCGGCAAGGTTCGTGCGACTTTCGTGCGATCGCTTCCGTAATCTCCTTCTCAACGGAAAAGGCGTCCATGGACGGGCGAGGACATGAGGAACGTGATGTACGCAAAGCGAGAAAATGCTTGGAAGACCCTGGTAGGGATGGTCTTCGGCGGGTTGGCCATCTTGACGGTGTTTGTTGGTTTCGCTCCGGCCGAAGCGGCATCACCGTTGGCCGCTGATACCGCGAGTGAAGTCGAAGACTGCCCCCCGTACTTCGTTTTCGCGGTCGGTGAGGGCACCACGATCTTCTACGCTCCCCCGGCCAACTGGCCCGACGATTGTGAACCGGTGATGTTCAGTCGCGCCTGCGGAGGCCGGCTCTTTGAAGCAGTCGAATCGGTTGCTGTGAATCTTGAAAACTCTTGCAATCCGGAGGCGTGGCCCGCCTACTCGTGCAGCCTCTCAATTATCTCGGAGCCAACCGTTGTCCCCGATGACTTTTGCAATCAAACTGCATGGCCCGCTGACTCCTGTGGAATCGTCATCCACTCGGCCGATGGTGACGAAGATTTTGGACCCTGCAACGGGGACCTCGAAACCTACCGCCAGCATGCCGTCGATGAGATGCTCCTCGCCCTGCAGTACTACAACGAGAAGAACGGGACCTATTGGGTAGCGGATGCCGGATCCAAGGGAACCGGCCACGGTTGGGGCTTCTACGAGGGCGACTCGGTGTACGTCACGTCGATCGCGTCCGCACTACGCGACGGCGGACATTTGTCGGCAAAACCCATCCACGATCCGCTGTGGATGGGGTCAACCGACATCATCGGCGACGTCCTCGTGTACCGCTGCAAGCACCGAGTAGCAGTGTTCACCCGCCACGGCGAAGGTCAGCCAACTCCCGAGGACCGGGCGTGGTGGGACGACAACGACTGCTTCCGCTACCCGATCGACCGCCTTGACGCCAAATACTTCAGGCTCTCGGCCCCGTTGCCGTAGCGATGTGGCCTGTCTCAGACCTGACGGTTCAGTAGTCGAACAGCAGTTGAAGTGAACGTTCGGCAATCTCGTCAAGACTGCCGGGGTCTCCTTCACCGACAGGCTCAATGTCGGGTTCCACAACCTCATTGAAGATGGTCTTCAGGCTTGCGCTCGCCTTGTCCCGAGCCTCCCGGTCGGCGGCCGGGTGGCGAAGGACGAGCAGCAAGAGTTCCTTCGCCTGCGGAATCGCCTGTTGGCGGGCAGCGTGGGCGCGACACGCCACTACGGCAGCCCACATCAAGTATCGCCCGTTCCCCGTCTTGAGCCCCAGCCGTATCGCTGTTTTAAGATCCTCGACGGCGTCGTCAGTCGATGCGAGCAACAATCGAGCTTCGGCTCGGCCGACATGGTTTGCACAGACCGTTGTGAGTTGCCCTACATTGTTGGCCGCCCGTATCCCATCAGTGAAGTAGGTTTCGGCTCGATCGGCCTCCTGCAGGCGCAGGTGGGCCAAGCCCAAGATATGCGGGAAGTAAATGGCAAGACTGTCGAGTGAGGCGTCCTTGGCGATAACCCAGCCCTCGTTAAGCAAAACGATGGCCCGCTGAGGATCCGTTTCGACTTCGACGTCGGCCAGTAACAGGTATGACGTGGCCATCACCGACCAGTTGTCGGTCTCGCGGCCGGCATGCAGGGCCAGGCGCGCCGCGCTCTTCGCTTGATCCCGCTCACCCCGGTAGTGGTGAGCTTGGGCGAGGTCGTACTGAAGCCAGGCCGTCAACGCCCCCGGCTCATCGGCGATTAAGGCCAAACCGGCCTTGAGATTCACTGTCGCCTCATCGATCTCACCGGTAGCCAGATGCAGAAACCCAAGCGATCGCAATATTTGGGCCCGTCCGTACCGGTCGTCATCGGTGCTGATGGCAAGGGCTCGGTCGAACTGGGTCCGGGCCTGAGGGGACTCGCCAGTAAGCAGCTGAAACCAGCCGAGAGCCTCAAGCACTGCGGCTAAAAGGTCTTGCGGATGATCAGGATCGGATGCCAGGGCTTCGGCGACGACGGAGAAGAGCGCTCGCCCCTCGCTGACCCGACCCGATTCGTTGAAAAACTGGCGAAGAGCACTATGGGTCTGACGATGCAGCTCCCAAAGCCGATGCTGTGCCGCCCACGACCACGCGGTGGCAAAGTTGGCTACTTCGGCGTCAAAGGCAAGCGAGTGGGTACTCCCCGAACTTGGCTGAGCATTGGCAACAAATCGTCGGCACCAGTCGCACAGCACCTGATGAAACTGACGATGGAGGTCAGGGCGCTGTTCGAGTTCGGAGAGTGCGTGACGTGCGATGAGCGGGTGAAGGGTGATTCGGCCCTCGATATGCAACCTCACTAACGAGTGCTGCACCAGCCGGCCGATGGACCTAATGGGAAGCTCGACGATCTTAAGCGCCTCCTTGGTTAGGCAACCGCCGGGGAACGTTGCCAGCAGCATCAACGTTTTCTGCTCGGTTTCACCCAACGACGACCACGACTGGTTCAGCACCGCCTCCAGGGAGCGATCACCAACGATCGACGATCCGAGCAGATCGTTGCCGGACGACAATGTCTCAAGAATCTCCGACGGTGAGAAGACCTGTGCCCAACCGCCGGCGATCTCCAGTGCCAGCGGGTTCCCACCCACTTTGCGACAAACGTCGCGAATGGCCTCGCGGTGCAAGCCGTCCAGTCGATTTTCGCCTGCTCCGGCGCGACGAGCTGAGGATGCGAATAGTTGTTCGGCCGGCGATACGAGTTCCTGGTTCGTCGTGTCCAGCCCGCTGAGCCGGACCAGCGACTCCGTGTCGATCTCAAGCGGTATCCGACTGGTCACAAGAACCCGAACGGCCTCGTTTCTCTGAATGAGTTCTTCAACGTTGCCGGCGGCCCTCATGACGTGCTCAAAGTTGTCTAGGACGAGGAGAACAGGCTGGTCGTCGGGCAGTCCGTCGGCCAGCGTGGCGACGTCAACAAATCTGCGGCCGATCGAGGTGGCAATTGCCGGCGCAACAAGATCGTGTTCGGCAACATCTCGCAGATTCACCCAATATCGACGAGGAAAGTCTCGTTCAGCGCTTGGGCTGTTGAAGAACTCGGCAGCCGTCCGGGTCTTCCCGCTACCGCCAAGGCCGATAATGGTTGTCAACTTCTGTGAAGCCACTGATGACTCGACGGCGGCAAGCTCATCCTGGCAACCGAAAAACTGTGTTGCGCCGGTGACCGTGTTGTCACCAACCGGAGACGCCGCAGCAACGGTCGCCGTCGCTGCAGGCGACCCGATCGAAGTCGGTTGAGACCCAGTCGGTTCAACAGCGGTCGGTACGGTCGAAACTGGTTCGATCGGTGCCAGAACGATCCCGAACTCGTCAGCCATGGCTCGGACGGCATTCGCAGTCGGGTTGGCGGCAGCAGCAAGAACACGGTGATACAGCTCGAAGTAGTCAGGCGATGGAAATCCACCCCGAACCGCTATCCCCCATGCCTTTTCGGCTGTCTTAGCGGCCGCCCGAAATTCACCTGAATCATACAGCTGACGCCCTCGCTGGAGCAGCGCTAGTTCGACCATGGCCGCCAGTGTCGCCCGCTCTTCAAGTACCCACTCCTCGAATTCGTTGCTCTGGCGTCGGAGCTTGAGACTTTCCAGGAACGGCGCCGTATACAGCTGCGTCAGTGTGTCGAAGTCTGCACGTTCGATGGCGTCGCGCAGGCCGTCGACGTCGCACGACAAGTCCGTCCCTACGAGGGTGTTTCCCTCCACCCAAACACCTCCGGGAACTTGGGCACGAATGCGGTTGAGCGTGGTTGACAGGCTGTTCAAGCGGTTCTTGCCGCTGTGCCAGAACAGTTCGGCAAGATGGTCACGATGGCGGGGCCCGCCAACGGCCAGGTACGCCAGCAACGCCACGGGAAGCGGCTGCAGCGCAACTTCTTGCCCTCCGTCGTCGGCGATGTAGGCCCGCCCGAACGTATGCAGCCTCACGTCGTTGCACCGGCTACGGCAATGCGTGGGGCGGGGTGGCGCACAGCGGAACTGATACCGACCGTGTTTGGGAACTGGCTCCACCGTGATGTTCTCATCACGACCAACCATACTACTTATGTAACCATGGTTACGCAACAGCCCGGACGTTCCTCGTCTAGATCTCGCCGGACCGGGCTACTTTGCCTCTACCAATCCTCATCCAAAACAACCTGTTCGCACGAAAGACTCGGTATGGGAAATGAGCTCGTGGGTAGGGTGGCGCTGGTTACCGGCGCATCACGCGGCATCGGAGCCGCTGTCGTTCGGTCGCTGAGCAAGCGGGGCATGGAGGTGCACGCCGTCGCCCTGGACGACAACGACCTGGCCCGAGTCGTCGACGAAACCGGATGCCGACCGCATGGCCTCGATCTACGCGACCTGAACGCTCTTCGCGCCGCCATCGGCGGCGTTGACTTCGACGTTGTCATCAACAACGCCGGGGTACTGCCAACGCTGGAACCGTTCAACGAAAATGATCCGGAGGTCATCGACCGCACCTTGGATGTCAACCTCCGTGCCGCCCTCCAAGTCACTCGGTTGACACTGCCGGGCATGCAACGGCACGACCGGGGCCACCTCTTCTACTTGGGTTCGATCGCCGGGAAACACCCCACTCCGAATTCAGCCGTGTACGCCGCCAGCAAAGCCGCCCTCCACGTCTTCGCCGAGGGGCTCCGGTGCGACCTGCTCGGCTCCAACATCCGAGTCACCACGCTCATGCCGGGCCGCGTCCAAACTCAGCTGTACGACGACGCTCTTGGAGGTAACAACGCCGCTGAGCAAGCGTTGTACCAGGACTTCGAAGCCGTCCAACCTGACGACGTCGCCACCGTCATCAACACTGCTCTGGACATGCCCCACAATGTTGACCTCACCGCCATCGAAGTCTTGCCAACCAAACAGATATTTGGTGGCAGTTCGATTGCTCATGAAAGCAAGACGCACCCCATCAGGCGGCAAGGGGGTTCTTGACGTGGCGGACTCCAACAACGAAGGCTCTCGTTGCCGGTTCGCTCCAGCCGACGGCCGGGCTCGAAGGCCAGGTGTGACCGGAACTACACCTCAACGGGGTTTGTGCCGACATAGCCTGTAGACCGCGCCCGTTTCGCAGTGGGTGAAGTTTCCACCCCACGATGTAAGGGCTGCAATGACAACGTCCCAAACCACGGCGGCTCCGCCCGCCAGCGCGCTCCTGCGCCGATTCGACCGAGCCGAGTGGCTGACGAACCCCAAAGCCAACCTGCTTTCCGGTCTCGTGGTCGCCTTGGCGTTGATTCCCGAGGCTATTTCCTTCTCGATCATCGCCGGCGTCGACCCTAAAGTCGGGCTCTACGCGTCGTTCTCCATCGCCATCTTGATCTCATTCACCGGTGGTCGCCCTGGAATGATCTCGGCCGCCACCGGGGCTATGGCCCTGGTCGTGGTGTCACTGGTGGCCGATCACGGCATCGGCTTCCTGTTCGCCGCCACCATCTTGGCCGGCATCCTCCAGGTGGCACTCGGCTGGCTCGGCGTGGGCGAGCTGATGCGGTTCGTTCCCCGAACAGTGATGATCGGCTTCGTCAATGCTTTGGCCATCCTGATCTTCCTCGCCCAGGTCCCCCACATCCTGCTCAACGGCGACAACGCCGTAGGCGGTCAGTTGGGCATGAACCTGGCCTTCATCGCCGCCGGGTTGGCCATCATTTACGGTCTGCCTCGCATCACCACCGTCGTGCCTTCGCCCCTGGTCGCCATCGTTGCGCTGGCCGCGGTGACCGTCGGGTTCGGCGTCGATCTCCCGACCGTGGGTGACATGGGTGAGCTACCTGACGCTCTACCCTGGGTCGCTCTTCCCGACGTTCCGTTCACGCTGGAAACGTTGAGCATCATCTTCCCCTACGCCGTCACCTTGGCGCTGGTCGGCTTGTTGGAGAGCCTGCTCACCGCCCAGCTGTTGGATGATCTGACCGACACCGGGTCGGACAAGAACGCCGAATCCCGAGGTCAAGGCATCGCCAACGTGGCCACCGGCTTCCTCGGCGGAATGGCCGGGTGCGCCATGATCGGCCAGTCAATCATCAACTTCCGCTCCGGTGGGCGAACCAGACTGTCCACCCTGGCCTCAGGCGTGTTCCTGCTGATCCTTATCCTCGTCCTTGGTGATTGGGTGGCTCGAATCCCGATGGCGGCGCTGGTGGCGGTCATGATCATGGTGTCAATCGGCACCTTCGACTGGAACTCCATCAAACCCGACATGCTTCGTTCGCTGCCGTGGACCGAGACCGCGGTGATGGTGGCCACGGTGGCCATCGTGGTCATCACCCACAATCTGGCCTACGGCGTCGGCGCCGGCGTTCTGCTTAGCGCTGTGTTCTTCGTTCGGCATGTGTCGCACGTGGTGAACGTGACCAGCGTGGTTGACCCCGACAACACCGAGCGGCTGTTCGCCGTTTCCGGCGAGTTGTTCTTTGCTTCCACCAACGATCTGGTTCACGCCTTCGACTATGACTCGGTGAAGGTCAAACGGGTCGAAATTGACTTGAGCAACGCCCGCATCTGGGACTCGTCATCGGTGGTGGCGCTCGACACGGTGGTGGCCAAGTTCGCCGAGCGGGGGATCGACGCCCAACTGGTGGGGCTGAATCGCCATGCCGAAACCTTGCACTCCCGCACCACTGGCAAGGTGAGCGCCGGTCACTGACGCGAAAATGGCTACCGGTCGGCCTCGGTCGACCTTTGACGAGGTCCAGACTCGTCCGTTCCTTTAACAACTGCTGACCGTTTCTTACTGATTCCACCAGGCGTCGGGCAGTAGATTGGGGGAAACCCGGCGGCAAAGGGACTCTCAAATGTGGCGCATGACGACAACAAAGCTTCTTGTCGTGTTCAGCGCGTTCACCGTCGTCGTCTCCAGTTGCGGACTAATCGGCGATGAAGGCGAGCAAACTCAGGCTCAGCTGATCGAACAATCAGGCTTCACCCCGACCGACGAACAGACCGCAGACACCGGAGAAACAGCGGAAAGCACAACCTCCACCGCCAACCCGGCCGCAGCCGTCGAGTCGACCGCCGCCGTTCTACGAGTAGCGGTGGCTTCCGAGTCCGGCAGTGGAGCCGAAGGCGAACCCGACAGCTCAACAGCGCCCGACCCAGGCACCGACGCCAGCACGAGCTCGTCCACCGCGACATCCGCAGCGACACCAACTACGGCCACCACCGCACCCACCACTGCGGCGCCAACCACCCAGGCTCCTTCCAGCACGCAAGCACCGACTACCGCCACAACCCCGCCACCAACCACGGCCGCCCCGACAACAACCACCGTTGCCTCTACCACAACCACGACGGCGCCAACGCCGGTCAACGGCCTGACCTACAAGGGGATACTGGCCGCCGGCGACAACGAAATCAACGCCTTCGACAACGGCCGCAAGAAGGTCAAAGAACTGTTTGTCTCCCGGGGCGTGCAAGCCGGAAACCTCATCGAATTCTCCCGCCGATCCGGCGAACAGACCAACGGTGTTCGCGCCACCTCGGTATCGGCCATGCAACAGGGGATGGCCGAGCTGAACATCGGCAGCAATGATGCCTGCATTCTGTTCCTCACTTCACACGGCAACAAGCAAATGTGGTTCGTCCGGGGGGATACCGGCCTGACCCCCGACAAGCTCGACCAGATGCTCGACGCTTCGTGCGGAGACCGACCGACCGTCGCCCTCATCTCGGCCTGCTACTCCGGTATTTTCATCGGCCCGCTGGCCCAACCAAATCGGGTCGTGCTTACCGCCGCCTCGGCCACCAACACCTCATTCGGCTGCTCGCCTGAAGCAACCTACACCTACTGGGACGGCTGTCTGATCGACAACTTCGCTCAGGCCGGCACCTGGGAGGACCTCTACCGTCGGGTCACCGCCTGCATCGAGGGCAAAGAGTCGGCCGCCGGAGTGACGCCCTCACGCCCACAAGCTCACTTCGGATCCAACGTGAGCAATATGGCCATCTTCGGGGGCTGAGACGTTCCAAGTTGTTGGAGGATGTGAGATCGCGGTTAACCGGTTCGGTAATCGGCGATCTGGATTTCGTGGCCGTAGTCGGCGAAGTCGCCGTCGGCTCGAGCCTGGCGGAAGTGGCCCCAACTGATCGGGCTGTACTTGGGCTCTTCGCCGGCACCGACGGCACCCGGCAGCGGAGCGTACTCGGTGTCGTACGACGGGTTGAAGAAGTACGGCAGCGAGTAGCGGGCTCGCGTCGTCCGGGGCGCCACCCGGTGCAGCGCAGCGGTGAAGCGGTCGTTGGACCACACCTGCATCATGTCGCCGAAGTTCACCACCAGAGCGCCCGGTATCGGCTCGACGTCAAGCCACCTCTCACCAACCAGTACCTGCAAGCCTCCGACGTCGTCTTGAAGTAACAGCGTCATGGCTCCGGCGTCGGAATGATGGTGCAATGCCATGTCGCCCAACGGGGTCACATCATCGGCCGCCACCTCTTCCTCCGACAATGGGTCGGCGGTCGGGTAGTAGTTGAGACGTACGAAGCTGGTGTGATCCGGCCCGAAGTGGCGATGCAGATGATCGGGCACTTCGCCCAGAGCCTGACTGAACGCAGACAACAACCGCAACGCCAATCCTTCGCAAGCGGCCAGATACTCGATCATGGTCGACTTGAACCCGGCCAACTCGGGCCACTGGTTTATCCCATCCACTGGATGGAAGTTGCGCGGATCGTCTTCGGGAGCGTTGGGATAGGGCACGTGGGCCAGATCCAACACTTCCTTCAAGTCCCGCTTGTTCTTGGTCAGCTCCCGATCGTAGTAACCACGGGAGTTTTCTTTAGTGCGGGCAATCAGGCGCTTGGCCTCCATCGGCTGAGCGAAGAACGCCTCGGTCCGATCCCACACCCGCTCAATCAGGTCCTCAGCCAGACCATGGTTGACAATCTGAAAGAACCCGAAGTCTGCGGCGGCCGACGCCACCCGGTCCACCAGTTGAGGGTCCTCAAGATCAAGAACCGGAACCGACGATGCGTTCAAGGAAGTGGGTGCATCCACCCTTCAAGTCTACGAACACCCGACGCGGCCCGCCCACCGCCCAACTTGGACAGCTGCACAGCTCCCTGATAATGATGGGGCGAACGGGCACGAAGAGGGGTGGCCAAATGAACGTTGATATCGCCAGCGGCTGGACGCCTGATCCCGGCACCTCGATGTCGCTTCACGCCGACGCCTACACCAGGGCCCACTGGTTTGATGTCGATCAGCGGCAGATCATCGGCCGAAGCTGGCAGTGGGTCTGCCACGGCGAGAAGCTGCGGGAGCCCGGCTCCTACGTGACTGAAAACATCGCCGGCATGCCGATCATGGCGGTCCGAGACCCGGCCGGTGAGCTGCGGGCGTTCTACAACGTCTGCAAGCACCGGGCCCATCACCTCCTGGAGGGCGAGGGAACCACCAGCAACATCGTGTGCCCGTACCACGCCTGGAGCTACGACCTCAACGGGCAGTTGAAGGCAGCCCGCCACACCGGCTCGCTGCCCGAGTTCGATGTCGGGTCGGTGTGCCTGGACACCGTCCAGGTAGAAGAGTTCGGGGGCTATATATACGTCAACCTCGACCCGACCGCCGCTCCCCTGGCTGAGCAGTCCGGCGCTCTGGGAGACGAGATCGCTCATTGGGCCCCTGACGTCGACGAACTGACCTTTGCTCATCGCCTCACCTATGACATCGGATCCAACTGGAAGAACGTGGTCGACAACTTCCTGGAGTGCTACCACTGCCACGTGGCCCACAAGGATTTCGTGTCCCTGGTCGATATGGACACCTACAAGGTCACCACTCACGGCATCTACTCGTCCCACATGGCCGAAGCGGGCAAGACGACCAACACCGCATACGACACCCATGACGCCACCGTAACCGACCACGCCGTGTGGTGGCTGTGGCCCAATACCTGCATCATGCGCTACCCCGGTCGGGGCAACATGATCATCCTCAAGATCATCCCGGTCGGCCCGGCTCGCACGCTGGAGACCTACGACTTCTTCCTTGAGTCGGCCGAACCCAACGAGGCCGAACTGGAATCCATCCGCTACCTCGACGAGGTGCTCCAGGTGGAAGACATCAACCTGGTCGAAAGTGTGCAGCGAGGCATGGAAACCCCGGCCTTCACTCAGGGCCGCATCGTCAACGACCCGTCAGGCTCGGGCCTGTCGGAACACGCCCTGCACCACTTCCATGGACTGGTGCTCGACCACTACCGGAAGGTTCAACCGTGAACGACGGAACGACCAAGCCATTGGACGGCCGGGTAGCCCTAGTCACCGGGGGCCGCGGCGGCGCAGGCCGAGCCGTCTGCCAACGCCTCGCCGATGAAGGGGCCCACGTCTACGCCGCCGACCTGAGCGATGCCGGTTCGATCGGCTCCGCAGCGGCCGCCGGTGACTTTCTGGCCTTCGACGTGACCGACGAAGCGGCCGTCATCGCCGGCATTGAGCAGATCGAAGCGGCTCACGGTCGCCTTGACATTGTGGTCAACGCCGCCGGCATTGAGATCGAGAAGACGGTGGCCGAAACCTCCCTTCAGGAATGGGAACGGATTTTCGCCATCAACGTCACCGGCACCTTCCTCACCTCCAAATACGCTCTCCCGCTACTGCGGGCGTCGAACCACGCCTCCATCGTCAACTTCGGTTCCTACGACGGGTACATTGCCGACCCCAAACTGGCCGCCTACTGTGCCACCAAAGGCGCAGTCCACATGATCACCAAAGCCATGGCGGTCGACCACGGTCCGGAGGGCATACGGGTCAACGCCATCTGTCCCGGCTACATCGACACCCCGATGCTGGCTCAGTTCTTCCCCGACGATGTCGACGAAGCCGACGCTCGGGCCGAAGCTGAACACGTCCATCCACTGCGCACCATTGGCACGCCGACCGACATGGCCAATCTGGTGTTCTGGCTGGCGTCGGACGAAGCCCGCTACGCCACCGGACAGCTGTGGGTGCTCGATGGTGGCCTATCCGCTCAGATCCAGCAGATGAGGTTCTGAGCGATCGCCATTGTTGCACCATCATGCGTCTTCTTGGCCACGCATCGACTACGCACCAGCACTAGCCCATCACGTGGTTAAGGGTCGGCAAAGGCCATCGACTAGGTGAGGGCACCTAGGGTACGGTCCCAGTCGACCGTTCATCTTTGAACAGTCCGAGAAACGGCTCGTCGGGGAACACCCCGGTGATCCCCTGGCCGAGCGCCGCCAACCAGTGGCTCTTCGACCAGAAACCGCCACAGACATTAGGAATCATCAATGAAAAAGTCCTACTTGGTCGCGCTCTTAAGCGCGGCCGCGATGTTATTCGCCTCCTTGGCGAGCTCCCCCGTTCAGGCCCAACTCGACGATCAGGCCCAACTCGACGATCAGGCCCAGCCCGGCGAGAGGGTGAACCTGATTGTCGTACTCAACCCCAACGCCAACGCCAACGCGTCGGCCAGAGCAGCCACCGATGCCACCGGGGGAAGGGTCGGGCACATCTACTCCAATGCACTCAAGGGTTTCTCGATTTCGGTTCCGTCGCAGGCCGCCGATCGCCTTGCCAACCTTCCGAACGTCAGCTTCGTCGAGGTGGACGCCGAGGTACAGCTGGCCGCCCAAGATAACCCGACCGGCATCGAGCGGGTGTTTGCCGACACCAACCCGGCGATTGACATCGACGGCTCCGACGACTTCCGGGTCGATGTCGATGTTGCCGTTATCGACACCGGCATCGACCTTCAACACCCTGACCTCAACGCCGTAGCCGGCATCAACTGCGCCAGCAGCACCGGTTGTAGCGGCGACGGTGACGACGATCATTTCCACGGCACCCACGTGGCCGGGTCCATCGGCGCCCTCGACAACGACATCGGCGTGGTCGGCGTGGCCCCCGGCGCCCGCGTGCACGCGGTCAAGGTCCTCAGCTCCAGCGGCTCAGGCTTCACCTCATGGGTGGTGGCCGGCATCGACTGGGTAGCGGCCAACGCCGACACCATCGAGGTGGCCAACATGAGTTTGGGCGGAAGCGGTTACAGCCAAGCCCAGTACGACGCCATCCAAGGAGCCGTCGACGCCGGTGTTGCCTTCGTCGTCGCCGCCGGCAACAGTGCAGCCCCGGCTTCGGGTTACAGCCCGGCCGCGTTTGACAATGTGTTGACCGTCAGCGCCCTGGCCGACTTTGACGGGAACCCGGGCGGAACAGGAAGCGCAACCTGTCGCTCCGATCAGGACGACACGTTGGCCGGATTCTCCAATTACGGCGACGCAGTGGACATCGCTGCACCCGGCGTCTGCATCCGGTCGACCTACCCGATCGAGCAAGGGTCCTACGCCACCATCTCCGGCACCTCCATGGCGTCACCCCACGCCGCCGGCGGGCTGGCCCTCCTGGCCAGCGCCAACAACCCTTCAAACGCCTCCGACGTGTTTGCTCTCTACAACCAGCTGATCAGCGACGGCAATCTCAACTGGACTGATGACTCCGGCGACGGCATCAAAGAGCGCCTGATGGACGTCTCCACCTACGTTCCAACGCTCATTGAAGGTGGCGACGGTGGCGGAGGCGGCCCGGTCAATCCCGACCCCACCTACACCACCTCATCAAGTCGGTCGGGTAAGACCTGGACGGCCACCGTCACCTTGAACGGTGAGCCCGGCGAGTCGGCAAAGGGAACCTGGTCCACCGGTGGCAGCGGTGAATGCACCGTTGCCACCGGTGCATCATCGTGCTCGTTCAGCACGACAAACGTCAACAAGGCACGCACGGTGACTTGGACTGCCGACGACGGAACGGTCCTCACAATTTCCAGAGGTTAGCCATACCACCCAGCCGGGTGTGTGGCCGTCCTCTCCACGTCGGCCACACACCCCGGCAAAGAAAATCTCGAGATAGCTGCAAACAAATCGAGGGCAGCCCCGTCTCAAGCTCATCGACCCAGACCAAACGAACCCAAAGGTGGGAACGGAACGATGAGAATGAAGACCAACATCCACAAGACCCTCGACAGTGGCCTGACTCGAGCAGCCGCATTGGCGATGTTCGCCGTTCTGGCCTTGAGCGCCTGCGGCCAGGACAGGTCCGCTGCAGCCGCAGCCGAGCAACCGGTACTCGACGCACCGGTCTCGGAGGCCGCCGGTCAGCCGGAGACCACGGACGTCTATCAGGCCACCAAGAGCAAAGCCACCGACCGGACCTGCATGGCATCGAGCACCGAAGTTGCCGTCCTGGACGTCGAGTACTCCCGCAACCGGACATTCACTGGCGCTCTTTCATCCGGGGATTCAGTGTCGGCCCTGGGTGGCTACATCGACGCTCCTCTCGAGTCGCAAGACGTCACTATCCGAGTAAACGTTGTTGCCATCGGCGCAGCTGAGGACGACAATGCGGAATCGGTGACGGTGCAAGAGTGGCGTGGGACGGCGGCTGGCCTGATCCTCGCTAACGGAACCACCCTGACCGAAGTTGACTGCGACGGCGATGTGTCGTACGAAGTTGAGCGGCTCGATCAACTTGTCACCACCCACCCCAAGCCGCCCACTGTCGATGGCAAGTCGACACCCGCTGACGCCGCGACACCCGCTGACGCCGCGACACCCGCTGACCTATCGCAACCGGTTGATGCACCATCGACCTCGGAGCAGGAGACCGCGATGAGCCAAGACGATTCTGACGGCGCCTTGGAACGCGTGCCGTCAACCTGTCTGATCAACGGCAGCGATCTACTCGTCCTCGACTTCGGAACCGGCGAGACCGATCCGTTCACCGGTGTTGTTGCCATCAATGATTCAGTGGCCGCCGTCGCCGGATTCCGGCTCGACCCGGGCAATCCGGACGCTAGCACCTTCCTCGTCAATAGCAAGGCCCTTGGATCGGCCGCAGACGGAGCCCCCGTCGTGCAACAACAGCTGTGGGATGGGGGTGAAGGCATCTCGATCGACGGTTCTTTCTTCAGCGAAGTGCGCTGCGGCGACGTGGCCGAGAGGCAGGACAAAGCGCTAAAGGATCTGGTGGGGAACAACCATCCGCCCGTCCCACCGATACCAACCACGATTCGATCCTGCTACATCCACGCCGACGAGATCATGGTTCTCGACTTGGAGACCGCCTACATGATCTACACCGGGGCACGAACCAACCTCGACTCTGTTGAGGCCATCACCGGCCTTGCCACCGGCGTGACCGACGAGGGAGAGATCGTCTTGACCGTCAAGTCCAGTCCGGTCGGTTCGGCCGAAGACGACGGAAGTCCAATCGTCTACGACCAGGAGTGGCTGAAGTCGGATTTCCGAGCGGAGATCCTCGTCGGCGACCAGATGTTCGCCGAGGTCGCCAACTGTGACAGCCTGGGCGAGCGGGTTGTCCAGCTGGATCGGCTGGTCGACGTCTACCCGGCAATTATCGAATAGTCGGCCCTCATCTCCACCAAAGCGGGCGCCCCGGCCGACATCGGCCGGGGCACACCCGTCTCCGCAGGCAACAAGAATCTGGCAGCACAAGATCTGACAGCAAAAACCTGGTAGACCATGCAAACAAGCATCACCGATAGGCGTCACAAGTACCATGACACTCCTGATGGAGGACACCGGCACTGCTGTTCGGGCTGGCGATGTCCAGGCGTTCGAGGCGTTTGTGCGGGCCAACGACCGCAAACTGCGCGGCGTGGCCTGGGCCGTCGTGCGCAACGCCGAGCAGACAGACGACATCATGCAAAGCGCCTACGAGAAGGCCTTTCGGGCGCTGCCCAACTTTGACGGCCGATCATCTATGACCACCTGGCTGCACTCAATCATCTACCGAACGGCCATCGACTACGTCCGGTACGAAGGCCGGCGCCGCCACACCGACATTGATCAGATGCGCAACGTCGGCGGGTCCACCGATGCCGCTTCGCACGGCATCCACCGGATGGAGCTGGGGGACGTGATGGATCAGATGTCACCCGAGGAACGAGGGACCCTGATGCTGGTCACCGGCCTCGGCTACAGCTACGACGACGCCGCCGAAATCTTGGGCGAATCACGAGGCACCATCGCCTCCCGAGTCAGCAGAGCAAGAACCCGCATCTCCCGATGGACCGATAGCGAGGAGGAGCAGTCATGAACGACGATGAACTCTCAGCATTCCTCATGGGTGAGGTCCCGGAACCGGGCGGCGACTTCTTCGAAGACCTCAGCGCCCGCCTCCACGAAATCAACGAGGAGGAGGCAGCGGCGGCAGCAGCGGAGGGGGCGGAACAGGTCGATCACGACGACGGAAATCGGGCCGACAACCACCAAGGACCCAAGCTCACCGCCGAAGACGATGTAATCATCGACCTCTCCGAGGCCCGGGAACGCCGAAATCGCCGATGGAACACCGGTGCCGCTTGGCGCTCGGCGGCCGCCGCAGTCGCCCTGATTGCCGGAGGAGCCATAGCCTTCGACGCCCTCGGCGACGATGACTTTCAGACTGCCGCTTCCGATTCACCATCGGAAACCACCGAACAACCGGTGGACTCCACTCCCGGCGACTCAACAAGCGACACCTCGAACACCACCGTTGACGACGAACAACCAGACGACGTTGACATCACCGGACAAACCTGCCTGACCAGCGGAGAGGATCTGCTCGTCATCCAGTTCGGGCCAACCGAGACCGACCCCTTCACCGGCGTCGCCACCATCGGCAACGCCGTGTCGACGATAAGTGGTATTCGACTCGATCCGGGCAACCCGGATGCCGTCACCTACCTGGTCAACAGCTCGGCGATCGGATCAGCCGAGGAAGGTGCACCGATTGTTGATGAACAACTCTGGTACGGCGGCGAAGGCATCTCCATCAACGGATCATTCTTCAGTGAAGTCACTTGTGATGCGGTAGCCGAACAGGCAAACCAGCTACTGTCCTTCGTCGGCGACGAGCGACCAGCTACGCCAACGACACCGACCACCATCAGGTCCTGCTACATCCACGCCGACGAAATCCTCGTACTCGACCTGGACACCGCCTACATGATTTACACCGGAGCCCGAACCAACCTCGATTCGATCGAAGCTCTGTCGGCGCAGGCGACCGGTACAACGGCGACCGGTGAGAGCGTGCTCGATGTCAGATCCAGCCCCCTAGGGTCCGCAGAGGAAGACGGTGGCCCCATCGTCAACCAGCTGGAGTGGCTCAAGTCCGACGCCAGGGCCGAAATCCTTGCCGGTGATCAGATGTTCGCTCAGGTCGAAAGCTGCGACAGTCTCGGCGACCGGGTCAGCCAACTCGACAATCTGGTAAGCACCTACCCTCCGATCATCGAGTAACTCCAAGGCCGTCGAGAAGTCGAACCAGCCGATCCATTTGTGACAATCAACGCCAGGTGGAATGCTGGTTCGGCTACCAGAATTGGAGGGGACCACCATGTTCCGCACTCAATCACGTCTCGCCGTGCCGTTCGGGCGCGGCCTTCGACTACTAATCGTCGGCCTACTAACCGCCGCTGTCACCGCAGCTCTGGCTTCAGCGGTAGCCGCTGACCCCACCGCCGACGAAGTCATCAACTTTTCCACCGGAGACCCGGCAACCGACCCTGCCACCGAAGGCATCGCTGTCGCTGCCGACGGCACAATCTACGTGTCGGCCAACACCGGTGACGGCGGGCAGATCTGGACAGTCGCTCCCGGCGCCGACACTCCTGAGGTGCTGGCCACCCTGATCCCGCCAACCGGTGGTGCCGGATTCGGTGTGCTCGGACTGCACTTCGACGGTGACGATCTACTGGCGGCCGCCCACACTCTGGCCGACCCTGAGCTGAACGGCGTGTGGCGAATCGACACCTCCACCGGCGAAGCCGGCCACATCGCCGGCACCGAAGCGATACTGCTACCAAACGACATCACCACTTGGGGCGGAAAGATCTACGTGACCGACTCGGTGACCGGTGGCGTGTGGGTGATCGACGGCGACGGTGCCCAGGTGAGCGTTGAGCCGTTCATCGTCGACGACCTACTGGCCGGCCTCGGCGTATTGGTGCCCGGTGTACCCATCGGAGCCAACGGCATCGACGCCCACGGCGGCAAGCTCTACATCGCCAACCTGGAGAAGGGCCTAGTGGTCGCTGCTCAGATCAATGGCAATAGCGCCCGGTCGCAGCCGACCGTGGTGGCTACGTTGGGTGGTGCCGTTGACGGACTCGAGGTTGACCGACAGGGTCGACCCCACGTCGTTCTGATCGACCGGGCCGCGCTTGTTCGGGTGAATCGGGACGGGTCGTCAACCACACTGATCGAAAGCACAGACGTCCTCGATGCTCCGGCCAGTCTGGCCTTCGGGCAACGCAGCGACAAGAGCTCGATCTACGTGGTGAACTTCTCGATCGGTGAAGGCTTCCCCGACGTCATCGCCCAGTCCGATGTCGGCCCCAGCGTGGTGAGATTCGGCTAGCTCGGCAGGCTTGTCATTGACTGGCTCAGTCGGTGAAGTCGGAGATCCAGCTGATCTGACCTTGAGATACCTTCAGCCTTGAAGGCCTCACGGGTCTCGCGGAGATTGGGGGAGACACAGATCTCGCATGAGGCCATAAACACCTGCGTCCGGGCAAACGAGAACAGCACCCACGACCACCAGGCGGCTAGCGGTAATAGCATCAGCCAGGCACCGAACGAGGAAAGCGGAATTGGTTCTATCTCAACCGGGCCTTCTCGTTGATCGGCGAGCATTGAATAATGCTACTCGCAGCGGCGATCTCGACTAGCTCACAGCGAGCGGAGGCCGGAGCGCCGTTCCGCAAAATTGTGACTCGTGACAGTGGAAGCGAAACTACGATCGAGCCGTGACCTTCACCTTCTATACCGAGTTGCCGGCCGCCGACATGAACCGGGCTCGACGGTGGTACTCCGAGAAGCTCGGACTGGAACCGTACAAGCATGGGGGCGAGCCGGTTGAGGACCCGGCGCGGCTGACCGAGGTGGAGTACGACCTCTACTACGACACCGGCTCCTCCCGCTTCGGGTTGTACGAATCATGGACGGCCGGCCGCAACGAAGCCACCGCCGCCCGCCTGGTGGTCGATGACTTCGACTCCGTGTTCGCTGATCTTTTGGAGCGGGGCGTGGCCTTTGAGAACTACGACTACGGAGACGACTTCCGAACGGTGGACGGAGTACTGGTCTCGCCCGACGGTGAGAAGACCGCCTGGTTCAAAGACTCGGAAGGAAACATCCTGGCCCTCGGCTCCAGCTGACGACCCCGGCTACTAGTCTCCGGGGGATGGAACGAAACTGGTGTGGTGAGCTTGTCTACCAGGCTGCGGACGTCATCCAGCCGACATCGGTGGAGCAGGTACAGGAGTTGGTTGCTTCGGCCGACCGGGTGAAGGCGCTCGGCGCCCGCCACTCGTTTTCGGCCGTGGCCGACAGCCCGGGCGGGCTGTTATTGGATATGACCGAGTTGGACACGGGTGTTGCCGTCAATCAGAGTCCCGACAACACCACCATGACGGCAACCGTGCCCGGCGGCGCCTCCTACGGGATGGTGTGTGACGCCCTTGAGGCGAAAGGGCTGGCGCTTCAGAACTTGGGGTCGCTTCCCCATATCTCGATCGCCGGGGGTACCGCCACCGGCACTCACGGTTCGGGCGACACCAACCAGGTGTTGTCGGCCGCCATCGCCGGTCTCGAACTGGTAACCGCCGACGGATCGTTGGTCAACATCGACCGATCAAGCCCCGATCTGGCCGCCATGGCCGTCGGCCTCGGAGCGTTCGGCGTGATCACCAAAGTGACCTTGGACGTTGAGCCGTCGTTCATGGTGTTGCAAGACGTCTACGTAGGGCCTGCCTGGTCGACGTTTCTGGACAACCTCGACGAAGTGATGGCCAGCGCCTACAGCGTGAACGTCGGAGGCAACTTCTCACCCGACAATCTTCGTTCCTTCTGGGTCAAACACCGCCTGCCGGTCGACTCCTCCGGGGCACCGGTCGTGCCGGACCGCCCGTCGACCCTGTTCGGTGGCACGCTGTACGACTCCGACGAGGTCCGCAATCCGGCGGCCACTCCCCTCGGCGTGCCCGGACCGTGGTCGCAACGTCTCGCCCACTTCCGTCTCGACGCCGCACCGTCAGTTGGCGGGGACGAATTGCAGAGCGAGTGGTTCGTGGCCAGGGCCGACGCTGCCGACGCGTTGCGGGCGCTGCGGACCATGGGCGATCGGATCGACCCCCACCTGCACGGATTCGAACTGCGGACGGTGGCCGCCGACGATCTGTGGCTCAGCCCGGCGTACGGGCGGGACACGTTCAGTCTCGGGTTCACCTGGAAGAAACATCCGGTTGAAGTACGTGCGCTGCTTCAGCCGATCGAAGAGGCGTTGGCCCCTTTCAGCCCTCGGCCCCACATGGGCAAGCTGTCGGCCATGGGTCGTGACGTGCTATTGGAGCGGTTCGACCGACTCGACGACTTTTTGGCCGTGGTCGATCGCTACGACCCCAACGGCAAATTCGCCAACCCGTATCTACAGTCGCTGCGGGGGTAGTGAGCCGGTTCTATGGTTCGAGGTCTTCTTGGTTTGGCGCCCTACCGACTCGACCCGGAGACCCCCAGCTCGCGCAGCTCGTTGAGGTACATGTCCATCAGCAGCCGGAATGCTTGCGACCCTTCGGAAGAGCTGATGCACGTGGGACCTCGGCTTCGGCGACTCGCCCATCGACGACACGGAGCTTGAGGGTTGTGCTTATCATCCGCTTTGCGGACAGAGTCCGTTCGGTGTCGGTGAAGTTAGACGTCGACGTCCACATCCAGGCTTAGGCGTAACTTGGACAGCGCCCGACGGGCGTGAGCAGCGACCGACGGTTTGGAGCACTCCCAACACCGATCCTAAACTTCCCGCCAAAATATTCTCGTCTTAAATCGAACGTTTGTTCGACTCTTGGGCTATAGTGGTTCCTATGGCGGGGTCAGGCACATCGACTACCACAGCGACGGCGG
>JAHDFR010000263.1 GCA_020628065.1 Acidimicrobiales bacterium
GCACCGTTGCTCGAACAGGTCGAGGGCGGCCGATCCGATGCCCCGGCGCTGGTGCATCCTGTCGATCAGCAGTCGCCACAGGTACGGGTTGTGACCCTCGTCGATGGCCTCAGCCGACATGAGGAACCCGACGATCTCGCCGTCGGCCTGTATTGCCCGGTACCACGGCACCTGGAGTACGCCCTCGTACACCTCGGAGCACAGGGCGTCGCGAAAGTTGGCCGCCATCGGCGACACAAACCGCTCCTGGGACTTGTGGGTCGCCAGTTGTCCGACGACCCGACTGTTCTCGGCGGTGACGGGCACCAGCTCCAGCGACTGGGGACGATGACGGGGACGGTTGCGCCAGATATCCCAGTCGGCCCGGGTCATGCCGTAGAACATGCCGTCGGAGCACTCGTCACCAACCCAGAACGACTGTCGGGTCAAGCCTTCGAACGTCATACCGCAGGCCTCGAGCACTCGAGCCGAAGGCGGATTGTCCGGGTGTAGCGAAGCCTCAACCCGGCTGACACCGAAGTCTTCGAACAGATAGCGGACAATGGCCTGAGCCGCCTCGGTGGCGTAGCCGTTTCCCCAGTGGTCGGGGTGGAAGGTGTAGCCGATCTCGGCACTGCGTCCACCCCACTTGATCCCGACATAGAGATCGCCGAGGATCAGGCCCGGGTTGGCGGCGTCGACCACCGTGAGGTTCCAGCCTTCACCGTCGACCGGGCCTGGCATGGCCGCGGCCGCCGCCGTCCGCTCCTCCGCCTGTTCCCGGGTGTAGGGCAACTCCCAGTCCTGATATCGAGCAACCTCCGGCAGGCGACGACGCTGAAAAGCGGCTTCGGCGTCACCGATCTCGGGAGCTCGGAGGATCAATCGCTCGGTGCGAATCGGTTTGAACGCCACAACGTTAAGAGTAGGTCAGAGAAGGTAAGGCCGTTCTGGTAAACGGGCGTTGGCAGGCCCCTTGTCTTGACCTAGTATTTACCGCGACAGCGTTGTCACGCCGACGCCCCGCCGGGCGTAATCAGTCCGACTAGTCCAAGAGTCACTCGTGCCACAACCTGTCCAGTCCCCACCGGTCTGCGCCGCCCGCCCGGACGACGTGAATTTCTGTGCCGCTGATGCGGATCGTCGTATTGTTGTTTCAAGTTCCTCTTTGAGTTGTAAGGCCCTTTTCTCATGACCCGTCGAACCAAGATTGTCGCCACCATCGGCCCAGCCTCCGATTCACCCGAAGTGCTGAACGAGTTGATCGATGCCGGTGTGGATGTGTTCCGCCTCGGCACCGCTCATGATCCGGTCGAGCGGGTGTTGGAGCGGGTCGAAACCATTCGTTCGGTGGCTAAGGGCCACGAGCGACCGGTCGGCATTCTCGTTGACCTGGCCGGGCCCAAAGTGCGAGCGGCCTTCGGTGACGAGGCGGTTGAGCTGGTCGGCCAGACAACAGTCAAAATCCACTCCGGCGAGGACCAATCGTCGGCCACCGACATCTATGTCAACGTGGATGACATCGCCAAGAGCCTGATGGAAGGCGACCGCCTCCACATGGGCGACGGCTCGGCCACCCTGGTGGTGACCGAGGTGGGAGCCGAGTTCGCCACCGCCACCGTGGAACGAGGTGGCATCATGCGAGGTCGTCCCGGTGTGCACGTGCCGTCCAGCCGACTCACCGCATCGTCACCCACCCCGGAGGATCTGAAGTACTTCGACGCAGTGGTGGCCGCCGATGTCGACTTTGTCGCCGTGTCGTTCGTGAAGCGCGGCCGGGACATGAGGGCGCTCGACAGCGAACGACCACCTCACGGGCCCATGCTGATCGCCAAGATCGAAACCCAGGCCGCCATCGACAATCTGGAGTCGATCCTGACCCACAGCGATGCCATCATGGTTGCCCGCGGCGACCTCGGCCTGGAAGTTTCCTTGGCCGGACTGCCTGTGCTGCAGAAGAAGATCATTACCGAGTCGGTGGCTGCAGGCCGGCCGGTTATCACCGCCACCCAGATGCTGGAGTCGATGACCACCGCCCCGTCACCCACCCGGGCCGAAGTCACCGACGTGGCCAACTCGGTGTTCGACGGCACCTCGGCGGTGATGCTCTCGGGCGAAACGGCAGTCGGTCACGATCCGGTGCTGGTGGTCAGAACCATGGCCGAGATCCTGCAGGAAGCCGAACACAACTTTGACTATGACGCTTGGGCGGTTCGCATGCGAGGCATGGCACCCCGGCCCGATGAGGAAGTGAACGACACCCGTCGGGTGGCCGCCGCTATGCGCGGTGCCGCCAGTCAGGCGGTCATGGCGCTTGGCAGCCGGGTTCTGGTTGCGGTGACCGGCACCGGTCGTACCGCTCGCGAGATCTCCCGCTTCCGGCCCCGAGCCGACATTGTCGCCATCACGCCCAGCGAACGGGTTGCTCGACAGTTGTGTCTCAGCTGGGCGGTGGTTCCCATCGTCGGCAGCTTGGACGGAACCGGTACCGGGCGGGCCATGGCCATCTTGTCCCGCATTCGCGATGCCGGCCATCTCAAGCCGGGCGAGTTGGTGCCCATGGTGTTGGGTAACTCCAACAGCGCGCTGGTCAGCAACGTGATGCGAATCGAGAACGTACCCAGTTAATTGTCGGGTGGCAACTCGTCGAGCCACCCGATCAGCCCCAGACACCATAAAGCCCACAGCCCTGATCGATACGGCGACCCGTTGTCGGTCATCACTCGCTCGACCGTGACACCCCGCTCGGCGAACCAGGCGACTGCCCGCTCGAGAAACCCAACCGACACCGCAGCTGTTTCGTTGGGCAGGATCTCGACATAGGCAAGTCTGGTCGTGTCGTCCACACAGACGTGCACAGCTTCCACCCGTCTTGTAGTTCTTGGTGCCGGGTCCTCGACCGGTCATGCGATGCCCGGGTTTGGTGAACCGGCCGAGTTTTTAGCATCGATGTGGATCAGCTCGCCCGGATGGCGACGGCAATACCGGTTCGGTGGCTCGACGGGTTCGAGTTTGGCCAGCCGGTTCAGCCCGAGTCGTTTGAGCACTGCGCACACAGTTGAGGTCGGCATCGATAACTCGGCTGCGATCCGGGTCGAAGTGAACCGAAGCCGGCGGGGCTTTTCAATGACGGCCTCGGATTCGGCAGGTTCGCCCTGGCACTGATCCCGGAGCCGATGAGCGGTCCTGGAGTTGGTGATCGCCGGCACGGAATCGGGCCAGCCATCGAAAGGCGGTTCGTTCCGAGCAGCCAGCAGCTGTGGCAGCTTCGAGGGGTGTCCCCTGTTCGTGTTCGATGCGCTGGCACATCAGGACACGCTGATACGGGGTCAGTCGAGCATTACCGTGGAGGTTCACGGGTCTCCTTGGGGTGAGAGTGGCTTCAGCACCCTCAAATCTCAAGGAGACCCAACTGACCAACGTGCATGGGATCTACATGCGTGCTTGACTTTGTGGTGGCAGCGCCGGTGGGGATGACTCGTCTTTACAAACCTGCACCGGCCGTGTCGGTGTTGAAGGATCAGGCAACTACGGCCGACCGGTAACGCTGGCCATGATCGCCGCCGACATCAACGTTGCTGAAGTCCCACCCCAAATGACCGCTCACGCCCGGTATGGGCAGCGAACCAACACCAAAAACGATGAAACCGACGCATTATTGATCGCCAGGATCACTCTTCGAGACGATGACCTA
>JAHDFR010000264.1:0-1231 GCA_020628065.1 Acidimicrobiales bacterium
CATCGCCGTGATGGTGGAAGCAGGCCTCGGCCTGGGGCCGTGGGATGTGTTCCATCAGGGTGTGGCCCGACTTACCGGACTGTCGATCGGTCGCATCATCAACATCACGGGCTTTGTCGTGTTGCTGGGTTTCATCCCGCTGCGGGAGAAACTCGGCCTGGGCACCATTTTGAATGTCATCGTCATCGGCGTCTCGGCCGATCTGACCTCTGATCTGCTACCGGCCTTTGACTCAACGCCCGTCCGGGTGTTGGCCATGGTCGCCGGCCCGGTGCTGATCGCTTTGGGCTCCGGGTTCTACATCGGTGCCGGGCTGGGTCCCGGTCCGAGGGACGGCATTATGACCGGGCTGTCCAAACGGGGCATCGACGTTTGGAAGGCCCGGTTCGGCATCGAGTTTGTGGTGCTGCTGGTCGGCCTTGCCATGGGCGGCTCAATCGGGGTCGGCACCGTGTGGTTCACTCTCGGTATCGGCCCGATGGTGCAGTTCTTCTTGAAACGCCTGTCCATTGACCGCAACGGTTAGGTCGAGACCCAGTGTGCATGCATTGCATGCACACTGGGTTCAGTGACTGCAAGATGCTAACCTTGTCGTATGGTCAGTCAGTACACGGTTCGGGGTATTCCGCCGGCGGTTGATCGGGCGCTCCGCAAACGAGCCCATCGCAACCGTCGATCGCTAAACGCCACCATCATCGAAGTGCTGGCCGAGTGGACACAGGGCGCACCAGGCGATGATGAGGAGCACTCAATCTTTGATCAGCTCTTTGGCGCCGACACACTCGACGACGAGTTCGATGAAGCGGTTGACTCTATGTCACAACCGGACCCTACGCTCTGGTCATGATGATCGACACCAGCGCCTACTCGGCGTTTGTTCGAGGTGATGAACGTCTCCGGCCGTTCATCACCGGCGACCGACCAATTTCGGTTTCCGTCGTCGTCGTCGGTGAACTGAGAGCCGGATTTGCCGCCGGGGGTCGCCAATCCGAAAACGAACGGCTCCTTGCCGGCTTCCTCGACGCCCCGAACGTCGATCTCATCGAGATCGACTACTCCACAACCCGACACTACGCCGGAGTCTTCGCTCAGCTCCGCAACGACGGTCGACCCATCGGCAGCAACGACATGTGGATCGCTGCCCACGCCATCGAACACGGCCAATCGCTGCTGTCGCTCGACGAGCACTTTAGCTACGTCGAAGGCCTCCATCTCGTTGACGTGTAGCTAG
>JAHDFR010000264.1:1331-3673 GCA_020628065.1 Acidimicrobiales bacterium
TCGTCGTTGATCACGTCGGAGGTGAAGGTCACCAGGTAGCCGTCGTCCTCGGCGGTCGAACCGTCCCGGGGGGCCATCACCGTTTCGGACACGTAGACGCCCTCGTCGAACTCAAGCAGCTCCTCAACCCCGGTTGACATGTCTTGTTTGACCAGGCCGTCGAAGGCGAAGAGACCCTGAGCGCAGCGGGCCAGATAGGCGTAGTTATAGGGCCGACCCCAATGACGCCCGTTGATCATGGGGAACTCCAGGCAACGGTCACTCAGGCTCTCTTCCCGGGTTTCGCCGGTGACCAGGTTGAACCGCCAGCGGTGGTGGCGGGCCTGCAAGACGTTCATATCAAGCGTCTCGAAACCCTTGTGCTGCCCACCGAAACGGTCAGCGCCTCGAGCGGTGGGGTTGTGTTGATAGAAGCCGTCGAGCACCACCTCGTCGCCGTCTTCAAAAGCATTGGTCCAATGCAGGACAAACGTGGGTGACGCTTCGAACCAGCGGATGTCTTCGGTGGTGCCGTGGCGGGGCACCAGAGCGAACCGGCTAGGCAGGTCCCGGTTGAACGTGTTGGAGTAGTAACCGTCGGCCAACGCTTTCGGCTCCCAGTACAGGGGTAGGTCATTGAGGATTGACCAGTTGGGAGTGAACGCCATATCGTGCGGCAACCGGGGCCCCGGCAGCGGAATATCGATATACGTGGTCAGCTCACCGCTAGGGTCCAACACGCCGTAGTGCATGTACGGCGCCTCGGCCGAGTAGTTGAAGAACAACATCTCGCCGGTGTGCTCGTCGATCTTGGGGTGGGCTGACACCCCCTCGGCCGGGAACCGTCCACCCATGTCTTCTCGGCCCAGATTCTCAAGCGTCACCGGATCCAGGGCGTACAGCTCACCACACTGGTAGAAGCTGGTCAGCACCCGTCCGCGGTGTACCACCACATCGGTGGAGGCGTTGTCTTTCATCATGGTGCGGGCGCCCCAGCCTTGATCGGCAACGGCGTTGGACGGATGCTCGGTGATGCCGGCCCACAGCGACCGCTTGGCTTCCTGTTCGGCCAGGAACCCGTCGGTGTGCACGAACTCCGAGGCGTAGCGGGCCTCACCGTTGCCGAACGAGATGGAGTGCAGCAGGGCATCACCGTCGAACGGGTGGTACCGCTTGATCGGCTCGAACACTGCGGTTTCGGTGTTGCGGATGTAGACGCCACTCAGGTCGTCGGGTATCTCGCCTTCGACCGGCATGTCCCAGGCTTCGAAGGTCTTGTGCTGGGGTTGCCAAACCCCGGTCCGGTACGGATGATCGTCGTCCGGTGGAAGCGCTGTGTCGTAGGTGTTGCGGACGGTGAAGGCCATAGCTCAGCTCCCCATCAGAGGTATCAAGAGCATACGAGATGGGTCTCGCCGGGGTGACATTGGTCCCGGTGTCGACGATCTATTAGTCGCATTCCTTGTTGCTGCTTTGTGACCCCTGTTAGTGTCAACAGTTCGGCGTTGACTTTTTCAACGAGCCAACACCGAACTTACACACCAGCAAATAGACCAGGAACCGAGAAAAATGCGGAGAAAAAACCTGGCTCGATTAGTCGCGCTCGCCGTGGTTCTAGTCGCCTGCACCCAAGCAGGCGACGGAGTCGGCGATGACGTAATCGACGCCCAAAGAGAAGCCCTGGCGGCCGCCTATGCAGCCGATCCATTCGGACCCCAGGCACCAAGAGACATCGAAAGTACAGCGGGGGTAAACCCGGTGACCTTTGATGTCGCACCCCCCTACACCGAGATGAATCTGTGCAACATCCACTTCCATGAGGGAGCAGAGCATCGCGGTGGTCAATACACCACCTACGCCGGCAATGGTGACGGCGAAGGCAACGGCACCGGCTACCTGTACGACGGCGACTTGACCGACGACGAACTGGCAGCCTACGACTCCGAGGTTGGGACCCACGATGGCCAGAGCCTCGAGCCCGGTGACACTATTGAGATTCACTACGTGCACAGCACCGACCCCATCGAACCGGGACCGACTCTCGGTTCTTGTTTGGCCAGCGACGACTCCAGCCCACAGCTGCGAGTGGAAGCTCAGGTGTTTGTTCTGGTGAATGACGACAGCGCCGCCAGCCTGGTTGATCTAACCCAGATCGAACAGGTCGACGGACTGTTCCAGGCCGTCAACATTCCGAACGACACCGGAACACCGGTCAACTACGCCGGTTCCACCACCGGACCCAGCTACAACGAGGAAGGCTCACCGTTCATGGTCTCATGGTCGGTCCGTCCCGACGTGGTGAAGGTGAGTATCTCCAGTGTCGACGAGTGGCTCGGCGACAACGTCTTCGACGAGGACTACGC
>JAHDFR010000265.1 GCA_020628065.1 Acidimicrobiales bacterium
TGGCTGAGCAGTTGGTGGAGACCCTGCGGCCGGGAACGGAGATCACCTTCACCGGGTTGAGCAAGGGTGAGAAATTGCACGAGGTCCTGGTAGCGGGAAGCGAGGTCGGGGTTACCCGGAGCCATCCCCGCATCACCCATACCACTCCTGGTCGGGTGGACGCCGCCCATGTACTGGACGCCTTGGCCGAAGCCGACCAGCGAACACTGGCCCGCCATCTGTTGACCCATTCGTTGTTTGACTCTTCGGCTCCGCCCATGCAATCAACCGACCTCGTTCAACGACGACTGTCCAGGAGTGCCGCCAAGTGACCTCGCAGACTCATATCGAAACGAATGCTGGTGGAGACGGCGGCAACATCGACACGCCAACCAAAGTGGTGGTGGTAGGTCAGGGCTATGTCGGGCTGCCGTTGGCCATGCGAGCGGTCGAGGTGGGCTATGACGTTACCGGCTTCGACGTCGACAAGAACAAGGTGTCGGTGCTGACGGCCGGCCGGTCCCATGTGGACGACATCTCGGATGGTGAAGTCTCTGCTGCGTTGGAGTCGGGGCGCTTCCGGGTGTCTGATCATCATTCGGCGCTGCAGGATTTTGATATCGCTGTGATCACTGTTCCCACCCCGTTGCGGGATGGAGCGCCCGATATCTCGTTCATCGAGGCGGCGGCGCAGACGGTAGGCCGCTACACGACCCGCGGCTCTCTGGTGGTGCTGGAGTCAACCACCTATCCGGGTACCACCGATGAGGTGGTGGCTTCAATTCTGGCCTCGGAGTCGGGGCTTGAAGCTGGACGCCACTTCCTGTTGGGCTATTCACCGGAACGGATTGATCCGGGCAATACCACTTGGACGTTTCAGCGAACCCCGAAGGTGGTGTCCGGCACGACGGCGGCGTCGCTGATGGCGGTTCGCAACTTCTACGACACGTTGGTCGACGAGACGGTTCCGGTTTCAGGAACGAGGGAAGCTGAGCTGACCAAGTTGCTGGAGAACACGTTCCGGCACGTCAACATTGCCCTGGTGAACGAGCTGGCCATGCATTCGAAGACTCTGGGTGTGAACATCTGGAACGTCATTGATGCCGCCGCCACCAAGCCGTTCGGTTTCATGCCGTTCTTTCCCGGACCGGGTGTTGGCGGCCATTGCCTTCCGGTCGACCCGTCGTATTTGTCGTGGCAGTTTGAGCGGGAGGTGGGATCGGTTTCGAAGTTCGTCAAGATCGCCAACGCCATCAATGACGGGATGCCGGGCTATGTGGTTCGCCGGGTGCAGGACGGTTTGAATGAGCGGTTCAAGCCGGTTCGGGGTTCTCGAATTCTGGTGTTGGGGGCGGCGTACAAGAAGAACTGCAACGATGCTCGTGAGACGCCGGCCAGCGGGGTGATCAAGGGTTTGCTTGATCTTGGGGCCGAGGTTCACCTGCATGACTCTCATGTTGACGAGTACGAGTTGGATGACGTTGTCTCCCGGGTGGATCTGACGGCGGAAGAGGTCTCGGCCGCTGACGCCGTGGTGATCGTCACCGATCACGACGACATCGATTACGCCATGGTGGCCGAGAAGGCGTCGTACGTGTTCGACACTCGCCGCCGCATGGCCAGTCTGGGGGCGGAGCAGCTGTGACCACCGAGTTTGTCGGCAGCCGTTTGACCGAGCGGATTCTGCTTTCGGGACCCGATGTGGGGCCGGCCGAGCGTGACGCCCTGCTTCGGGCGGTTGACGGCGGCTGGATTGCCCCGGTTGGCCCGGAGTTGGCGGCGTTCGAACGGGAGCTGGCCGACTACGTTGACGCTGAGGCCTGCGTTGCGTTGTCGTCCGGTACTGCGGCGCTGCATCTGGCGCTGTTGGGCGTCGGTGTTGAGCCGGGCGATGAGGTTGTGGTGCAGACGGCGACGTTTGCCGCTTCCGCTTTTGCCGTGACCTATTGCGGGGCGTCGCCGGTGTTCTGCGATGTTGATCATCAGAGCTGGACGTTGTGCCCGTCCCGCCTGGAGGAGTTTCTGACCGAACGGGCCGAGATCGGTCGCCTCCCGGCGGCGGTGATGGTCGTTGACCTGTACGGCAGCTGCGGCGATTATCCGGCGTTGCAGACTATTTGCGACCGGTTTGAGGTGGCACTGGTTGAGGACGCGGCCGAAGCGTTGGGTTCGGAGACGTCACTCGGTCGGGCCGGACGATTTGGTTCCGCTTCGGTTGTCAGTTTCAACGGCAACAAGATCATCACCACCAGCGGTGGTGGTGCCCTGCTCGGCTCGCAGGCCATGGTCGACCGGGCACGGTTCCTGTCGACCCAGGCCCGCCAGCCGGTCCCGCACTATGAGCATCACGACATCGGTTTCAACTACCGCATGTCGAATCTGTTGGCTGCGCTGGGGCGAGCCCAACTAGGCCGCTTGGAGGAGATCATTGCCAGGCGTTCGGCTATCGCCGCCCGCTACCGCAGCGATGAGCGTTTGGCAGTGTTGGAGTGGGGCGAGTTTGTGCACACCAAGCGGCCCAACAACTGGTTGAACGTGGCTCTGCTTCCGCAGGGTGTGTCGCCGACTGAGATGTGTCGCCGTCTTGATCATGACGGCATTGAGGCCCGACCGGCGTGGATGCCGATGCACGTCCAGCCGGTGTTCGCCGGCTGCGAGACGGTTGGCGGCGAGGTGGCTGAAGAGTTGTTTGCTCGAGGGTTGGCGTTGCCGTCGGGGGCCGGTCTGTCTGATGACGATGTGGAGCGGGTTGTTGTGTCGTTGGCGGCTGCGTTGAAAGAGGTCGCTTGATGAGTTCGCCGTCACGCCCGGGTTCTGCCGGTGCTCTCCCTGCCCTGTATCCGGCAGTGAAGCGGACGGTTGATGTGGTGGCCGCCGTGTTGGGCCTGGTGGTGTTGATGCCGGTCATGTTGGTGGTTGCGCTTCTGGTTCGGGTGAAGTTGGGTTCTCCGGTGTTGTTTCGCCAGACCCGCCCGGGTCGCAACGGCAAGCCGTTTGAGTTGGTGAAGTTTCGCTCGATGCGTGACGGCGATGGTTCTGATGCCGAGCGTCTCACCTCGTTCGGCCGCAAGCTCCGGGCCACCAGTTTGGACGAGTTGCCCGAACTGTGGAACGTATTGAAGGGCGAGATGAGTTTGGTCGGCCCGCGTCCGCTACGCATGCGATACCTCCCGTTGTATAACTCGCATCAGGCACGCCGTCATGAGGTTCGTCCCGGCATCACCGGCCTGGCCCAGGTGAACGGCCGCAATGCCCTGAATTGGGAGGACCGTTTTGATCTGGATGTCACCTACGTCGCCTCGTTGAGCGCGGCAGCCGATCTCCGGATCGTCTTGGCCACGGTTGGTGACGTTGTTCGCCGCAAGGGAATCAGCCAGGACGGAGCGGCCACCATGACGGCCTTCACCGGTTCACCCGAAGTGAACCTGGACGGCTTCAGGCCGGGTCGGTCTGAGGTGGAGCTGATCGTTCTGCCGGACGACCAATCGGACTACGAGCCCGTCATCGTCTTGTCGGACCCCGACCGTCGTGGTTTGCCGCATTCGGCTGAGGTGGTGTTCGATTGAGCGGGCGGCATCGGCGGGTTGTGGTTCTCAACCACTCTGCCAAACCTCGTAGCGCGGCCGGGGGGACCCGGCATGTGGAGATGTTCGAGCGGCTATCGTCATGGCGGCCACGAATCATCGCG
>JAHDFR010000266.1 GCA_020628065.1 Acidimicrobiales bacterium
AGATCGCTCCGCGTCGAGCCGAGTTGTGTATCCACGTGAAGGTCGAGGCTGGTTCGGTGACTTCCCTATTGGGGCCGGACAACGGCACGAGTCTTTCGTCTCCGGGCGATACCGGCAGGGATGACGACGATCGGCCGTCTCACATTGTGCGAGAGAGCGAACTGGTGCATTCGTTGGTTGACGGCCATGTCATCCGTTCGATGTGCGGGCACGTCTTCATACCGACCGAGACAGGGGAAAAGGCCCGGTCTCGTTCGGTCTGCGCTCGCTGCGCGTTGGTTGTGGCGTTAGCCCGGCGGGTTGTCGAGAACTCGTAACCAACCGCCACGAGGTTTGTTCGCTTGGTGATGGCCGCTCAGATGCCGAGCGACTGATCTCACGGGTCGGTAGTCGCCCTGTGAGTTGCCTCACAGATCCGGACCGTCGTTGACGTTCCGTCGACTCGGCGAGTTCATCTTTTGAGAATCTATGGGACACAGAGTTCTGATCTGATTGCAACCGTGACTGTGCTGCCGAATGAGAGCGACCAACACCAACGAATAGTGGTGATCGGGAATGGAATGGTTGGTCAGCGGCTGGTTGATGAGATTTTGGTCAAGGGACGCCATCGCTCCAAGAACATCGGGCTTGTTGTCATTGGGGAGGAGCCTCAAGCTGCCTACGACAGGGTTGGGCTCTCCGGTCTGTTCGACGGGCGCACCGTCGAAGATTTGACCCTTGCCGACGTAGACGCGATGCGGGCTGTCGGAGTCGACCTGCGGTTGGGCACCAAAGCGACCGCCATCGATCGCAGCCAAAAGACCGTAGCGCTCTCTTCCGGTGACGTCGTCGCCTACGACCACTTGGTGCTGGCAACCGGATCGGTACCCTTTGTCCCCCCAATCTCGGGGGCGGACCGTCCGGGCTGTTTCGAGTACCGAACGCTGTCCGACATCGATGCCATTCGAAGCTGGTCCGAGCGCCCGGAGGTTCAGACCGGTGCCGTCATCGGGGGCGGCCTGCTCGGCCTGGAGGCGGCCAACGCCCTGTTGAATCTCGGGCTGGACACCCACGTGATCGAGATGGCCGACCGGCTTATGCCTCAACAGTTGGATGGTCCGGCGGCAACCGCTCTCGAACGATGGATTTCAGGCCTTGGGGTCACCTGCCACCTGGGGTTTGCCACCAGCGAAGTTGTCTCTGACCGGTCGGCGAGCTCGGCAGGGCCAGTTACCGGCCTGTGCGGCCGCGAGGAGGAGATGATCCCGGCGGATCTCGTTGTGTTCTCGGCCGGCATTCGCCCACAGGATGAGCTCGCGGCTGAGGCTGACCTTGCCGTCGGCGAACGGGGCGGAGTAGTGGTAGACGACTACTGCCTAACCTCTGACCCCTTCATTTCGGCCGTTGGCGAGGTCGCCTGCCACGCCGGGAGGACCTACGGTCTGGTCGGGCCCGGCTATTCGATGGCGGCGGTGGTGGCAGAGAATCTGACCGGCGGTGAGGCGACCTTCGAGGGTGCGGACACGTCGACCAAGCTGAAGCTGCTTGGTGTCGACGTGGCGTCGTTTGGAACGTCGTCGACGTCGGATGACAAAATCGAATACACCAATCAGACCTCTGGTGTGCACCGACGAGTCAGCCTGGTCAACGACCGGGTGGTCGGGGGCGTTCTGGTTGGTGACATCTCACACGTTGAACTTCTTCAGGCCATGGCGAGTGGTGATATTCCGACGGCCAATGTTGAGCAATTGATCATCCCCGACTCTTTGGGCTCGGCGGACAACACCATCGAACTTCCCGACAGCATGCAGTTGTGCTCATGCAACGCGGTGACTCGTCAGCAGTGCAAGCAGGCGGTAGCCGATGGCGCCAGAACCGCCCCTGAGGTCAAGGCCGCTACCACTGCCGGGACCGGGTGTGGAGGATGTATCCCCGATCTGACAGCGTTGGTCAACATTGAGTTGGAAGCGTTGGGAGTCTCGGTTGACCGTACGCTGTGCGAACACTTCCGCTATACCCGCCAAGAACTCTTTGATCTCATTAGTGTGCATCGCCACGCCGGCTGGGCGGAGGTGCTGTCCGCCCACGGAACAGGCGGGGGCTGTGAGATTTGTCGCCCGGCGGTGGCCTCAATCCTGTCGTCGTTGAGCAACGGCTACATCCTCGACGGCGACCAAGCGACCCTTCAAGACACCAACGATCATGCGCTGGCCAACATGCAGCGCAACGGTACCTACTCGGTCGTCCCCCGAGTACCCGGAGGGGAGATCACGCCTGAGCAGCTGATCGCTCTGGGAGAAATCGGTCGGGATTTCGATCTGTACACCAAGATCACGGGGGCGCAACGAATTGATCTCTTCGGAGCGCAGTTGCACGAGCTGCCGCTGATCTGGCAACGGGTGATCGATGCCGGATTGGAGTCCGGGCACGCCTATGGAAAAGCGCTTCGTACGGTAAAGAGCTGCGTTGGGTCGACCTGGTGTCGCTACGGCGTACAGGACTCGGTGTCGATGGCCATTCGACTTGAACTCCGCTACCGGGGGCTTCGGGCACCTCACAAACTCAAGAGTGCCGTCTCGGGCTGCACCAGGGAGTGTGCCGAAGCGCAGAGCAAGGACTTCGGTGTTATCGCCACCGAGACAGGATGGAACCTCTACGTTGGCGGCAACGGGGGACGCACTCCTCGCCATGGCGATCTGTTCGCAACCGACCTCACCGACGATGAGTTGGTCACCTACATCGACCGGTTCCTGATGTTTTATATCCGGACCGCCGAGAGGCTGCAGCGTACGGCCTCCTGGCTCGAAGAGCTCGACGGCGGAGTTGACTACCTCCGCTCAGTGGTCATTGATGACAGCCTTGGTATCTGCGGTGAACTGGAGGCGGACATGGCCCTGCACGTCGAGCGCTACCAGTGTGAGTGGACGGCCACGTTGGAACAACCCGAGCGGCTCCGCCACTTTGTTGAATTCGTGAATGCACCCGAAAGTACCTCCACTCCTGTTTGGATTTCCGAACGGGGCCAACGGATTCCGGCACGATGAGCTCTGCTGACACCGCCGGGATTCAGATGCCGGCAGTCGACAGGCCATCCGATCGCGGCCGGGATGACAGCACGATGGCGCCCGAAGCGGGGTGGACAGCCATCGCCAACGTGGACGATGTGCCGTTCAATCGGGGGGTTGCCGCTCTGGTCGAATCGGTGGAAGGCATCGCCACGCCGGTTGCTGTCTTTCGACTGGGAGGCGGCGACATCAATCTTGTCGACGGCGTCGCCGGTCGGTGGTATTGCGTTGACCACGTGGACCCGGCAACCTTGGTGCCGGTTATGGCCCGGGGTCTTGTTGGCTCTGTGAGCCCGCCGGTTTCGGACACGAATACCGCCATCGACATTGTCGTGTCGCCGATTTACAAGCACCGATATGACCTGGCGACGGGACGTTGTCTCAACGACGACACACTTCGTCTCACAACCCACGAAGTGGCGATTGTTGAACGTGAGGTTTGGGTAAGGCCGAGTTAACCGGCTGGCAACGTCACCGAAACCGCCTGCATCTCCAGACCAGTGAGCATGGGCAGCATGTCACTCTCAACTCCACGGTCGGAGATGCTGCGAGGCTACACCGTCGGCGTGACCGCCGACCGGCGAAGCGACGAGCAAATCTCGCT
>JAHDFR010000267.1 GCA_020628065.1 Acidimicrobiales bacterium
GCCGACACAACATGTTCGGCGGCGGCCAGCATCTGGTCGCCCTCCGGTTGCAGTTCGATCTGGACACACAGCAGCCCGGTTGACACTCGTTCCACAACTCCCCACTCCCAGATGGCGTTGGCGTCGAGGCCGGTCATGGATGCCAACTCTCTGGCCCGCTCCCCCGAATCAGTCGACATCAACTCCAGCGGATCCTCTCGCATCAGGATCCCGAGGTCGTACTCGGGCTCGGCCAGAAGACCATCGGGGTCGACCAGTTTGAACCGGTCGCCGTCGCGCAACGCATTCCACTGGTGAACATCACCGTGGACGAGGACAGCCCGCTCATCATCATGAGCCGCTCGGCGGCGCTCAACACAATCAAGAGCATGGGTAACCACTTGTTCCGAACAAGGCCGGTCGAGCTCCTCCCACAAGCCGGTGATCATGTCGACCAACAGGGCCACCTTGTGCGCTCCGGTGGGCAGGTCAACATCGGGCGCCGGTCTCCACAGAGCTTGAGCAGCGTCAACCAAGTGGCGGTGCCGATCCTCGATCGGCAGACCGAGATCGAAGATGGACGGCCCCAACCGTTCAACCACCATGGCCAGCAGCGAACGATCGGAACGAAGCAACCGAACGCAGCCATCGCCGTCGGCCAGTTCCAAAACGGTGATCTCATCGGCCAGTCTGTCCGGATCATCGCCAACGGGGATCAGCAACTTCACAACCACCTGTTGGCCTTCCATCTCGGCGGCGGCCACGAACGCTTCGGTGCCGCTGTCGAAGACCGAACCGATGGAAAGTGACCAGCGATCCTCCAGTTCCCCCAACAAACCGGGAAGGTCTTCCAACCAAGATGTTGCTCCTCTAGCCGCCACCTTGTTTCGAACCACCGGCGACAGCTGATCAACGAGAGAGCTCAGGCGACTACTCATCCGCCTACTCCCGGATATGGAAACTCCGCTACAGGCTCCACGGTCAGACCGTAGCATTGGCCTGGCACCGTAGAATCTCAATTGAGTACCGCCATCAGCGGGCGGGAAATCCGATCAGCGAACGGTTTAACCAGTGAGTACAACCAGCCCGGCCGACGCGGCCGCCAGCAGCAATTCAAGTAACACCAATTCGGGGGCCGACGACATTCCGCCGCACCGCTATGACGCGGCGCTGGCCGACAGCATCGAAACCAAGTGGCAGTCCGCCTGGAGAGACTCCGGCACCTACCACACCCCCAACCCGGCCGGTTCGCTCACCGACGGCCCGGCCGACGGGCCGGACGACCTGGCTCAGCGGCCCAAGCTGTTCATTATGGACATGTTCCCCTACCCGTCGGGTTCGGGGCTGCACGTCGGCCACCCGTTGGGGTACATCAGCACCGACGTCTACGCCCGGTACAAGCGCATGACCGGCCACAACGTGCTGCACACCATGGGCTACGACGCCTTCGGACTGCCGGCCGAGGAGCACGCCCGCCAAACCGGTGTTCATCCTCGGGAGAACACCGAGGCCAATATCGCCAACATGAGCCGCCAGCTGGCACGGCTGGGACTGGGTCACGACGACCGCCGGGCCATCGCCACCACCGATGAGGCCTACTACCGCTGGACCCAGTGGATCTTCAACCAGATCTTCAACGCCTGGTTCGATCCCGAGCAGGGCAAGGCCCGGCCAATCGCCGAGTTGGAAGCGCAGTTCGCCGACGGATCCCGACCAACTCCCGACGGTCGGCCGTGGGCGGCGTTGTCGGTCAGCGAGCAGCGGGCTGCGCTGCACGAATACCGCCTGGCCTATGTTTCCGAGGCTCCAGTCAACTGGTGCCCGGGCCTGGGAACGGTGCTGGCCAACGAAGAGGTAACCGCTGAGGGACGCAGCGACCGCGGCAACTTTCCGGTGTTTCGCCGGCCGCTCAAGCAGTGGATGATGCGGATCACCGCCTACGCCGACCGACTGCTGGACGACTTGGATCTACTGGACTGGAGCGACAGCATCAAGACCATGCAGCGCAACTGGATCGGTCGATCCGAGGGCGCACACATTGATTTTGTTGTTCCCGATGCTGACGCCGGTGCGGTTGAGCCGACCATCCGGGTGTTCACCACCCGACCGGACACCCTGTTCGGCGCCACCTACATGGTGCTGGCCCCCGAGCACGAGCTGGTCGACCAGCTGACAGCTGAAGCTTGGCCTGAGGGCACCTCCGACGCCTGGACGGGCGGGGCGGCGACACCGGCTGAGGCGGTGGCCGCCTACCGGCATGAGACGTCACAGAAAAGCGACCTGGACCGCCAGGAAAACAAGACCAAGACCGGTGTGTTCACCGGAGCGTATGCCGTCAACCCGGCCGATGACCGGGCCATCCCGGTGTTCATTGCCGACTATGTGCTGATGGGCTACGGAACCGGTGCCATCATGGCCGTGCCCGGCCAGGACGAGCGGGACTGGGAGTTCGCCCAGACCTTCGACCTGGACATTATCCGCACCGTGCAGCCGCCGGACGACTTCGACGGAGACGCCTATATAGGTGAAGGCCCGGCCATCAACTCCGGCTTTCTCGACGGCATGGCGGTTGACGAGGCCAAGTCGGCCATGATCAAGCACCTGGAGCACACCGGCACCGGTGAGGGGACGGTCACCACCAAGCTGCGGGATTGGCTATTCGCCCGCCAGCGGTACTGGGGTGAGCCGATCCCCATCGTGTTCGACGACGACGGCAACCCGATCTCGGTACCGGATGCGGAGCTGCCGGTGAACCTGCCGGAGCTGATCGACTGGGCGCCCCGCAAGCTGGACGAAGACTCCGAGCCCGAGCCGCCGCTTGGCCGGGCCACCGAGTGGACCACGGTTGAACTGGACGTCGGCGAGGGCCGGCAGTCCTACAAGCGAGACCTGAACGTCATGCCCCAGTGGGCCGGGTCGTGCTGGTACTACCTGCGCTACATCGATCCTCTGAGCGACGATGTTGTGGCCGACCCAACCTCCGAGCGGTACTGGATGGGGGGCGACAACCCGACCGAGGGCGGCGTCGACCTGTACGTGGGTGGCGTGGAGCACGCCGTGTTGCATCTGCTGTACGCCCGGTTCTGGCACAAAGTGCTGTTCGACCTGGGCCACGTGACCACCGCTGAACCGTTCAAGCGTCTGATTAATCAGGGCTACATCCAGGCCTACGCCTTCAAGGACTCCCGGGGCATCTACGTCGAGGCTTCCGAGGTAACCGAGACCTCATCCGGTGGCTACCAGCACAATGGCGAGCCCGTGGTTCGAGAGTACGGCAAGATGGGCAAGAGCCTGAAGAACGCCGTAACGCCCGATGACATGTACAGCCAGTTCGGGGCTGACACCCTGCGGTTGTACGAGATGTTCATGGGCCCCATCGACCAGGACCGGCCGTGGGAAACCAAGTCGGTGGTTGGTTCGCAGCGTCTGCTGCAGCGGATCTGGCGCAACCTGGTTGACGAGTCCACCGGTGAGCTGACGGTGACCGATGAGCCGGCGTCCGATGAGCTGCGCCGAGCCCTGCATCGGGCCATCGACGCGGTGGGCTCGGACATGGAATCGATGAGCTTCAACACCGCCATCGCCCGGGTCACCGAGTTGAACAACGAGCTGACCAAGCTGGACGGTCCGACTCCTGCCGAGGTGGCCGACCCGCTGGTCCGCATG
>JAHDFR010000073.1:0-16135 GCA_020628065.1 Acidimicrobiales bacterium
GAACTGCGCCCGGGAGATCCGGACGCAGTTCGTAACACCTGTCCGACCCGAAGGCCGGCTGTGCCTGGTTGGTTAGTTGATGGAGTTACCCACGTCGCTGAAGTTGTCAGCGGCCTCGTTGCCCAGGAAGGTCACGGCGCCGATACAGACGACGGCGATGAGGGCTACCAGCAGGGCGTACTCAACCAGTGAGGCGCCTCGCTCGGTTTCGGTCTTGGCCTTGAGCCAGGAAGCGAGGAAGTGGTAGTGGATCATTTCGGTCTCCGGTTTGTCTTAGTTACTCGATCCCCTTGCGGGGCTTACAAGCAATTGATCGACATCCTGAGCTCCGTCTGAATAGGCCCCCGGTTACAACGGTTCATGCCATGAACCGGGAGTCCTCACCCTATGTCGCGGTTTGGCTGAGCCGTTCGGCCTAGATTTCTTTGAATCTTCGGCGTTTGGGCCTGGCCGGGGCCGTTTGCTGACCTGTTGATGTCTGTTGGAGGCGGGTGGGTGAGATCCCTCCGCCTCCGATGGGGTTCAATCGGCCAGAGCGTCGGTGAGTTGAGCGGCTACGGCGTCAAGCTCGGCCGGGTCGGCTGATTCGTCGGCGTTGCGGAAGTCGAGGTTGGCCATCGACTGGAGAGGAACCACGTGCATGTGAGTGTGTGGAACTTCGAATCCGGCGACCATCAAGCCGATCCGCTCACAGGGGATCAGCTGTTTGAGCGCTCGGCCGACTCGGTGGGCGACCGCCATCAGATGTTGGGAGGTCTCGGCGTCCAGCTCGGTCCATTGGTCAACTTCAGCCCGAGGGATCACCAGGCAATGGCCCGGGTGCAGGGGTCGAATGTCGACCATGACCACACAGACCTCGTCACTCCAAACGATACGGCCGGGAATGTCGCCGTTGATGATGCGGGTGAAGATCGAAGCCATAAGCCTGATCCTAGATCGCCCCCGCTCTGGTTACGAGGCTCGGCCTACGAAGCGGTCCCCACCTGCACCGCCGCTGCCGGGTTCGGGACGCCGGCGATATCGGGATGAAGAATGGAGGCGAAGATCTCGGCCCCGTCAACCAGCCTCGGCCCGGGCCGTACGACGTAGGCGTCGGCGTCCACCGCCCACACCTGGGCTCCGGCCGGGAGGCGCCCAGCCTCAACCAGCTGCTTGGCTTGGGCGGCTGAACCGTCGAGGTCGAATCCGCAGGGGGTGACGATGACCACGTCGGCTGCGCTGGCGGCGATGTCATCCCACTCGACCGGGCGGGACCGTTCACCGGGGAACGACAGGACGGGCGTGCCTCCGGCCGCGGTGACCATGTCCGGCACCCAGTGCCCGGCGGTGAAGGCCGGTTCGATCCATTCGATGACCAGCACCGAAGGCGTTGCCGAACGCTCGGCGATCCGGGTTTCCAGCGTCTCCAGCCGTTTGTGGAGATCGGCCACCAGTTTGTCGGCGGTCGCCGTCGTTCCGGTTGCGTTGCCGGTGACGGCGACCGTTTCGATGACATCGTTCAACGTCATCGGGTCCAGGGTGAGCACCTCAGCCTGGCAACCGAGGAACGCCAATGCGTCGTCGACCTCGGACACGTCCACTGCACACACTGCGCACAAGTCCTGGGTCACCACCAGTTGTGGGTCCAGATCGGCGAAGGCGCCGCGGTCCAACCGGTACAGATCTTCCCCGGCAGCCATCCGTTCCGAAACGATCTTGTCGATCTCAGCCGGTGTGAGGCCTTCCGGCAGGGCCGATGTGGACACGATCCGCCTACTGCGAGCCTCGGTCGGATAGTTGCACTCGAAGGTGACACCGACAACGGCGTCTCCCAGCCCGAGGGCGAACAGTATCTCGGTTGCCGACGGCAGCAGGGAGATGATTCGGTTGGGAGCAGCGTGCGTGGGACTGGCCATGGCAACCTCCGGTTGGGTTCACTTAGTGTGCTGGAACTCTGCTCATCCCCGGGAAACAGTTCATCTTTTGGAAACAGAGCGGAAACAGAGCAGAAAACGCTCACTGGCAAAGTTACCCACTGACGCGTTCGGTGGTGCGTCGGCAGCGTGGCCGGAGCCGTTTACTCGGAGCTCGTTTTGTTGCGCTCCCGCAAGGGGATCTTCCGCGGGAGCAAATCCGGTCAATGTAGTGAAAGTACAAGAGGTGATTCCATGGACTCCGGCTCAATAGCTTGGATTCTGACGTCGGCTGCACTGGTGCTGTTTATGGTGCCCGGCTTGGCGCTGTTTTACGGCGGCATGTCCCGTAGCAAGAACATGCTGAACATGTTGATGATGAACATGATCTGTCTCGGCATCGTGCCGGTGGTTTGGGTCATCGCCGGGTACTCGCTTGCTCTTGGCGAGAGCTCACACGGCTTGATTGGCAACCTGGACAATGCCTTTCTGGTCGACGTAACGGTCAACCAGGACGGAGGTGAAGGACTTCTGGGAGCGTTCTTCGCCTTGACGTTTGCTTCCATCACTCCGGCGCTGATCTCCGGTGCGGTTGCCGATCGCATGAAGTTCTCAGCCTGGGTGGTCTTCGTGCCGGTGTGGTTGATGTTGGTGTTCGTGCCTGCGTTCCAGTGGATTTACGGACCCAACGGTTGGTTGGGTGTCCGTGGCAGCCTGGACTTCGCCGGTGGAACGGTGGTGCATGTGGCCGCCGGTGCCGCCGCCCTGGCCCTGGCCCTGGTCCTCGGCCCCCGCAAGGGCTGGCAGAAAGAGCCCATGCAACCCCACAACCTGCCGTTTACCATGCTGGGCGCCGGGATTCTGTGGTTCGGCTGGTTTGGCTTTAACGCCGGGTCGGCGTTCGCTGCTGACTCCACCGCCATTCAGGCGTTTGCCAACACCTTCATCGCCGCTGCCACCGCCATGTTGAGCTGGCTGGTGGTGGAGCGCATGATGGACGGTCATGCCACCTCACTCGGTGGCGCTTCGGGCATCGTGGCCGGTCTGGTCGGCATCACCCCGGCCGCCGGGTATGTCGGTACCTGGGGTGCACTGCTGATTGGTTTGGCCGCCGGTGCCCTGTGTGCGCTGGCGGTTCGGCTCAAGTTCCGTTTCGGCTACGACGACGCCCTCGATGTGGTGGGCGTCCACATGGTCGGCGGTCTGGTCGGCGGCATCCTCATCGGTCTGTTCGCTTCTCCGGTTTCGCTTGGTGACCCCGAGGGGTTTGAAGCCGGATTGATCGACGGCGGTGGGGCCGGACTTCTGCTGGAGCAGATCTTCGCCAACGTCGTGGTGTTGGTATTCGCCTTTGTCGTCACCTATGCCATTGCCAAGGTGATGGACGCCACCATGGGTCTGCGAGTCACCGAGGACGACGAGCGCGCCGGCCTGGACACCACCCAGCACGCCGAGACGGCCTACCAATCCTAAGGATTGGCCCAATCCTAAGGATTGGCCCAAAGCTAGCTACAACAGATCTGATTCCTGGGGCGCGGCGGCTCCAGCAATCATCGATTGTGCCCGGTCAGACTCTCTGGCCGGGCACGATCACTTTCGCGTCCGGGTGAGGTCTTGATCAATAGTGAGCCAGAGCTCGTCGAGCCACCGGATCTGTTCATCGGGATCGTCAGGAATCTGATGGCGGGGTATCCGCTGGACGGAGACCGTGAGCGGTTCCTGCTTTGGTACGACCTTGACCAACCGACCCAGCCCGCTGAGACCGTCCAGCCCACGGTGTCGGACGACAACGACGTCGGCGGTCGGGAGCTCGGCCAGCAGGGTGAGCAGCCCGCCGGGTCTCGGCGGTAGAACACCGGTCAGGCTCTGCAGTCGTTCGCTTCGGGTGGGGTTGGAGTGGGCCAGCCGGGCCAGAGCCTTGTCCCGCACGGTGGGGTGGAACAGTCGGCCTTCAGGGAAGATCCCGTACATGGTGCGCTCGTCGGCGCCGGCTGTCATGGCTCTGACGGTCGCTCGTGCGGTCTCCCCGTCGTCACGAGGGATGAACACCGAGCCCAACCGGCCGTAGAGGATGTCGAAGCCGGGGTCGGCCAGCAACTCGGCCATGACGATGCCTTGAATCTTGTAGCCGATTTTCTGGTAGATCAGCCCGGGTAGGGAGGCGTCGAACAGTGAGGCGTGGCGGCTGATAACGATCACGGGTCCCGGTTCGAGCGCCGCCTGATCGGCGTCGGTAAGGGTGTAGCGGAGGCCGAGAAGCTGCTCGGCCCGCTGTTCCAGCAGTCGGATCGACCAGGCCTGCAGGCGCTGGTGACGATCAATCGAAACCGGTGATTGCAGCCGGGTTCCGAATCCGGCTTGGGCCCACATCAGCGGGGCCAGCAATATCTCGACCGAGTCGTTCACCATGTACTGGAGTAGAAACAGGTAGACACGAACGAGCGGGAACCGGCGTCGCCCGGACAGCAAATCAACCGCCACGCTTACGGGGAGAATGACTGGTGCGAACAGCACGGCACCGGCGGTGGCGGCCAGCATGACCGGAATGGTTTTGGCCCGACGCGACCATCGAGCTGAGCGAGACTCATTCATCGGTTCACCTAACCGGTCGGCGGCGGTTGATGTTCCGGCTCAGATATGGCCGTAGGCCACCCAGCCGCCGTCGACGGTGAGAATCTCTCCGGTGACATAGGAGGCTTCGGGTGAGGCCAACCAGGCCACGGCGGAGGCGATGTGTTCCGGGGTGCCCAGACGGGCCTGAGGGATCCGTCCGGTCAGCGGTCCTTCAGCCACTGTTCCGGCGTCGATGAGTTCCTGCACCATGTCGGTTCGGATGTAGCCGGGGGCGACGGTGTTGACCCGGATGTTGTGGGGTGCCAGATCGATGGCCATCACTTTGGTCATGTGGTGGACAGCGGCTTTGGTCCCGCAGTATCCGACCCGGTTGGGAAAGCCATTGTGCCCGGCGATGGATCCCAACTGGATGATCGACCCTCCGGCTGAAGCACTAGCTGAATCACCGGCTGGTGCACCGGCAACACCCGAAGCCACCATTCGCTGGGCGGCGGCCTGCGACCCGTTGAACACGCCGATCAGGTTGACGCCGACGATGTTTTCGAACTCCACCGGATCGGTGTCCAGGAACGGTTTGACCTGAGCGATACCGGCGTTGTTGACCATGAGACGAATCGGACCCAGCACGGCCTCGACATGATCGAGGGCGGCGTCCACTTCTTCTCGTTCCCTGACATTGGCCCCGACTGCGACGGCAGGATGGCCGGCTGCCAACAGCTTGTCAGTCACCGGTTGGGCTCGCTCGGCGGTGGTGGCCAGGCAGCCTACGGCCCAACCGTCATCGGCCAACCGTGTGGCCATGGCCGCGCCCAGACCGCGGCTGGCCCCGGTTACCACGGCTACCGGCCGCGATGGCTCGGCCTGTTCGCCCATTGTTCGGCTGTCCGATCTGCCAGGACGGACTAGAGAGCGTCCGTGTTGACTTCGCCGGTTCGGATGCGTACCACGGTGTCCACGTTGGTGACCCACACTTTGCCGTCACCGATTTTGCCGGTCTGGGCGCCCTTGACGATGGCATCCACCACCTGGTCGACCAGGCTTGCCTCGACGACAACCTCGATCTTGACCTTGGGAACAAAATCGACCCGATACTCGGCGCCGCGATAGGTCTCGGTGTGGCCACCCTGGCGACCGAACCCTTTGACCTCGCTAATGGTCATACCCGTCAACCCGACCTTGGATAGGGTTTCCTTGACTTCATCCAGCTTGTGGGGCTTGATTACCGCAGTGACGAGTTGCATGAACTCACACTACTCCACGACCTGCAATCCGCACTAGCCTTCCGTCGTCGTTCACTGTTACCGGTCGCTCTCCAATTGGTTCGCCATCGATCAGCTCCCCGCTGGGTACCGGGGCGTTGGCTTCGAAGATCAGCTCGCTTGACCCGCCGGAGAGCGCCAGTTCCTGTCCTCTGCCTTCCGGTGATGCGTCGACCGGGGCGAGGTCGATGGCTTCCACGTCGATCAGCGCCGCCAGGTACGCCTGCTCGGAGGCTTGAACATCCGGCTGGCAGCCCATTTCGTTCCAGCCGAGGTCGTTGATGCTGAACCGGTTGCCGTCGATGGTGTAGGCACCGCCGTAGCCGTTACAGGCGGCGGTGCCACCGATGGTGTTGCCATCGAAGTTGAGGGTGATGGGGAATCCGTCGACCAGGACAACCTCACCATCCGGACCACCGCCGAATCTGAGCGTCCACGACGTTCCGTCCAGAACCTCTCGGGCGACAGCGGTGCTGCTTCCGTCGTCTTCCATCCCGACTTCGGCGAATACGTCGTCGCTTTCGTCACCGGCCTCGGTGGCCCGCACTTTGTCTTGCCCGCGAGTTGGCGTTGTACTGCAGCTACCGAGGGCGGCCAAGGCCACCATGACCAGATAGATCGAGCGTGGCCACAAGAACGTGCGGTCCATCAGTCCATTCTGGCAGGTGGCCCCTACATCCGGGGGTTCAACCTTGTAGCGACTCTTATGGGATCACTTCCTGGATAGTAGGCAGCGACGCGACTGCGAATCCAAGATCTCGTCGACTTGGGGATTGTTCCCCCCTGCGTAGCGACCCCGTCCGAGCTTGACCACACGGCCTTTGGCCACCTCCCATCGCAGAGCATCGGAAACCGTCTTTGGTGCCCGCCCGGGAACCGTCAGGCCCCGGGCCTCGATGCGTTCGACCAGCTCACGTGGTGATACCGGTAGCTGACATCGCATGAGCTCGGCCACCAGCAGGTAGCGCAGATGACGGGACTCTATAACCACCCGATTTATAACCACCCGATTTGGCTTTGTGTCGGTCATAGGGCCGAGTCTGCCAGGCGCCAGTGACACCGATCGGGCTAGAGCGGAGAGCCTACGAAAAGTCGCTACAAGGTTGAACCTTTGCGCCGTCCACCACCTAACCGAGTGACGGCCACGATCTGCCTCGCTCCGTTCAAGCCAACATTTTTGCGAACATCGGGCCTGGACCGCACGCTTCACCCGCACTTTGCACTACCGTTTTGCTCACTATGGCAACGGTTGTTGACGAACACACCAGTGACGCAGGTGAAGGCGCCGAAGACGGGACCTCCACCAGCCCGACCAGCGGGCGTTTGAAGGCCAATCAGCTATGGCTGGGTGTCGGCCTGGTCATCGCCGGGGTGACGGTGCTATCCGGCATTGCGGCGTCCATTTTCCAGTTCCACGACGACTCGGAGATCCAACGAGAGGTCTTCGTCAACGTCCCCGGCTCGTTCAAGTTGGCCTTCTACACCATCATTCCTGTTCTGTTGGTGTGGGGCTCACTCCAGTTGTCCTATCGGGTGAAGAATTGGGAGCGGGGAGCCCCCGACCGTCGCACCACCAATCGCAAGAACGCCAAGAAGCGCTTGGCCGACTTCCGCTCCGGTATCTACATGCAGACCCTGATGCGGGAACCCGGCGCCGGCATCATGCACTCGCTGATCTACTTCAGCTTCATCATTCTGCTGGCGGTCACCACCGTGTTGGAAATCAACCATCAAGTGCCGGAAAACCTCAAGTTCCTCAACGGCAACGTATATAAGGCCTACGCCCTGATCGGCGACTTGGCCGGGCTCGGCTTCCTGGCCGGCATGGGCATCGCCATCGTTCGTCGCTACGGCCCTCGACGTTGGCGGCCATACCGCATTGCCATCAAGACGCGTCCTGAGCACGCCGTCATCCTCGGTGTCCTGACCGCCATCGGTGTCACCGGGTTCGGAGCCGAGGCGTACCGGATCGCTCTCGAAGGCAGCCCCGACTACGAGCAGTGGTCGGTCATCGGCTATCCGCTGGCCCAGCTGGTTGACGGATCGGATTCGCTGTCCGGCTGGCACCAGATCTGGTGGACCGCCCACGTCATCAGCTTCTGTGCCTTCCTGGCCATCATCCCCGGCACCATGATGCGCCACATGTTCACCTCACCACTGAACATGTACCTATCCGATCGGGACCGCCCGAAGGGCGCCATGAAGCCGCTGCCCGACTTGGACTCCACCGAATTGGAGACCTTCGGCGCTTCCACCGTCGAGTCGTTCACCTGGAAGCAGTTGATGGACACCGATGCCTGCACCATGTGTGGTCGTTGCACCTCGGTCTGCCCGGCCCACGCCACCGGCAAACCGCTTGACCCCCGCGAGATCGTGTTGAAGACAGGCGAGGTCATGTCCCGCACCGGTGACCCGGCGGTTTCACCGCCCATCGGGGTCGAGCCCGACATCGAAGTCAAAGCCAACTGGGTGTTCGAGCGGGTCACTGAAGAAGAAGTCTGGTCCTGCACCTCGTGCAAGGCGTGCGATGAGATCTGCCCGGTCAACATCGAGATTCTGGACAAGATTCTGGATATGCGTCGCTATCTGACGCTGATGGAGTCCAACTTCCCCACCGAGCTGGGAACGGCCTTCCGGGCCATGGAGAACTCCTCCAACCCGTGGGCCATGAGCCAAACCCAGCGCACCGACTGGGTTAAGGATCTGGCCGTCGACGTCATCGAGCCGGACGAAATGCGGGCCGGCGATATCTTCCAGCACGAGTACCTGTACTGGGTCGGTTGCGCCGGAAGCTTCGACGACAAGAACCAGAAGGTCAGCCAGGCCATGGCCAAGCTGATGCAACGGGCCGGCGTGGACTTCGCCATCCTCGGCCCGGCCGAGCTGTGCACTGGTGATCCGGCCCGCCGTTCAGGCAACGAGTACATCTTCCAGATGCTGGCCAAGCAAAACATCGAAACCCTCAACGGTGTCGGGGTGAAAAAGATCGTCACCCAGTGCCCCCACTGTTTCAACACTCTGGCCAACGAATACCCGCAGTTGGGCGGTCACTATGAGGTGGTCCACCACAGCCAGTTCCTGGAGTGGCTGATCTCCCAGGGCAAGCTTGATCTCAGCGGCGCCTCGCTGGAAGAGCGGATCGTCTACCACGACTCCTGCTACCTGGGCCGCCACAACGACGTTTATCTCGCTCCCCGCAACGTGATCGGTTCGCTCAAAGGCATCCAGATCGTCGAAGCCGGTCGAAACGGAACCAAAGGCATGTGCTGCGGCGCCGGCGGCGCCCGTATGTGGATGGAAGAGGACATCGGTACCAAGGTCAACGACGAACGCTCAGCCGAGCTGGTCGAAACCGGCGCCAGTCGCATCGCCACCGCCTGTCCGTTCTGCTACGTCATGATGGATGACGGCGTCAAAGGCCACGGATACGAAGAAGAGGATGTCCGCGTGGCCGACATCGCCATGCATCTGCTCGAAGCCATCGAGAACGGCGAGCGCGCCGCATCGACCCCGGTGGTTCTCAACGGGAGTGGCGAATCAGCCGAAGCCTGATCGGCTAGTTGGGCTGACCTTCTAGTTGGCCAGGGCTGCCGCCGGGCGTTCGATGACCGCCGGGAATCTGCTGCCAATACCAGCGATCAGCAGATCGAGAGCCAGCTCGAACTCTTGGGTTCGGGCCGGTTGACGATCCCCGATCGTGGCCGAAGCCAGAGGGTATGCCGCCGGGTTCAGTTCCTGACGGAACCCGGTCAGATGATCCTGCATCTCCTCAGACATCGGGTTGTCTCCGACTTCGGCTAGAACATGGCCGATGACAAAGGCGGCGACCACATTCAGAAGCTGCCACGCAGTGTCGGGGTCAAACCCGATGTCAGCGAACTCTTGAAGCGTGACTTCGACGACACCCATAGCCGACTCGGTGGCGATGGGTCGTATGGCCAGAATTGGAACGCAGCGACTGTTCTTCAGTAGCGCCAGCCGGTAGGCCCGGCAGTATTCACGCAGTCGGTCCTCCCAGGTGTCGCAGCCCACGAGGTCGACTTCAATATCGTTGTAGACCAGTTCACATATCCCATCGAGAATCTGGTCTTTGCCCTTCACGTGCTTGTACAGCGATGGGGCTTCGATTCCCAGTGTGGAAGCCAGGGCTCGCATGGTTAGTGCGTCAGCACCCCGTTCGTTGACGAGATCCCGCGCCTGTCCGAAGACAAGGGGGCGGGTAATCGGAACTCTTGGTGGCATGAAAGTAATCTCCTCAGATTGAGATGGCTCACTGATCAACGCCGAGGACGACGATAGACGTTCCTGATCGCGGGGCGAGCGTGATCTGGAAACACCGACAACCAGGCGGCGGGTTGACCGGCCGAACACATCCGTACGGTCAGTGTCGCCCAATTTGAAGCTTTTTGCTAGTCATGGCTGGGTGAATCGGCTCCAACCCTGAACTTGGTGGGCCGCGAAACAGCCCGTCGCGGGTGTGCGACGGGCTGTTAAGGAAGATCGATTTCCGGTTTCAACCGGCTTGTTGTTACTGGGTGCTGGAAATGTCGTAGACCGTGGCCGATTCGGTGTTGGCTCCGACCTTGAGCACCATGTCGGTGACTGTCTCGTCTACCAGAAACACGACTTGGACAGAGTCGCTGCCGGCGGCTGAGCCGGTGCGGGCTACCCGTGCCGGGGCCAGTGTCTGGCCGTTGGTCGTCATTTCCCAGAACTCGCCGTCAAGGTACAAGGCCGCCGCCGAAGCGCTTACTCGACGAATGTCGAAGTCAACTGCGGCCACCCGCTGCCCGTTAGGGGCACGGAACGCACCGAGTTCGATCTGCACCGAGGCCGCTGTCGGCTCGATGACCAGGTTCGATGGAGCGTTGATCGTGTCGGGGATAACGGTGACGGCGTCGTCAATCGAGAACTCGGTTGAACCGATAAGACCCGGCTCACCACCGATGAGCGGCATCGAGGCCGGGATGCGACTCGGCTCGCTGAACTCGACCGTGAGGTCGGCAGGATTCGGGTCAACGTAGGATTGCAGCTTGAAGACCACCGTGACCTGCTGGATCTGGCCGGGTTCTACGGCAAACCGGGAGGTGGCCGACGTCTGTTCGAAGCGGGTGGCCTGATGGCGGGAGCCGTCAGGCAGCACGATGGAAACGTCGCTCTCTCTGACTCGCAGCTGATGGTCGGTGGTGTTGGCGGCCAGCATCTCGGCCACCACGATTGGTCGGCTGAACGGATCGTCGGCTCGAGGAACAACTCGGCCCTCGACCAGCGACCACATCATCCCGCCGTACAACACCGACGGATATTCGTCGGCCGGCGTACTGGCCGGAGTGAGGACGCCACCGAGATCGATGGTCTCGTTGACCACCACCTCATTGCCAGCGGCAGTGCCGGTGACGACAAATGATGCCGCGAGAACCAGTGCGACTGTCGTCGCCACCCAGGCCATCGCCAGATATCCAAAACCCCGCTCTTCGGTCGCGGGGGCACGCAAACTAAAAGGTACTGCCGCCATTCGACGTTCCTTTAACTCCGATCCCTATTCATTCGGCCGGTTCAATAAGGAGGTTTAGTTCGAGTTGCGCCGATGTGTCGTGGGACTGCGCATCCGAAGTTTTTTCAACCTATGACCGACTGTGTGTGTTCGTTATGTTATAAGGACGCTGTGACAGGGTCCAGGGTCGCGCCGAACGTGTAACAGTACTGCTACGAATCTCACCTATAGGCGTAGTACTTCTGGCCCAGAGATGCCTTCCGGGCACCCCCGGCCCGTTCCAGGTCGGCGTCTTCGGCGCGCCCGTTCAACCGGCCGCCGAAACGATCGGGCCTAGAAGTTCTCCCAGTACCGCGACGGCCGCGGGCCCTGCTGACCCTGATACTTCGAACCAAGGGCTCCGGTGCCGTAGGGATTGTCGGCCTCGGACGTCATCCGGATAAAGCTGATCTGCCCGATCTTCATTCCCGGGTAGAGCGTGATCGGCAGGCTAGCCACGTTGGAGAACTCCAACGTCAGCTGTCCGTCCCAACCGGCATCGACAAAGCCGGCCGTGGTGTGAATCAGCAGTCCCAACCGGCCCAAACTTGACTTGCCCTCGATGCGTCCGACGAGATCGGCCGGGATGGCGATGCGCTCCGCTGTCGACCCGAGGACGAACTCGCCGGGATGCAAAATGAACGGGTGCTCTTCGCTGGCCTCGACAGTGTCGGTCAGTGCCTCCAGGTTGGCTTTGACGTCGATGTGGCTGAAGGTGTGATTGCGAAATACCACGAACCGGTGGTCGAGACGGAGGTCGACCGAGGACGGCTGAATGGCGGCCTCTTCATACGGCTCGATGATGATCCGACCATCGGCGATTTCCTGCTTGATCGTGCGGTCCGAGAGAATCACACGTCGAACCCTACCAAGAATCCAAGAGCAGACGCTGGGCGGGTCGGGTGGCCACAACCTCTCGTATCGACTCCCCTGGTATGGCGACCAGATCACCGAGATCGCCTTCAGACACCACCGCTCGGCCGGTGGTGGTTATTGCCGACACAGCATCAAGAACTGTCAGATGGCCGGCCAAGACCATCAGTGAAGCCACTTCCAGCGGATCGCCTGAACCTAGAGGGTTAAAAGGGTCTTGAAGGTTGTCGCCGCCAGCCGCAACTGTCACACCGGCGTGCGTCAACAGGTGGACCGGGGTGAGACCCCGGGGAGGTGAAACCTGTTGATCCCGGGCTTGAAGATAGAGGTTTGTGTGGGGCAGAGCCACAACCGACACCCCGGCCTCAGCCGCCAGTCGGGCGATGCGCTTTTGCTCGTCCAGTGGTTTGACCGACAGGGCAACACAGTGGCTGGCCGTGGCCGGCGGTTCAAAGCCTGTCCTTTTGACCGCTTGGCTCAGGGAGAGCAAATCTCCGGAGGCAGGGTTCAGATTTTCGTCGGCATGAATGTCAACTCCTCGCCCGTACCCACCGGCCAGTTCAAGAATGATCTCAATTGCCTGCACCGGGTCTTCCTCTATATGAGGTACCCCTCCCATCAAGTCCAGTCCGAGGTCGAGGGCTCTCCGGCAGACGGCGACAACGGCGGAGGCGTTGTCGCCGGTGAGACCCACCGGTAGGCCCACCAGGTTCAAGTCGACGTCATCGGCCACCGCTGCTTTGACTTCCAGCAGCGCCTCCAGGCCTTTGGTGCCAACGTCAAGCCCGAGGTCCACGTGGGTTCGGATTTCTCGAACCCCGTGGCGCCGATAGATGTCGACGGCCGCCGTTGCCCGTTCGACGTAGTTGCGGTGGCTGATTCCCGCTCGGTAGTCGAGCCAGGCGGTGATGGCTCCGCCAAGGTCGCCTGCTGGATTGTCAACGGTTTCGGCTGACAGTGCCTTGTCCAGATGGGCGTGAGGCTCGCGGAATCCGGGCAACACAATGTGCCCTCTCAGATCCCGGTGGCGACCCCGGTTCTGGCCGGTTGAGGGGCGATCGTTCCCGTCGGCGGTGCCGTTGGGGGCAATAGCCGAGACGGTGCCGTCGTCGATAGAGATATCGACCAGGCGGCCGTCGGCTAAACGAGCCTTGGTGAGAACAGTCGTACCGGACATTGATGACAACACTAGGGCTCGCCGTCGCCCCATATGGCCACGATGGTTCTAGCTTCCGTTGATCTTCGGCATCACGTCAGCAGCGAACCGTTCCAACTGTTCGGCTGTTCGGCTGTAGGCGTCGCCGGGCATATTGGGGAAGATGATCAGATTCTCCAGACCGCCCAAGGCTTCGTCGTACGCCTGGATCTGCTCGGTCACGTCCTCCGCGGTGCCCACCAGCCAGGTTCGGTTCTCCAACGAGTCTTCCAACGTTGGAATGAGGCCCGGGGGCGAAGGCTTGCCATCCGGTCCCATATAGCCCCGGCTCCAGCCGTAGGGGCCGAGGAACTTCCAGAACTCGTCGTGCCCGTCGCGAACTTCGGCCATGGCCTGCTCCCGGCTGTCGGCGATGTAGGTGTTGACCACTAAGGTCCGCTTCTCGCCCCGGGCTAATTCGACCCCGTGGGTTTCGGCGTAGATTTCGGCGTAGCGGTTCCAGAACTGTTTGGTGAAGCTGTGGTGCTTGAGCCAGAATACGCCGCCCCACCCTTTGCGGGGCACGTACTCCAGCGTTGGGGGAGAGGTGATGGCCTGCCACGTTTCGAACGGGTACAGCGGTCGGGGAACCAGCGTCAGCGTCTCAACGAAGCCCCCTCGGTCCGGTATGCCGGCCGGAGGGAACGTGTAAATCTCACCGTGGTAGCTGAACTGCTCCTGGTTGAGCGCCAGCCCGATGACGTCCATGGCTTCGTCGAACTGCTTGCGGTTGAGGGCGTCGGCGTCGGCCTTGTCCGGGTTGTCGTAGCTGCCGATGTCAGTGCCGAGAGCTTGAGCTTCCCTCGGTACGGTCCCTCGGCCGACTCCAAGGATGGCCCGACCGCTGGAGATGTTGTGCAGAGTGGCGAAGTCTTCGGCCAAGCGCAGTGGATGCCACTGGCCGACCACGTTGAACATGGTGCCGATACGGATGCGCTCGGTTCGTTCAGCCAGGATGGCACCGAACATCAGACCGTTCGGCAGCACCTCATATCCTTCGTACTGAAAGTGATGTTCGGTCAGCCAGTAGCTGTCGTAGCCCAACCGGTCCGACAGAACGCCCATCTCCAGCATCTGCTCCGAAGCGCGCCACATCTGCTCGTTGGTGTACCGGCGATCAACCGACGCCGGTGGCCCGGCCCCGGCATCGTCCATCTCGACTCCACCAAAGAGAAACGCACCGACTCGCATTACCCCAGCTTACGCTGTCGGGAGGGATGGTCAGAAGTCAACGATGATGGCTTTGCGAATGGCGTCCAGGCCGCGAAGCGAATCGACAATGGCGCAATCCGGAGTGGCGTCCAGGTTGATGAACGACAGCGCCTGATTGTTCTCTTTGTCCCGTCCGAGCCGCCACTCGCCGATGTTGATGCCGTAGTCGGCGAAGACGCCACCGACTGAGGCGATTACGCCGGGAACGTCATCGTTCAGCATGATCAGCACCGAACCGACCGGCTCGGCTTCCAGTCGGTAGCCGGAGATCTGCACCACCCGCCCTGCGCTGTCGTCGACCACGGCGCCCGACATGATGCGCTCACCGTTCTCCCAGCTCACCTTGCAGGTGATCTGATTGGTGAAGTCCGGGCGGCCGAGACCAACCGATCGGGAAACCTTCAAACCCTTCTCCTGAGCCACCACCGGGGCATTGATGAAGTTGACACCTTCGGCCATCTCGTAGCCCAACAACCCCTGCAACATGCCAGCCGCCACCGGGCGCATCAGGTCCTCGGCATCGTCGCTGTAGACCTCAACCTCCACTGATGTAATCACGTTGTCGGCCATAGCCGCCTGCAGGCGACCAAGGTTGGCGGCCAGCGAAATGAAGGTGTTGGCGCGGGCGAAGTCCAAACCGGGCGGGAAGGCCAGGTTCACACCGTTGGTCACCTTCACTTGGCGTAGGGCGTCAAGGACCTGCTTCACCACCTCAATGGCCACGCCACGCTGGGCCTCGGCGGTCGACGCGCCGAGGTGAGGGGTGTGCACCACCTTGGGGTGACCGACAAGGGGGTGGTCGGCCTCGGGCGGCTCGACATCGTAGACGTCGATGGCGATGCCTCTCAGCCGGTCATCGTCCAAAGCCTCGGCCACTGCGGCGGCATCAACCAAGCCACCGCGGGCGGCGTTCACGATGGTTGCGGTCGGCTTCATCAAACCCAGCCGCTCGGCGTTAATCAGATTTCGAGTCTCATCCGACAACAAAGTGTGCAGGGTGACAAAGTCGGATGCAGCCAAGACATCGTCGAGGTCGGCCAACTCGACCTTGAAATCCCGGGCCGCTTTCTCGCTGACGAAAGGATCGTAGGCCAACACGTTCATGCCGAACGCTTGAGCACGACAAGCCATTGCCCGGCCGACCCGGCCGAAGCCGATGACGCCCAAGGTCTTGCCGTGGACTTCCACGCCGGTGAAGTTCGAGCGGGCCCACGCTCCGTCAGTCATCGATCGATGGGCCTGAGCCACATTGCGAGCCGACGCCAGAAGAAGAGCGAAGGCGTGTTCAGCGGTGGCGATGGTGTTGGCATCCGGTGTGTTCATCACGATGACGCCACGACGAGTGGCCGCGCCGACATCAACGTTGTCGGTTCCCACACCGGCTCGTCCGATGACCTTCAACCGGTCGGCCGACTCCAAGACACGAGCGGTGACCTGAGTACCCGACCTGATGATGAGGGCGTCGTAGCCGCCGATGATCTCACACAGATCGTCCTCGCCGAGTCCGGTCTTCACATCCACTTCGACGTCTTTCGCCTCGGTCAACAGCTCCAGGCCGTCCGAACCGAGCTTGTCGGACACCAGAACCCGGTAGGGT
>JAHDFR010000073.1:16235-22125 GCA_020628065.1 Acidimicrobiales bacterium
CGATGAAGCGAAGGCTTGAGCCAGTCGTTCATCGTTGAACCGGACTCCGCCATCGTCTATTTCCCTCAGGCACTGGCGGGCCACCTCATCGTGGCGTCCACCGACCATGTCCTTAACGGTACTTGGGCTTGTGGCCAATGCCAGCACAGGGGCGATGGAAGGTGACGTAACGACCACCGGCGCCGCCGCCACCACCGCTGGCCGACTGACCACTCCGGCGAAGGCAACAAAGAGATCCACTGTGTCAGCAGTGGCCAGATCGCTCGTGCCGTCGCCGACAAACATTTTGCGGCCGCTGTTGTTGACGTGGCGGCGAATAATGTCGGCCTTGCCGGTGGATGTGGTGAGACCACTCGACGAGTAGCAGGCGTAGCGTTCGACCGCCTGGTTTGGGGCCCACCATTCGCCGTTCAGGGGATCGAACTCGGTGGGGACGGCGTGAACCTGATTGGAGGGAACACCGAGCCACGTGGCGAACTCGGCCACCGGCTCGTAGAGGCCGCCACTTATCACCCAACTCTCATTGCCGTGGTCGTTGAGAGCGGCGATTACCTCTCGGGCGTGCGGCACCACCGTTGACTTGTAGCGATCGCGAATGGACCGCATTTGTGCCCTGGTGGGCTGAAGGACCGAAAGCCGTTCGCCGTACACGTCTTCCAGCGGCAGGGTACCCTCCATGGCGGCGTCGGTGAGCTCCGCTATTTGTTGTTGTTGCTCGTCACCGTCCGCCAACTCGTCGATTCCTTCGACGGTGGACAACGTTGAGTCGCAGTCGAACAGGGTTACTGGGAATGGTCTCCAAGCCACGTTGTCAGACTACGGCGCCGACAGGTGCCCGTGGGTGGAGTTTCGACGGTTTTGCCGTGCAGTTAACGCCCAATTAATACCGAGGACGGAAAAGAGAGTGCTGAGGGTAGAGGTGGCTGTGATTGGCGGCCGGCACCCCTCACTTCCCCTGGAGCCTCAAACCCAATATCATGGCGTGCGGGGCTTCGGCGGCATTAGACAACAGGCCGTTTGACCCCGCATGACTTATGGCAGAGAGTGCGGCGCACCATACGTTCCACCTCACCATGCGAACCCACGACGGAACGTCGATGGATCGCATGTTCTCCGTCGTTTTGAATGCCCCGGTGGGGCAGGCGTTGGAGCAATTGGGCGAATCGAATCCCACCTGGCTGGTGGTTGAGCGAACAGGCAAGACACTGCTGCCCGATGACATCATCGGGTTGTGTGATATTCGCAACGGTGACATTGTGCGGATGGTCGCGCCTGGCGATGGTGACGCTATGGCTGATCGCCGCCTCGGAGCTTCGATTGAGATTCTCACCGGGCCTCGGTCAGGCGAAACCCTGACCATGGATGTGGGCGAGTTGAGCATCGGTCGAGCGGCTGACAACGGGTTTGTGATCATCGATCCGGGAGTGTCCCGTTTCCACGGTTCGCTGGAGTTGAAGGCCGGTGGCGAGGTGATCGTTCACGATCACGGCTCGACCAATGGAGTCATCGTTGAGGATGCTCGGATAACCGGATCCCAGCCGGTTGAACCCGGTGATCGGATCCTGGTCGGCCAGACATGGTTTGTCGTTCGGGTGGCCCCGGTAAACGAGCTCGGCATGTCGACCACCGACGACTCGGTGTTGGGTGCGTTGAACGCCGTTGTTGTCCCACCGTCGATTGCCTCGCCTCCCAGTGAGGATCCACCCTCCGTTGAGTTCCCAACCCCACCTGAGCCGGCCAAGGGCGGCTTGTTCAGATCGCGCAAGTCACCTGATGATGAGCAACTGCTGGCGTTCAGGGCCGACTTGGAGGAGATCCGGTCCTCCATCGAGATGCTGCAGGACATCGAGGTCGCCAACAGGCGAATAGAGGTCCCTGATGTCGACGATTTGGCGGCCGGTTTGGAGGAGAGCCCCCCGGTGATCTGGCGGACGCCGGTCGGCTCGGGGTTGAAGGCTCGACTCGGGCTGGCCTCTCTCGTCAGTCGGGTCCGCTTCGAGCTTCCCGACGGCGGCGACCCGGCGCTCCGTGAGGAGATGGCTGCGGTGGCTGAAAACTATCGCCGGGTGGACAACGCACCGGTGGTGGTCGACTTCGCCGAGCATCGACTGGCTCGAGTGCACGGCGCTCCCGACGAGGCTCATGGCCTTGTCCGGTCGTTGGTGGCTCAGCTGGCTCTGCGGCACCGACCGTCCGATGTTCGTTTGGTTTCGGCGGTTACCGGTGTCCGATCGGACGGCTGGCGGTGGATGCGCTGGCTGCCGCATTGCGGGCCTTTGGCCGGTAACTCGAGCTCTGATGCCGGTGTTGCGCCGACGGTGGCGTCCGACCCTGAATCGGCCCGTCAACTACTGGCCGGCCTGGCTTCATCCCGTGCCGGTCGAACAGTGGTGATCCTCGATGGTCATGCCGCCGGAGACGAAGGGGTGCGACCGCACCTGATGTCGTTGTTGGCCGACAACCCGTTGGTTTCGCTGATGGTGGTGGCCGACGACGGGGCAACTCCGGCCGAGGCTGTAGCCGGGACGGTGCCCACTGTTTCGATTGAGATTACCGATCAGTTCGGGACACTGGTCACTGCTGGAGTTGAAGTGTCCCCGTCGGTTGACGACGGTGGGTCCACTGATGAAGACGACGGATCGGCCGTCATGGGCATCGCCTGCGAGTCCATGTCCATTGTCGATGCCGAAGAGCTTGCCCGTTCGCTCGCCCCCATGGTTGAGCCGGTTGTGCCCAACGTCGCTGATCAGGCTGTGGGTGGTGCTTCGGCCGACGCAGGACACGTCGACCAGCCGGCCAATGGCGCGGCTACCGCTGAGAGCAGTGCTGTCAAGGAGCCAGTAGGGGCGATGCCGACCCTGAGCAACTCGGTCGAACTTGGTGATTCCGGTGACGCGCCGGAGAAGCCGGAGCCGGTGGAATCCGCGGCCACTCGCCGGTCTGAAGAGACCAACCGGCACAGCGAACCCGTCCCCGTCGACGACGATGTGGTACTGGTTGGAAGCCTCACCGGTGATGTGGAGCAGCCCGACTCGACTGTTGCCATTCCGCAGCCGGTGTCCGAAGCTGAGGTGGCTAAACCGGTCACTGAGGCCGCAACCGTCACTAATCCATCGATAGAAACAGACGACGCTCTAGCCGGCCCTGACACGGCCAGGTCCGATGTGTCCAGATCTGATGCGTCCAGATCTGATGTGTCCAGATCTGATGTCCAAGGCTCGCAGCAAGACGGCTCCCCATCGAGATCGGGTTTCTTCGGCGGTGAGTCCGGGGAGGGTCGTGGTTCGACAGCATCGGTCCCGCCACCTCGACCGGCTAACGGTCGGCGTAGCGCAGAGCAATCGGTTATTGCTAGAACCTGGGAACGCAGCGAGGCTACAGCCGGCGCATCTTTGGCGCTGGGAGTCGACCCGAGCGCCGGTCAGGAAACCGTCGGCTTTGACATCGAAGAGGAGCACCTGCTTCTTGTAGAGGGGGTCAGCGACGCCTACTTGGCTCAACTGGTGGCCGGCCTCGCCGTCACCCAGAGCCCGTTCAAGGCCAACTTCGTGCTTCTTGACGCGCTGGGTGGCCGAATGTTGGCTTCTTGCGACCGGCTGCCCCATACCGTTGCGTCCGTCATCAACCCGACCCCGGCGGCCACCAAGTCGGCGTTGGCTGCTCTGGCCGCCGAACTGGACAGACGCGAAGCGTTGGTGGCCACATTGGGTTGTGATTCGATGGCCGACCTGCGACGAGCCAAGCCCAATAGTTCTGTTCCCCATCTGGTGGTCATCGTCTCCGATCCCGCCGGAACGGTGTTGGGCGGCAACCATGAGAGAACAGCCGATGCGGCCGGTCGGATCGTCACGGTCGAGCCGGCGAGGGAACTGGCCGAGCTGGCTCGGCGCGGTTCGAACCTCGGACTGTGCATGATCGTCGGCCGGGCTGTTCGGCCGGCCGAACCGCTAGGGGCCGAGCAGGATCCGTTCGCTTCCGTCTCGCCCACTATTGTCCGATTCGATGGCGACAGTGCGTCGGTCTCCCGGCCGGGTTCGGCTTCGCTGGCGTTTTCACCCAGCCCTCCGCGTATGGCGGCACTGACACCTGATTCGCTCGACCGGTTGGTGTCGGTCCTGGCCGACGTGTTCCGATCATCGGGGCGCCCGGAACCGGTCAGCCTGTCGCTGTAGTCGGCGTTGTAGCCCGCCTCAGGCCAGGGTGGTCGGAGGAGCCGTGGTGGTTGTGGTGACGATCACTCGCTCGACGAAGTACAACTCCAGCGTGTAGTCGTCGTCGATCTCGTTGAGGCGTTCCCTCAACTGGCGGATCTGGAAGGTGTTGGGTTCGAACGCCCCGGCCAGCTCCAGCACGAGCAGATCGCCGTTGTAGGTGAGTTCACGTATCACCCATCGTCCCCGAGACCACTCGTCTACCGCCGCCTGGATCGATTCGGTATTCAACTCCAACGGAGTGGCCACTTCGTCACCGGGCCGAATGGTTTCCCGCTGGGTCCAGTTGAGCCTGGGTGTGCGGGTTTCGCCGGTCGCCTCCAACTGTTTGATCAGGCCGCTCAATGGCGGAGGCGTGCCGTTGCCCGATGCGTCGATCCGGATGCCACCATCAATAAAGGTGACCGAGTCGATTTGGTATTCGATGTCAGCCGAAGCCAGCCACTCGGCCACTTCGCCCTCGACGGCTAGGCGTTGCTGCTCGTCCGGTGGTGGGGGAGCGGTGGTCGTGGTGGTGGCCCTTTCAAGACGAATCCATTCGACCAGAACGACCTTGTCGGGGAAGCGAACGGCGAACGACTCTTCCAGGGGTACCTGGTCCGGGGGTGAATCGAAGCCTCGTAACACGACATCAACCGAACCGTTGGAAATGTCGACGGTTCGTTCAAGATCGGCACCGGCCAGCCAAACGTCGACGATGGCCTCGGCATCAGCCAGATCCTGGGTGTTTCGGATACTGGCCTGCGAAGCTTCGAACAGTGGAAACGCCACTAAAACAACAACTGCGGTGGCCATCACCGTGGTGAACAGCATCCGGGGAACCTGGGTGGTGATACGACGAGCGGGAACGAACCCGGTGGTCACAAACACCAGAATGCTGCTGAAGATGATGGCCACCAGGTTGGTGGTGTAGAGCAGCATGGCGCCGTAGGCCCGGGCGAAGTCTCCGGTTTCGAGAGTGATGCCGACTGTGGCCAACGGCGGGACAAGAGCCACAGCGACCGCTACGCCCGGCAGCGAGGAGGAGACATCGGCCCGCACGGTGGCGTACGCCCCCGCCGCGCCGGCGGCCAAGGCCACAATCAGATCCCGCACATCAGGTTGGGTGCGGGCCATGATTTCCGGCGTGAACGGCGTGTCGGGAATGAACTTGTAGATGATGAAGGCGATGGCGATACACCACGTCGTCGCAGCCACAACCCTGATTCCCGACATCAGAGTCTTGCCGGGTAGCGCCATCGACATGGCGGCACCGGTTGCCAGCACCGGCTGCATGAGGGGGGCCAACAGCATGGCGCCGATAACAACGGCGGCCGAGTTGAGCGACAAACCCATCACGGCCACCACGACCGAGAGTGTGAGCATGATGGTGAACCGATAGGCCCAATGCTCGACGTGAACCAGCGCCAAGCCATTCATGCATCGCTTACGGTCTTCGGCCTTGATGGTGCGGTTCCACCAGGGCCGTTTCGGCAGCGGCATTGCCGGATCTGATTCTTGCGGCTCTACGGCACCAGGGTCATTGTTCCCGGTCTTGGTCGCAGTCACAGCGTCTAAGTATAGACCCGGTGACTAGACAGACCGGGGCGGGTACAGTGAACCGTGCGTTAGCCGGTTCGCCGGTCTGGACGGGGACGTCACCTATGGCCTACCGATTTGGAAATCAGCAAAGGCATTCT